>JASSUD010000004.1:0-78634 GCA_031963225.1 Mycoavidus cysteinexigens
GGATCCCGAGCACCGCACGACCCCGAAGATGGGCCCTTTGGGGCAATTGAGGACACACCCTAGATTGGGGTTGAGGTATGGCCCCCGATATGCAAATCACAATCTTTTAACTATGACCTTTATTTCAAACGACAGACTTGATTTGCCTCTTGCTCGACACACCTTACTGGATTTGCAGCAACGTATTGTGTCGTCTTTAGAGGCGTTGGACGGAACTACTTTTATCCAAAATACATGGAAAAAAGAGCCTAGCCAAGCTGATGTGCAATCAACAAGCCATCCCTCTTTATCAGGAGAGGGAGTGACCTGTGTGATCGAAGGCGGTAAGCTATTTGAGCGTGGCGTAGTGGGCTTCTCGCACGTGCAAGGTGCCTCTTTGCCCAATGCGGCAACCGTTGAGCGTAGCCATCTGAAAGGCTCTCGCTTCGAAGCACTAGGGGTTTCACTGGTTTTGCACCCTGAAAACCCCTACTGCCCCACCGTGCATATGAATGTGCGTGTATTGGTGGCCTATCCAAAAATAGCAGAGCCTGAGCAGCAGACCTCTTCTCCTATTCATTCAGCAGATGGGCAAACAGACCAGTTTGCCGCTCCTGTTTTTTGGTTTGGAGGGGGGATGGATCTCACCCCTTATTATGGTTTTACGGAAGATGCCAAGGCATTTCATCAAGCCTGCAAAGAAGCGCTCACGCCCTTTGGGGCAGATTGGTATGCGCGCTCGAAACAGGCATGTGATGCGTATTTCTTCCTGAAGCATCGCCAAGAGCCACGCGGCATTGGAGGCATTTTCTATGATGATGTATCTGAGCTAGGCTTTGTGGGCGGGATAGACATGACAAAAAGGGTAGGTGAGGCATTTTTACAAGCTTACCCTGAGATCGTGCAAAGACGTCGCTCTACGCCTTTTGGAGAACGTGAGCGCGCTTTTCAAGCATATCGTCGAGGCCGATATGTGGAATTTAACCTGGCTTTGGATCGTGGTACTTTATTTGGTTTACAAAGCGGAGGGCGTACAGAATCTATATTGATGTCCTTACCTCCCATGGCAACTTGGCGCTATGACTGGAAGCCAGAGCCTGATTCTGTTGAAGCCAAGCTTTATACGGATTATTTAGTCCCCCGTGATTGGTTGCAGGCATCTTGATTCTGCCCAAAGAGCGCATTGGCATTTTGGGGGGCACGTTCGATCCCATACACAATGGGCATATAGCGATAGCACTGCGCTTTATAGCCTGTTTGAATCTGACCGAGCTCGTGTTATTACCCGCTGGACAGCCTTGGCAAAAAATCGGGGTATCGGCTGCCTTCCATCGATTGGCAATGACAGAGCTCGCAGCCAAGGAGTTGGAATTACGAATCAACTCGCAAAACATACCTAAAGAAAAACGCACTACAGTGCGTGTCGCAAAAGATGAACTCGAGCGACCAGGCCCTAGCTACATGGTGGATACATTAGCCGCTTGGCGTGCGCAGATAGGATCACAATCTTCACTGACCTTGATTATTGGCGATGATCAGTTAGCACATCTTGAGAGCTGGCATAAGTGGCGGCAGCTTTTTGATTATGCGCATATTGGCGTGGCACATCGTGTTGGTTATAGGAAAATAGATATTCAGGATGAATCGCGCTTAGAAATACCTATAAAAAGCCCTATACTCGAGCCTACAGGGAACGCTACCCTATCTAAAGCACTAACTCAAGCGCTCTTGCCTCGCAGGGCCGATGCAACCGATATTCAAATGCACTCAAAAGGCTTGATATATTGGGATGCTCTAAAAATGCCCACACTCTCTTCCACGCAACTTCGCCAGGTGATTGCAAATAACGTCTCTCTAAAACACCTTGAAGGCGTGCCGCACGCAGTTGCACGGTATATTTTTGAACATCACCTCTACCAGACGGATCCTTATGGATATTCTCACACTTGAAAACGCTATTCTCGATGGGCTCGAATCAGTCAAAGCCCAAGATATTGAAATCTTTGATACCAGGACCCTTACCAAATTATTCGATCGCGTCATTATTGCCAGCGGCACCTCCAACCGGCAAACCAGAGCGTTAGCTTCTAGCGTGCGTGAAAAGGTAAAAGCAGCGGGAGGAGAGGTTGTGGGTACAGAAGGTGAAGACCAGGGAGAGTGGATTCTCGTGGACTGCTGCGATGCCATTGTGCATATCTTGCAACCGTCGATGCGCGAGTACTACAGACTCGAAGAAATTTGGGGCGTCACACCCGTTCAAATTAAAAATGCGTAGGTTGGTGTGACGAAAGAAGCCCAACAAGCAGCCCACCAACATATAACCATCCTTTTGCTATGCATATGCAAATTTTAGAACGGTAGGTTGGTGGTGACGAAGGAGCCCCAACATGCACACCACCGTGCTCTTGATCATCGCTTTTGGCATACGTATGCAGGTTTTAAAAGGATAGCGGTCTGTATGTTGGAATCCGTATCTCACTTTCTAAACGCATGTTTAATAAAGTCGCAATGGCTTTAGCGCAATATGGAGGGGCTACAATTTTGGGCCAATCCTGGCAATTTCTTCGGGCCCTAAGCCTGTTGTTGCTTGAATCTGCTCGGTGCTAAGGCCTATGTTCAACATCTTTGCGGCAGCATTGCGAATACCCTGTTCAATACCTTCTTGAAAGCCTTCTGCTCTGAGCTGCTGACCCAGAGTTTTGGCCTGTTCAATACCTTCTTGAAAGCCTTCTGCTCTGAGCTGCTGACCCAGAGTTCTAGCCTGTTGCATACCTTCTTGAAAGCCTTCTTTCCTGAGTTTCTGTCCCAGTGTCATCACCTGTTCTCCGTAATGTGGAGCGTGCCCATCTACCAATGCAATGAGCTGCTCATAGTCGCTACACTTGCCTTTTTCCATTAAATAGTGAAGTACTGCTCGTTCTCTGTCAATGGATAGCGGGTACTTTGCCAATAATGGTAGTACTTCTTGGAAAAGAGGTACTAGGTCTTTTGTGCGTATGTGTTTCATTATAATTTCTAATACGGCAGCATTTTGATGGGTACGTAGTTTTTCATCGGGAATCAGGTTCAGGTCAATAAGCTGTATGGGGCCAAGAAACATTTCTCGCGCTAGGGCAGGCTGTTCAAAGCAATCCATTATATTGAGCGGGTGAGCGTATGGGCGATGTTTGGATCCTTGATAGAAGACCATCGAGATGACGATGGGGAGGCGCTTGCTCCGCTTTTGATCGAGGTGTTTTTGCATGACACCGAGTTGATAGCGCAACATCCGCAGCGGCATCATTCGCTGGGCTTGATTTTGATGCTCAATCACTATGTAAATATAGGCCCCTCCTACTTTTGATCGTAGGCTGTAAACGATATCTGAGAAGCGCTGTTGTATTTTGTCTTCAATAAATGCGCTATTTTCTAGACGGAGTGTGGAGAGTGCGCAGCGTTCAAGCACAGCTGGAGGTAAATGTGCAGCCATAAAATCACGGGCTATCGTGATATCGCTTAAAAGCGCCTTAAAAATTCCATCGTGCGGTTGAGAGATCATGTGCATGACCCTGGCAAATAAGAGAGAGAAGAGCACACATCCTATTTCAGCTTTTCCCTGCTGTCTTTCTGCCAAATGGCCAGGTCATACACTTTCTTTTTGTCTAAATTTTTGTCTAAAAGCAGATTTTTACTCCACTTCTGCAATCAGCTCCATTTCAACGCATGCGCCTAGTGGGAGCTGGGCGACACCGAAAGCTGAGCGTGCATGTTTGCCTTTTTCTCCAAAAACTTCCACTAGTAATTCAGAAGCGCCATTGGTAACTAAATGCTGCTCTGTGTAGTGAGAGGTGGAGTTTATGAGGCTCATTACTTTTACAATGCGTTTGACGCGGTTTAGGTCCGTGGTGTGTGCATGCAGGGTGGCCAGCATATCTATAGCTACGGCGCGGGCAGCAGCCTGGCCGGTTTGTGTATTGATAGTGCTGCCTAATTGCCCTACCCAGACGGCATTTTCTTTTTTGGCAATATGGCCAGATAGGTAAACGAGGTTACCGCTTTGCACGCTCATGACATAGGCAGCAGCAGGGGTGCAGGGAGTAGGTAGGGTGATGCCCAATTTTTTTAAATTGTCGTAGACCGACATAGGAAAGCTCCAAATAGGTGAATGCATGCTCTGGGTTGAAAGTGTATTTCTATCTTGAATATCTGATTTTACGCGGGTATTCAAAAAGACGGTGGTATGCATGTTGGGGTTCCTTCGTCACCACCAACCTATGCCTCAATGTGGGTTGGTTGAGGCGTGAACCCCAACATGCATACCACCGTCTTTTAATTTTTGTGCTCAACACGTTTGAGAATAGCTTGAAGTAGAGCCTGTTTATGTGTTGAAGGCGGCTGGGTTAAGGGCCGGGAGTGATTTGCAACTGTATGAATGGGGTCGGGTGCGGCTGTATCTGAAGCTGTACTTTGGTCACCTGGCAACGTGGTGTTAATTCCTGCTCGCTCCGGTTTAAAAGGTTTTTGGGTGCGTTTTTGAAGGCGTTCGAGTCGTTCGGTGTGCTGTGCATAATGTAGGCGCGCGCGATTTGCTTCTTCGATAGACCAAGCAGCCCAGCCGGTTGCTGTGCCAGTGATGGGAAGTAGGCTAATACAATCTACAGGGCAGGGTGCTATGCATAAATCGCAGCCTGTGCAATCCGATGCGATAACGGTGTGCATGTGTTTGGGCGCACCTACAATGGCGTCTACTGGGCAGGCTTGAATGCACAGTGTGCAACCTATGCAGCGTGTTTCATCGATATGTGCTACGGGGCGAGGGCGTTCTATCCCGTGCTCTGAGTTTAGCGGCACAATAGGTTGACGAAGCGCCTTTGATAAACGCGCTATGCCTTCTTGTCCGCCTGGCGGGCACTGATTGTGTTGGGCTTCTCCTGCCGCCATAGCTTGCGCATATGCGCGGCAGTTTGGATAGCCGCACTTAGTGCATTGTGTTTGTGGCAGTAGGTCTAAAAGCGTATTGGCTAGTGCTGTGGTGTCTTCGGGCGTCACACAAGGCCCTTACTAGAGAGAGGTTGTTCTGAATGAAGCTTAGGACAGGCTCTAAGGGTAATGAAGAAGAGAGTAGATTCTTCATTACCCTTAAGGCGTTTTTCTTTACAAAATATAACGTGAAAGATCTTCATTCTTGACGATCTCGGTCAGCTGATTGTCGACAAAGCTCGCATCAATGTTGACCAGCTGGCCAACATACTCGTGAGTGGAGAACGAAATTTTTTCGAGTAACTTTTCCATCACGGTATATAAGCGTCGTGCACCGATATTCTCTGTTTTTTCATTGACAGAAAAAGCAATCTCGGCAAGCCGTTTAATGCCATCTGGGAGAAATGCTAGTTGCACATTCTCCGTGGCAAGTAGCGCTTGGTATTGCTTGACTAAGCTCGCATCTGTGCTCATGAGAATCGATTCGAAATCTGCTATGGAAAGCGAATCGAGTTCCACTCGAATGGGGAAACGTCCTTGTAACTCAGGGATTAAATCACTGGGTTTGGCTAGATGAAAGGCGCCGCTGGCAATAAATAAGATATGGTCTGTTTTGATCATTCCATACTTGGTATTGACGGTGGTGCCTTCTACTAGGGGTAATAAATCACGTTGCACCCCTTGGCGTGAGATTTCTCCGCCGCTTCCACTGCCCGCATTGCGGGATGCAATTTTGTCGATTTCATCGAGAAAAACGATGCCATGCTGCTCAATGCTTTTGATGGCTTTTTCTTTGACATCCTCTTCATTGAGCATTTTTTCGGCTTCTTCATCAGCCAAGAGCCGGAGTGCTTCTTTGATTTTGACTTTGCGTTGCGATCTGCGCTGACCTCCCATATTCGCAAACATGCTGCGAATTTGCTCTGTCATTTCTTCCATACCCGGAGGGCCCATGATATTCATGGTGGCAGCAGGTGCAGCTATGTCGAGCTTAATTTCTTTGTCATCTAACTCACCGTTGCGAAGGCGCTCACGGAAAGTTTGTCGAGCGATTCCTTCTTGCTCATTCGACATATCGTTTTCATTGCGCGTTTCAATGTCTTCTTCCTCTGCAGTAGAAGCATTGGCTGTGTTTTCTTCATCCGAAGCGCTGCGTTCTCCCTCAGTCAGGAGTTTCAGAAGATCAAATTTACCGTTTCTGCGGCTTTTACCTTTGGTGCGAGGCAGTGGGATCAATATGTCTAAAACACGCTCTTCTGCACGCTTTTCAGCTTGCACACGAACTTTCACCATCTCCGATCCGCGGGTTTCTTTAATCGCAATTTCAGCTAAGTCGCGAATAATGCTATCTACATCTCGGCCCACATATCCGACTTCGGTAAATTTGGTCGCCTCGATCTTAATGAAAGGAGCATTGGCCAGTTTTGCCAAACGCCGGGCAATTTCCGTTTTACCTACGCCGGTTGGTCCAATCATCAATATATTTTTTGGCGTAATTTCTTGGCGCAGGGGTTCAGCTACCTGCTGGCGGCGCCAGCGGTTGCGCAGAGCAACAGCAACAGCGCGCTTTGCTTTGATCTGGCCGATGATGTGCTGATTGAGTTTTGAAACAATTTCTTCGGGAGTAGGGGTTACAGAGGGCAAATCAGAGGTGTCGGTAGAGCTCATGGTTATTCTTTGTCGAGCGTTTCGATGATGAGGTTATGATTGGTATAAATGCAGAGATCGCCTGCGATATTCAAGGACTTTTCAACGATCTCTTTAGGGGTAAGCGTGGTGTTTTGCAAGAGTGCTAGAGCTGCAGATTGCGCATACGATCCTCCTGAACCGATGGCACAAACGCCGGTCTCAGGATCCAAGACATCGCCATTACCCGTTAAAACCAACATGGCGTCTACATTTGCCACAATTAGCATGGCCTCGAGGCGGCGCAAAATGCGATCTGTGCGCCAGTCTTTAGCTAGTTCCACCGCTGAGCGCATAAGGTTGCCGCCATGCTTTTCCAATTTAGATTCAAATCGATCTAGTAATGAAAAGGCATCCGCTGTGGCGCCTGCAAAGCCTACTATCACTTTATCGTTATAAATGCGCCGGACTTTTTTGCCCGTGCCTTTCATGACGATATTGCCAAGGGTCACTTGACCATCTCCGCCTAGTGCAACTTGATTGCCACGCCGAACACACACAATGGTTGTGCCGTGATACTGCTCCATGGGTTGTCCTTTTGTGTAGGTTGGGGTGAGGTACGAACCCCAACATGCGTACCACTGCCTTTTAATTATGCCATTTTGGCAATATAGGCCGGTTTTAGAAGGTCTTTGGTCTGCATGTTGGGGTTCGTACCTCACCCCAACCTACGAAAAAATTTGGATTAATCTCCGAAGAGTTTTTGGCGCATCTCGCGGCGTTCTTGCGCTTCTAACGAAAGAGTAGTTGTCGGGCGTGCGAGTAACCGGGGGATACCGATAGGCTCCCCTGTTTCTTGGCAATAACCGTATTCTCCAGATTCAATATAGGAGATGGCTTTGCGCACTTTGCTCAAAAGTTTACGCTCGCGATCACGGGTGCGTAGCTCGAGAGCTAGTTCTTCTTCGATAGTTGCACGATCTGCAGGGTCTGAGGCTACAACACTTTCACGCAGGTTTTCTGTTGTTTGGCCTGCGTTATGCATGAGTTCAGACAAAATCTGCTCTAAGCGATGTTTGAAAAAGGCGAGCTGGTCTGCATTCATGTAGTCCTTCTCGCTCATTTGCGAAATATCCGCTTCGGTCAAAAGTCGTTTTTTGGTCATTGATGAATGGTATAAGGACGCTTGCATGGGCTCTAGAGTCCATGTTTTGCTAGGTAAAAAGATAGGCGCTACAGAGTGTGATGCGTACTATAAAAAGTTTTTTAAAACCTACAGTAGTGGCCCTTACAGTCAAAAACCTACTCAAAAGGGGACGTATTGTACCTGTTGATATCCCCTCTCGCCTAAAGTTGTAGTGCGTCTGCACTGCTTTCGCATCGGGCCCTATCAAATGCTTTAGTCGCTTCTCGATTACGGGCAGCATTAGAGCATCAAGTACTTCATCGGCGCAATGGGTGTCCCTTGTCCTGAATTAATAGAGCGTACCGCAATATTGCATCCAATCATCAGGTTCGTTTTTTCGCGCGCGGGTGTGCCTGATCGTATATGTGTGCCAGATGCTGAAAATCAAGAGAGGTATAAATTTGAGTAGCCGCAATGCTGGCATGCCCGAGTAGGTCTTGTACAGCCCGTAAATCACCGCTTGACTGTAAGATATGGCTGGCAAATGAATGGCGTAAAACATGAGGGTGGACATGCGTAGGAATACCTGCTCGCAATGCGCGCTTTTTTACACTACATCGTATAACACCGGGCGACATACGTTGCCCGCGCACCGACAGAAAAAGAGGATAGGGGTCATTACGCACCCACGCCGGGCGAATCTGCAGCCAGGCTTGCAGGGCCTGCTGCGCCTTTTCCCCCACAGGCACGATGCGTTGCCTATGGCCTTTACCCATTACATGCACTTGCGCTTGCGCCATATCGAGCCAACCTAAAGAACGGTGAGAATCGTTATCTATATAGTGCACATCTAAACCAATAAGCTCGGCAAGACGTAAGCCTGATGAATAGAACAACTCTAATATGGCTTGGTCTCGCAGCACGGTTTTATCTACTTCATGCAGGCCTATGGTCGTAGCTGCTTCCATTAACTGATGCGCATCATCAATAGAGAGCGCTTTGGGAAGTGTTTTAGCACGTTTGGGTGCGCGCACCGCTGCTACGGGGTTGCGTAGCAGTGCAGTGTGCTTGGCAAGCCATCGATAAAAACTGCGCCATACCGATAAACGGTGTGCGATTGAACGAGCGCTCAGACCTTGCAGTCGTGCCTGCTTTACTCCTAACCGGATATCGTTAGGCTCTAAGGTCTCAAGAGCGCGGCCCTTTGCCAATTCAGCCAGTTTTGAGAGTGCATGGCTATAGCTGCTAAGCGTATGCGAAGACAATTTGCGCTCATGCGCCAGCGCTTCAAGCCAAGCATGCGTAAAAGAGGGAGGAGAGGAAGAGGAGGGATTACGCTGCATGAAGCGCTGTTTTAGTCAGTAAACGACTTAATGCTGCACCAATGATGGCTCCAAGGTGCGCAAGATAGTCCGTGGCCACATCAGAATGAAAACGGTTTACATCGGGGGAGCCCATAACCAGTAATCCAAATGCCGGGCAGGTTGGGATGCCGGGGTGGCGTAGTGCGAGCAGCGCTATAGACGCGGGTTCAGCCACCGCTTCGACAGTCGCCGTTTTCTGCATCTCAGGGTCAGAGGGGGCTTCATTGCACCAATGCGCAGCAGGAAGGGTGAAATCCGTCCCGCAGTAGGGGCTTTGTAATTGCCTAGCAAAAGTACGTACTTCTTCGCCTACGTCATCCGTGTAGGGAGGGTGGGCGAAGCGCTTCGCCGTGCCCCACATCCGCAAACCTACTTGAGGTATACCAAAAATATCACGTAACCCTGCTAATGCGGTATGGGGTAGGCGTGCTGTCTCGCGCTCGGCTAAAAGCTGCGTGGTAAAGCGGCCGAGTTTGCTAGCTAGCGTGTCATTTTCTTGGCCGTACCGTAACAATGCACCTAGACGCTCTTCTAATTGCTGCTGCCGATCACGCAAAATTTGCATTTGACGTTCTTGCAAAGAGAGCACGCCAGGGTGAGTTGGAATATTCAGTCGTATCGAAGCTAGTAACTCTGCATGCTGATTAAAAAACTCAGGATGGCTTAGTAGGTAGTCTGCAATCGCGTGATCAGTCATCATGGAAAGGTAGTTTTCAAAAAAAAGCATACGTTAGATGCATGCATCTGGTGGCAGAGGTAAATTATGTGACCAAAGTCAGCTTATCTGCATCATCAGCCTGTGCATATAGTTCATCTGGACAGTGTACCTCGCCAGTAAACACGATGTGCGCAGGCCCTGCCATATATACCGGTTCAGAAGGATCGCCACTCCAGTGGACGGTCAAGCATCCACCCCGTGTGCGTACTTTGACAGGAGAATCCAGCCATGATTGGCGCATGCCTGCCACGGCCGCTGCACATGCACCGGTGCCGCAAGCTAGTGTTTCTCCAGCGCCACGTTCATACACTCGCAAATTTATATGGTGCCAATCTAAAACTTGCATAAAGCCCACATTGACGCCGTGTAAAAAACGCGGGTGTGAAGCGATCTCAGGCCCTTCCACTGTTACCGATGCGCGCAGTACGTTCTCCACGCGCTGCACAGCATGTGGGTTGCCCATAGATACTATGCATAATTCCACAGCTGCTCCATTTCGGGCGTTAGTATCCAAAGACCACAGCGCGCTATCCCCACTAGTGTGCGCGGGCAAACCGCTGGTATTAAACGAAACCGCTTCAGGGGTGAATACTGGCGCAGTCAGCTCAACCAGCACTTCTCCATCTTCTTGAATTTGCAAAAAAGTGATTCCGGTAGAAACTTGCACTGCCACGCGTTTTTTTGTGGTGAGACCTGTTTCTAACAGAAATTTCATGAGGCAGCGCGCTCCATTGCCGCACTGCTCTACCTCGCTTCCATCCGCATTAAAAATGCGGTATCTAAAATCAGCCTGCACATCTGTAGCAGGCTCGACGAGCAGGACCTGATCTGCCCCCACTCCAAAGTGTCTATTGGCAAGCCAGTGTATCTGCGCTGGGGCGAGCGTAATCTGTTGTCTAACGCCATCGAGCACTATAAAGTCGTTGCCTACGCCTTGCATTTTAGTGAAAGAGAGCTTCATAGTAGTTTAGTGCGAGAGCCAAAAAGTGAATAGGAAAAGGGCCTTTTTGACTGAGTCAAGACACGTCAAACGTAGCGGCTGCTTTTAATATAACCCAGCCTCTCCAGGTGGACGTGTCTTAAAGCGCCGATGTATCCAATAGTATTGCTCAGGGATAGGGGCAATATGCTCTTCAATAAAAGCATTCATTCTGCGCGTATCTGCAATGGGATCATCACTGGGATAATCCGACCAGGGAGCAAAAATACGGAGTTTATAGCCTTGATAACGAGGCAACACTTCGCAAATAAAAGGGGCTACCTGGGCGTGCGCCGCTTTAGCCAATCGGGGGAGAGAGATCAATGTGCAGGCAGGCACATCGAAAAAAGGAACAAAAGCAGAGTTCCCTAAGCCATGATCCATATCACTACCTAACATCACAGGTATGCGCTTATGCAGCATGCGTAGTACAGCACGTGCGCTGTCTGTGCGAGGCAGCATAGTAGCGCCAAAGCGTGAGCGTGCTTTTATAGCCAGATTATTGATCCGCTCATTAGACATGGGCTGAAATACAGAGCCGCATGGACGTTGCAAAAGATAATTTAAAAACAACGCACCAGCTTCTAAGCCTACAAAATGAAATCCTAAAAAAATAGTAGGAGGTAAATGAGGATCGGTTAAATCTACTTCGCTCTCGACTTGGATTAATTTTTCTAATTTCTCAGCAGGGGCAAGCCATTGCACACTGCGTTCTACAAAACTGCGGATGGCGTGTTGAAAATGGCGTGCAGCTACTACTTTTCGGCGTTCGATAGACCAATGCGGAAAGCAGAGTTCCAAATTCTTTTGAATAATATTTTTACGTTTGCTAGGAAGTAAATACAGGAGCGCACCTAGCGTAGCTCCAAACCGTGCAGTCAATCCATAGGGCAGATGCGCCAACACCTGCAATAAACCAATAGCTAGACTAACAGCTAGCCATTTCAAAGTACGTTGTAGCGCGCGCCAAGTGCAGAAGGGCTGAGAGCGTAAAAAATTCATGTCGCAGAAGAGGGGCAGTTAAGTGCAATAAAAAAAGAAAAGTATCAAGTATACGGCTTACCCAAACCAACACATGATTCAAAGGAGCGATATAATCGCTTCTTCTTTCGCCGAGTTAACCGACAACTTGCGGGGCGAAGGCGCTGCAGAGTTTGCTGCTATATGCATAAGACTTTTGTGGTGTGGAATGAATCCGCTAAAGCGTCGTCGCTTCTCCTTCAGGAAGTTGGCGCGCACATTGAAGTGTTCTGCTTGTTTAAAGAACACGCTGTCTACACCTACTTCCTAAGGATAAGATCTCATGTCCAATGATTACCTCTTCACTTCTGAATCTGTGTCTGAAGGGCATCCTGACAAGGTTGCTGACCAGATTTCAGATGCCATTTTAGATGCTGCGCTCACGCAGGATCCTCATGCACGTATTGCTGCGGAGACCTTGTGCAATACAGGTCTGGTCATTCTCGCGGGTGAAATTACGACCGCTGCGCATATCGACTATATGCAGATTGCCAGAGATACCATCAAACGCATTGGCTACGACAACACAGAATTTGGGATTGATTATCGAGGCTGTACGGTGCTGGTGGCCTATGATAAGCAGTCCTTGGATATTGCCCAAGGCGTGGATCGTGCGCATGATGATGATCTCGATCAAGGTGCAGGCGATCAAGGTTTAATGTTTGGCTACGCCTGTAACGAGACGGCTGAATTGATGCCCCTTCCCATCCACCTAGCGCATCGATTGGTTGAGCGTCAGGCGGATGTGCGCCGTGACGGCCGCCTGCCTTGGTTGCGTCCGGATGCAAAATCGCAGGTTACGCTGCGCTACATTGACAATAAACCTTACAGTATTGATACGATTGTTTTGTCGACGCAGCACGCTCCAGAAATTGAACTGGAGACTTTACGTGAAGCGGTGATCGAAGAAATTATCAAACCGGTATTACCCCCTGAACTTATTCGAAATGATATTCGCTTCCTAGTGAACCCAACTGGGCGTTTTGTGGTCGGTGGGCCGCAAGGCGATTGTGGGTTAACGGGTCGCAAGATTATTGTAGATACATACGGCGGCGCCGCACCGCACGGGGGCGGAGCATTTTCTGGGAAAGATCCTTCGAAGGTCGATCGCAGTGCTGCTTATGCTGCGCGCTATGTAGCTAAAAATATTGTGGCTGCAGGTCTGGCTTCTCGTTGCTTAGTGCAAATCTCCTACGCTATTGGCGTGGCACAACCCACTTCTTTGATGGTGAATACATTTGGTACGGGGTGCATTGCAGATAGCGAAATCACAGCACTGATCCGCAAACACTTTGATTTGCGGCCTAAAGGCATTATTGAAATGCTTGATTTACTCCGTCCGATTTACCAGAAAACGGCCGCCTATGGCCATTTTGGTCGAGAAGAGCCTGAATTCACCTGGGAAGCGCTCGATAAAGTGAGTTTGCTGGCCGAGGAATTTGAGAGTAAACGTAAATATGCCTAGGCCTCTGGGGCGTATCCTCAATTGCTCTAAAAGACTCTGTGATTGACCGGTTTGCAACGCCCACTAGCGTTGCACTTTCTTTCAAACAAACGCTTTAAAAATTTTTATCTTTGGCTAGATCATTATGACGCAACATATTGCCGCAGCTGCAATTGCTGACCTCCCCACCTCTGCTGTGGCAGAGGCTGCGCACCCCGATTGTTGGATTGCTGATGCCAGCCTAGCTGGCTGGGGGCGCCGGGAAATAGAGATTGCGCAGACTGAAATGCCTGGTTTGATGGCATTGCGCGAAGAGTATGGCGATAGCCAGCCTCTCAAAGGTGCCCGTATTGCAGGTTTGCTGCATATGACCATTCAGACCGCTGTATTGATAGAAACGCTGCAAGCACTCGGTGCAGAGGTGCGCTGGGCTTCTTGCAATATTTTTTCCACACAAGATCATGCCGCTGCAGCAGTAGCGGCGCGGGGGACGCCTGTTTTTGCCTTCAAAGGCGAAACGCTGGATGAATACTGGGCATGCGTGCACCGTATTTTCGAATGGCCTGCTAAGCAAGAAGCCAATCTTATTTTAGATGATGGTGCAGATGCCACGCTTTTGCTCACTGTAGGTGAGCAAGCAGAGAAAGACGCTAGTGTTTTAGAGCATCCAGAGCATGATGAAGCGAGGGCATTATTCGCCTCGATCAAGCAACATCTGGCGATTGATCCAAAGTGGTATTCCAAGCGCATGGTCTCTATTTTGGGCGCTAGCGAAGAAACTACCACGGGTGTGCATCGACTGTATCAGATGGAAAAAAGCGGCACATTGCCTTGGCGCATCATCGATGTAAATCAGTCCGTTACTAAATCAAAATTTGATAATTTGTATGGCTGCCGTGAATCGCTCATCGATGGAATAAAACGTGCCACCGATGTCATGATCGCAGGAAAAGTAGCGGTTATTGCAGGGTATGGCGATGTGGGTAAAGGCTGTGCGCAATCACTGCGCAGTCTTGGTGCGACAGTTTGGATTACAGAAATTGATCCCATTTGCGCACTGCAAGCGGCGATGGAAGGGTATCGCGTGGTAACCATGGAAGAGGCTGCAAGCCAAGCAGATATTTTCGTTACTGCTACGGGCAATGTTGGAGTGATCCGTCACGAACATATGCAAGCCATGCGTAATCAAGCTATTTTGTGCAATATCGGTCACTTTGATTCGGAAATCGATGTGGCTTCTTTGAGCGCCTATCCTTGGCACAATATCAAACCCCAAGTCGATCAGATTGAATTTCCTAACGGGCGACGGATTACGTTATTAGCGCAAGGTCGATTGGTGAATTTGGGTTGTGCAACGGGCCACTCTTCTTTTGTGATGTCTACTTCCTTTACTAATCAGGTGTTAGCGCAAATAGCTCTCTTTTCTTCTGCTAACACTGCAGCGCATACAAAGAGCGTAACGGTCTTGCCTAAACAGTTAGATGAGAAAGTGGCGCGCTTGCATTTAAAACGCTTGGGTGCGCATCTAACTACGCTTACTCAAACGCAAGCAACCTATTTAGGTGTGCCTCAAGAGGGTCCTTATAAAGCCGATGCGTATAGGTATTGATAAGCATTTTTACAGTTTAGCCACCCTCTTGAAAATATGATCGGACGCCGATGCCCATGGCCTCTCTTCCCCTATCCTTTGAATTTTTCCCGCCTAAAACCCCCCAAGGTATAGAGAAGCTGTATGCGACTTTGTCGCAGCTAGCGCATTTTCGGCCTGAATTTGTCTCTATGACCTTTGGAGCAGGAGGGGGTACCCAGCAGGGTACTCTTGAAATGGTGCAGGCGCTTCTTGAACAACGCGCTAAGGATCCTGCTGCATTTAGCGATACCTTTGCCGCTGTTCCACATCTCTCTTGCGTAGGAGTCACACGTGCAGAGGTACGTACCATGCTTTCGGAATACCGGCAGCGAGGGGTGCGCCACATTGTGGCATTGCGTGGAGATTTGCCTTCCGGTATGGGAGGAGGGGGCGAATTACGCCATGCTTGTGAGCTGGTTGAAATGATTCGTGCTGAGCATGGCGAGTGGTTTCATATCTATGTAGCCGCCTATCCCGAATACCACCCTGAAGCGAAGACCCCTGCACACGATATAAGCTCTTTCGTACATAAAGTAGAAATAGGCGCCAATGCAGCCATCACGCAGTATTTCTATAATGCAGACGCCTATTTCCGATTTGTGGATGAGGTGCAGCGCAAAGGCGTGACGATTCCGATTATTCCAGGCATTATGCCTATTACCAATCATGCTCAATTGCTCCGTTTCTCTGCGCTCTGCGGTGCGGAAGTGCCGCGCTGGATTGCACGAAGACTCGAAGGATTTGGCGAAGATCAACAAGCGCTACGCGATTTTGGTGTAGAGGTAGTAGCCCAACTGTGCGAACGTCTCATTGCTCAGGGCGTACCAGGCCTACATTTTTATACTTTAAATGGAGCCCAAGCCACATTGTCTATTTGTGAAAAATTAGGCTTGTAGGTTGGTGGTGAGGTACGAACCCCAACATGCGCACCACCAGTCTTTTGAATCCTGCCTATAAAAGGTCACAATCAGAGGACAGTGGCGCGCATGTTGGGGTTCGTACCTCACCACCAACCTACCTCTATCGCTTTTAAGCAATACCCACCTTCTATACGCATTCCCCTTTCTTATGCTGCGATTCATTTTTCGCCACCTTTTTTTATTAGTGCCCACGTTAATTGGCATGACGTTGCTCACTTTTTTGCTCATCCATTTGATTCCAGGTGACCCTGTTGAAGTGATGATGGGGGAGCGCGCATTAGATCCTGAAGTGCACGCAATAGCTCGACATCAACTGGGATTAGATGCGCCTTTGCCCATCCAATATATGCGCTACATAGTCAGCTTATTAAAAGGGGACTGGGGAGTCTCTTTCATCACACAAACTAGCGTATTGGAAGAGTTCTGGCAGCGCTTCCCTGCTACTTTTGAGCTTATTTGTGGCGCCATGCTCTTTGCTATCGGCATAGGCATGCCCGCAGGCATTTTAGCTGCACTCAAACGCGGTTCGGCTTGGGATCGCAGTTTGATGAGCGCAGCATTGACTGGTTACTCCATGCCTATTTTTTGGTGGGGTCTTATTCTCGTGATGGTTTTTTCTGTCCAGTTTGGGCTCACTCCTGTATCAGGTCGCATGGCGTTGGAATATAACGTCCCAGTCAAAACGGGTCTGATGATGATCGATGCATTTTTAAGTGGTGAAGCAGGTGCAGTGCGTTCTGCGTTGAGCCATTTAATTCTTCCTTCTATTGTCCTAGGCACTATCCCTCTAGCGGTGATTGCACGGATGACACGCTCAGCCATGCTTGAAGTATTACGAGAAGACTACATCAGAGCTGCGCGGGCTAAAGGGTTATCGCCTGCGCGCGTCGTCATACGGCATGCTTTGCGTAATGCACTTATCCCTGTGGTCACGGTTATAGGCTTGCAAGTCAGTAATCTGCTTGCTGGCGCTATCCTTACAGAAACCATTTTTTCCTGGCCAGGCGTTGGGAAATGGCTTATCGATGCGATAGGCCGGCGTGACTACCCGGTGGTTCAAGGAGGGATTTTGTTGATAGCTATGCTGGTAATGGGGTTGAATTTACTCATAGATACGCTCCAATCCGCCTTAGATCCTCGCTTGAGGACGTGAAAAACCTAAGAACCTGTTTAGAGTCTCCCAAAAGGGAACATATTTGGGGGAGCAGGAGCACAGGGACCGGAGCTGTACTTAAGTACAGTGAATACCTGGCACCCCACGACCCCGAAGATGGGCTCTTTTGGGAGACTCTAAACAGGTTCTAAGAATGTTGCGAAAAATGCCAGGTGAGGAGGAATAAAGAGGGATGAGGGTATGAATCAGGCTGTGCCAGAAGGCGAGGTAGTGCGAGTAGATGGGTTAAGTGGTTTGCGTGAGCTCTGGCGCACATTTCAAAGCAGCCGTGGTGCGCTGGGTGCTGCTGGGGTATTAGCCACGTTGCTGATCCTGGCGTTAGGAGCATCATTTTTTGCACCGCATAGCCCTATTGAGCAATTCCGAGAATTTGTAAAAATTCCTCCTGCTTGGTTAGACGGTGGGTCGTCGCAGTTTTTACTGGGAACGGATGAAGCAGGGCGAGATATGTTATCGCGCTTAATATATGGTGCGCGGTTGTCACTATGGATTGGCGGGGTCACCGTTACCTTAGCATTAGGGCCAGGGATTTTACTGGGCCTAGGCGCTGCCTTTGGGCCGCGCTGGTTCGATGCCTCAGTTATGCGGGTCATGGACATACTGCTGGCGCTGCCCTCTTTACTACTTGCTGTTGCAGTGGTTGCCGTGCTCGGGCCTGGTTTGATTAATACAACGTTCGCGATTGCATTAGTCGCCCTACCCAGTTATGTGCGGCTCACACGTAGCTCAGCAAAAAGTGAAATGCGCAAAGAATATGTAACCGCTTCACGGGTCGCAGGTGCTGGACCTTGGCGGCTGATGTTTTTGCAAGTGCTCCCCAATTGCACTGCTCCATTAATTGTGCAAGCTACGCTTGGGTTCTCCACCGCTATTTTGGATGCGGCAGCATTAGGCTTTTTAGGATTAGGCGTGCAGCCACCTGCAGCAGAATGGGGCGCTATGCTGGCCTCTGCGCGCGATTACATCGATAGCGCTTGGTGGATCGTGACATGGCCGGGCTTGGCTATATTAATTACCGTGCTGGCTATTAATATAGTGGGAGACGGTTTGCGCGATGCGCTGGATCCGAAATTGAAGCGGATTATGTAAGCGTATATCTGCGAGTTGTAAAAGCAAAAATTAAAAGTTGGTGGTGCGCATGTTGGGGTTCATCCCTCACCACCAACCTACCGAGATGCATATGGAAAAGGATTCTATCGAACTCCACCAACCACAAGAAAAGCAAAGGACGGTAGGTTGGTGGTGAGGGACGAACCCCAACATGCAAACCACAATCTTCTTGAATACCTGCGTAACATCAATCAAATAAAATAAAAAATGCTTCTACCATTTTTTCATTGAAAATTGCTTGTGAAAAACATTAATAATGTTGCATGGCGCGAGAAAAATCTGCGCTGTTTCGTATAGGCATCCCTAAGTTCGCGAAATGCTCATAGTTTTTTTTGATATCTTGAACAATGAGGATTTTAAGGAGAAGCGTATGACTATGACGAGCGCATTAAACGCAAATGGGGCAGGTCAAATCTTAGTCAGTGGATCCAGTATAAATGGAGTAAATGAAGCAGAAGAAGTAATAAACGGCGTGAAAATAAACGATAGAATAAAACTAATAAACAGTAGTATGTTGCCGCCTAAAGGTATAAAAAGTAAATCTGCCGCAGAGAAAGGAATTTCTGTTAAAGAGTCTATAAGGCCTGCCCCTACGCCTGCACCAAGACCACCTATACATGCTCCCAGGCCATCTCTGCAAAGCAATTTGCCTCAAGCTTCGAATCAATCCGAATATTTAGACACCTCACATCAACCTAATAATTCATCGCTTTTTACTGCAAGCCAAGAAAGCTTAGTTGAAGGAATGCTTTCATCCGATGTAACCAACGTTAATGAACCAGTTATAGAAAAACCACTTTCTACTTCTACTGCAGCAGACCAAAATTCAAAAAACATCCCGCGTACAACTTCTTTTGACATGGTATCCATACCCGCTCCATCTGAAAATACAGCAGAAAAAGACCTGTCTAAAGGCGATAAACAGCAAAAAAGTTTTATCGATGCCTTTGCCGATTTGATGGTGGGTTGCTGCACGCTGTGTTTTGGAGGGATGAAGCAACCCGAAAAATTAGAAAAAGCAAAAGTGGTGACCATAGAGATGCAAGCCATGCCAAATAACGTTGAAAGTAAATAGCGATGTGCGTTTAATCGAAAGGCGCTTTTACTAAAAGCCAGCTAGAGGGTCCAAATGGACCCTCTTTCACGATCAAATTTGTGATCCGTCCATTTTTTCGGTAGAATCGCGGCCTCACTTTACCTTGCCACATCTGCCGTAAGCGGTTGCTCTGCAGCATTATTTTGCAGCGCAACCAGGTACAGAGTGGCTTTTATCCATAAGGAGCGTTATGCGCAGTTACGAGATTGTTTTTTTAGTTCATCCTGATCAGGGTGAGCAAGTTAGCGCAATGATTGAGCGCTATAAAGCTACTATCACTGCACGAAATGGGAAGATCGATCGTGTAGAAGATTGGGGGCGCCGCGCGCTGGCCTACATGATTGGCAAAAATATTACTAAAGCCCACTATGTCTGCATGAATATTCAATGTGATCAACAGACCTTGGTTGAACTTGAAGATGCGTTTAAATTCAATGATGCTGTATTGCGTCATTTAGTTACCAAAACGAAAAAACCTGTGACAGAGCCTTCTGTGATGATGAAACAGGCTCAGCCTGAAGATGCTGCTAAGCGTCCTGCTGCTGTTGCTGCTTAAAGCCCATTTTCATTCCTCGCCTAGGGCATGCCCTAACGAGATCTTGCCACTTTTTTTATATGTCCTTTGATGCCCATAAACGTTTTATCTCTTGAAGCCCGTATCGTTGAACGAGGGGCGGTGAGATATACCCCTGCGGGGGTGCCGTTGGTGGAGTGTGTATTGGAACATGCTTCAGAAGTGGAGGAAGCAGGCGCTAAGCGCAAAGTCGAAATGACTTTGCAAGCGATTGCGATAGGAGAGGGTAGTGATGCACTAGCACGCTATCCTTTAGGGGAAATAGCTTGTTTTGTGGGGTTTTTGGCCCCACGTAGCTTAAAAGTTCGCACAGTGCGTTTTCATATCACACAGATAAAAGAGGCTGGGTCGCTGAATGCTTGAATGGCGCTTTATTAGGTCAGATCAACCATGTAGCACCGCTTCTTTATCTTGTACTCATTTTGCAGATTTCATTAAAGGATTTAAAAATGCCTCGCCCACCTAGTCGGTTTTCAGGTAGAAAAGTAGAGCAGAACCGTCGCCCACAACAAAACCCTTTGTTCAAACGTAAAAAAATCTGCCGCTTCACGGCCGAAGGCGTTGAGCAGATCGACTATAAAGATGTTGATCTGTTGCGCGGTTTTTTTGGCGATAACGGAAAAATTACTCCTGCGCGCTTAACAGGAACACGAGCACGCTATCAGCGTCAGCTCAATACGGCTATTAAGCGTGCGCGCTTTTTGGCTTTGATACCTTACACAGATTTGCACGCACTATAAGAGCGTTGCACGCGCGCATTAAGGAGAATAGGAATGGAAGTGATTGTGCTCAAAAACAGCCGCCGCGGTGGTAAGCGCGGTTTGGGCAATATTGGCGATGTTATCAATGTCAAAAAGGGCTATGCCCGTAACTATTTGGTCCCTCAAGGCTTTGCTTGTTATGCAACGCCCGAGGCGCTGGAAGAAGTAGAGTCTCGCCGTGCAGAATTTGTACAGCATGCAGCGGATGAGCTGTCTGCAGCACAGAAGCTAGGTGAGAAAGTTGCAGGATTAACGCTGCAAATTGTACAAAGAGCCAGTGTCGATGGTTCACTCTTCGGTTCTGTCACTAAAGATATCATTGCAGTCGAGTTGGTCAAGCAGGGTTTTGAAATTGACAAAACCCAAGTAAGCTTGCCAGACGGTGGCTTTATCAAGCGCACTGGAGACTATGCAGTTTCTGTCGAATTACATCCTGAAGTAGCAGTGGAGGTAACGGTGTCCATTTTAGGCGAGCACGCTTAAAGAGTACGCACTAGGGTGTGGCCTCAATTACCCCAAAGGGAACATGCCCTAATCTCTACTTGGAAAACGGAAGTAGGCCCGAAGCGGACCTGCTTCCGTTTTTTTTTGTTGTATTACTTTTTGTTGTTATTTTTGCACTAAGTGAGCTTAAGGCTCCATGCGCGTTTAAATTCCCCTACACTTCGCTTTTTTTTGAGATGGTTCTTACCATCCTTCTCCCTCTTCGCGATGCCTTCTTCTTTTAGCCCAGACAATCAAATTGAATCGCTCAAAGTTCCGCCTCACTCAATTGAAGCGGAACAATCTGTGCTGGGAGGGCTATTGCTAGATAATAGTGCCTGGGACCGTATTGCAGACTTTTTGCAAGAAGGCGATTTTTATCGCTTTGATCATCGCTTAATTTTTCGGCAAATTGGCAAATTAATCAGCGCAGCACGTCCAGCGGACGTAGTCACCGTATTTGAAGCGCTAGAAGGAGCAGGTAAGGCGGTTGATATTGGCGGATTGTCTTATCTCAATGCCCTTGCGCAAAATACACCGAGTGCGGCCAATATCCGCCGCTATGCCGAAATTGTGCGAGATCGTGGCGTTTTGCGTAAGCTCATCACGGTATCTGATGAAATCGCAGGAGATGCCTTTAATCCGCAAGGACGTGAAGTCCGGCAGCTACTGGATGAAGCTGAATCCAAAGTTTTTGCCATCGCCGAAGAAGGGGCAAAAAATACCCAAGGCTTTGTTGAAATCAAGCCTTTGCTGGCTAAGGTCGTAGAGCGTATTGATACGCTGTATCACCAAGACAATGCCAATGATGTAACTGGGACTCCGACAGGTTTTGTAGATCTGGATAAAATGACTTCAGGCTTGCATGGCGGTGAACTGGTTATTGTGGCTGGGCGTCCCTCCATGGGGAAAACGTCTTTTGCGATGAATGTGGGCGAATATGTCGCCGTCGAATACGGCTTGCCAGTTGCAGTATTTTCGATGGAAATGCCTGGTACACAGCTAGCCATGCGTATGCTGGGTTCAGTGGGCCGCTTAGATGCGCATAGACTGCGCACCGGTAAATTGATCGATGAAGATTGGCCAAAACTCACGCATGCCATGCAGAAAATGAGTGAAGCACAGATTTTTATCGATGAGCAAGGTGCGCTTAATCCATTAGAATTGCGCGCCCGTGCGCGGCGTTTATCGAGACAGTGCGGTCAGCTGGGCCTGATCATTGTAGATTACTTACAGCTGATGTCTTCGAGTGGCTCAGGCGAAAATCGTGCTACAGAGCTTTCTGAAATTTCGCGCTCATTGAAGAGTTTGGCAAAAGAATTAAATGTGCCTGTGATGGCGCTGTCGCAGCTCAATCGTAGCCTTGAGCAGCGCCCTAATAAGCGCCCAATGATGTCGGATCTGCGCGAATCAGGTGCTATTGAGCAAGATGCAGATGTCATTTTCTTTATCTATCGTGACGAGGTGTATAACCCGGATAGCCAAGATAGAGGAACAGCGGAAATTATTATTGGCAAGCAACGTAATGGGCCAATTGGTCAGGTGCGCCTGACTTTCTTGGGGCAATATACTAAATTTGATAATTTTGCAGGACAGGCTTCTTATAACGCATAGAGCTTCTTGCAATGGTTTCAAGAGTGTGGAATCGCTTCCTGCTCTCAATTTTTCTTCACCCCCCGCAAGCGGGGATACCGATTTTAATTACGGGGAACTGCATGTTCGGTCGTCTTTTGCCTCGCGAGGGTAAATTTTTTGAGTTTTTTAATGCCCATGCGGCCTGCTTGGTAGAAACCAGCCATGTACTTGTACAGCTGGTGACCGATTTGCGTCAGGCATGCAAATACAATGCCACCATACAAAACAATGAAAAACGTGCAGATACGCTTACGAACGACACTATCGATCTTTTGCATAAAACGTTTATTACGCCGCTAGACCGCGATGACATCCATAAGCTGATCTCGACTATGGATGACATTCTAGATTTAATTGAAGACGTCTCCACGGCAATCTGTCTGTATGAAGTAGAGGCATTACCCCCTGAGGCTACTCAGTTAGCTCAATTGACTGTGAAGTGTTGTGAGTGTGTGCAACAGGGCGTGGGTTTGTTGAGCAATATGAAAAGTGCGAGTGCAATTTTAGGATTTTGCAAAGAAATTGACCGCTGGGAGTCTGAGGCAGATGTGGCGCTGCGCGCTGCGCTGTCTACGTTATTTCGCGAAGAAGAAGACGTTAAAATGTTGATTAAGCTCAAAGCTATTCTTGAGCTTTTAGAAGAAGTCACCGATAAATGTGAAGATGTCGCCGATATTATTGAAGGTATTGTTCTAGAAAACGCTTAAAATTTGTTTTGGAGTGATCTGAATTTAGGGCGTGTCCTCAATTGCTCCAAAGGGTCCATATTTGGGGGAGCAGGAGCGCAGGATCCGGATGTATTTAAGTACTGCGAATACCTTGCGCTGTACCACTTCAAAGATGGGCCCTTTGGGGTAATTGAGGACATGTCCTTGAAATATCGAACAAATTATTAAGAACTAGTGGGGAATATCCCAATGTCGTTGATTCAGACCGGTATCTGGATGCTGGCCTTTTTAGTGCTAGTGGCCTTTGTTTTTGACTTTATGAATGGCTTTCACGATGCAGCAAATTCTATTGCAACCGTCGTGTCTACAGGCGTTTTAAAACCGCAGCAAGCTGTTGCTTTTGCTGCGGTTTTTAATGTTTTGGCCTATTTTGTCTTCCATCTTAAAGTAGCCGCTACGGTTGGGCGCGGCACGATCGACCCTGCCATTGTCGACCACTATGTCATCTTCGGTGCATTAGCAGGAGCGATTAGTTGGAATATTATTACGTGGTTCTATGGCCTTCCATCTAGCTCTTCTCACGCCCTCATTGGTGGATTAGTCGGCTCCGCTATGGCGAAAGCTGGTCCCAGTGTACTGAATATGGCGGGTTTATCTAAAACCATCGCCTTTATTCTTATCTCTCCATTGCTTGGGTTTGTATTGGGCTCTTTGCTGATGCTGGCAGTAGCGTGGATTTTTTTCCGCACATCGCAACACAAGGTAGACCGGCTTTTCCGACGCGGACAGCTTTTATCCGCAGGGCTCTATAGCTTCGGCCATGGTGGAAATGATGCGCAAAAAACCATTGGTATTATTTGGATGCTTTTAATTGCCTCAGGCTATGCCTCTAGTACAGACGCTGCGCCACCCGTGTGGGCAATCGTTGGGTGTTATGTGGCTATGGGCTTAGGCACCCTCTTTGGAGGTTGGCGTATTGTGCGCACCATGGGTCAAAAAATTACTAAGCTCAAACCTGTCGATGGCTTTTGTGCAGAATTAGGCGGTGCATGCACGCTTTTCACCGCTTCTGCGTTAGGCATTCCCGTTTCAACCACGCACACCATCACAGGGGCGATTGTCGGTGTAGGCTCTGTGCAAAAATTCTCTGCAGTGCGTTGGGGCGTGGCAGGCAATATCGTTTGGGCTTGGGTGCTGACACTGCCTGCATCAGCCTGTATGGCCGCTATAGCTTGGCATTTGGCTACAGCCTTTATTTAAAATGAATGGCATACATAGGCAGGTTTTAAAAAGTCCGTGGTATGCATGTTGGGGTTCCTTCGTCACCCCAACCTACCATGCTTTTGTAATTCGCGGAGTTTGATAGAACCCTTTTACATATGCATCTCGGTAGGTTGGTGGTGACGAAGGAACCCCAACATGCACCCCACTACCTTCGTGAAGACCAACCTATAAAGCGCCCATTTCGTTACCCATCTCCTGCGCGCGTTGATTCGCAGCTTGTACCGCTTGTAGAACGCCAGCTTTAAAGCCTTGCGTATCAAAAACATTAAGCGCTGCAGCAGTAGTCCCGCCTGGTGAAGTAACTTGCTGACGTAACTCAGAAACCGAATAATCAGACTGTGCAGCAAGCGCAGAAGCGCCACAGAAAGTGGCGCGCACTAGCTTTTTACTTTGTTCCGCCGTAAAGCCCAGCCTATGTGCGGCCTCTTCAAGTGCTTCCATAAAATAAAAAACATAAGCAGGGCCACTGCCTGAAATGGCCGTGAGAGCATCAATCTGGGCCTCATCTTCATACCACAGCACTTCTCCCACAGCAGTAAGAATAGTATTAGCTAGATCCCGTGCTGAGCAATCCATGGGCTGTGCAAATGGCGGCGGGAGCATGACTGCGCCAGTGATACCCTGACCAATCAATGCAGGCGTATTAGGCATGGCTCGTACAATGCGCGTATAGCCTCCTAGCCAACGTGAGAGGTCTGCTGCGCGGATGCCTGCTGCAATGCTTACTATCACAGGTTCGGTGATGTTAGATGCGAGGGAAGGGGGTGCTTCTGCGGAGTGTGCCGGAAGATAAGTGCACAACTGCTGTGCAAGCGCGCGAATTTGTGCTGGTTTAACGGCTAATACCCACGCATCATAATCACGCAAGGCTGCTGAGGGCGTTGTATATGTCGTAACGCCAAATTGTTGAGTGAGCGCTGCGCATACTTCTGTATTGATTTCAATCACGCCTATATTCTCAGCAGGTAGGCCGTGCTGTAAGAGTCCTTGAATCAGTGCGCGCGCCATGTTGCCGCCGCCAATAAAAGCCAGTTTCATGGTAGAGCCTTGTTGAGAAAAATGAACAGTATGGCAGATGTGCTGATATTATGATGTTTGATAATCAAATTTGAGCAATCTATGCCATTTCTAACTATTTTTCGTCACCTGTAATCGACTAATGGTCATTGAGTGGGGTTCATAATCGTTTTTGTACGGCTGTAAGTGATGCTAACCATAGAAGTTTTCCTATGAACGAATTGCTGGTTGATCCCATTGGCGCTGCTTGGCTGGCAAAGACTTATGGTGTCACGCAGATGGCACGACTGCCTGTGCTTAGTGAGATCAGAGGCCGACGTACTACCAAGGTTCAGGATGGAGTGCGGCTGGAAACCTACCCTGAGGTTATGCGTCCTGAGGGGGCAGCGGCACATTTACAGTTCCATTTACGTCATGAGTTACCTCATCTTGAGTTTTTGGCCCGATTGTTTGCGCTCTGCGGCCCCTCTTTCGTTCAAGATTGGGTGATGGCTGAGCCTACTGGCCAATATGCGCGCCGTGCGGCTTTCCTCTATGAGTGGTTGATGGGGGAGAATGTGTTACAGGTGCCACAATGCTTGGGTGGCAATTATGTCGATGCAATCAATGGCGAGCAGATGGTTGTGGTCTCGCCTGATTGGGTACGTAAAGTGCCGCGGTGGCGAGTGAACGACAATTTGCCCGGAACGCGGTACTTTTGCCCGACTCTCATAAAAACAGAGGACTTTGCCAAGGCAGCTGAATTGGATGTGTCTCAGTTATTTGGCGAATTGAGCGCTGAATTTGGCGAGACTCTATCGATGCGTGCTGCCGCATGGATGACGCTTAGGGAGAGTAAAGCGAGTTTTGCAATTGAGAGGGAAGCTGAGTGCGCAAGCCGCGTGCAACGATTTGCAGA
Source organism: Mycoavidus cysteinexigens (assembly GCA_031963225.1). Taxonomy (GTDB): domain Bacteria; phylum Pseudomonadota; class Gammaproteobacteria; order Burkholderiales; family Burkholderiaceae; genus JASSUD01. Next base: position 26,466 of record JASSUD010000004.1, read on the forward strand.
TGCCATGGCACGGCGTACTGGATATGGCGAATTGCCGCTGACTAATGATGCGCTAGCCGAACTGCAGCGTGCTATTTTGGGAGAGAGTGTAGCGCTTACGCATTTCGGCATACGTCAATCCCCGGTGTTTGTAGGGCAGACAATACGTTTTCAAGAGGTGGTGCATTATGTGGCACCCGCGTCCTCGGATGTCCCCATGATGCTAGAAGGGCTGAGCACTTTTCTCGAGCGCACGCAGGGCCAATCATCCGTGATGCGCAGTGCTGTTGCGGCGTTTGGCTTTGTCTATATTCATCCGTTGGCTGACGGTAATGGTCGAGTCCACCGCTTTTTGATCAATGACATATTGCGGCGCGATGGAGTTGTCCCCGAGCCGATAATTCTTCCTATTTCTGCAGTGATTATGGATGAGGTAGAGGAGCGGCGGCGCTATGATTGGGTACTGGATCAAGTATCTGGGCCACTTATGCAGGGTGTTCGAGAGTATGTGTCATTCGCACCTACACACACTGTCTATCCAGATGGTGTCGTTTCGAATTTTGCTTTTAGTGGCATGAATGAGGCTCAACCTCTATGGCGTTATCCCGATCTGAGCCCACATGTTATTTTCATGTCCAACATCATTAGCCGCACCTTGACAGAGCAAATGCCCAGGGAATCTCAATATTTGCGCAATCACGGGAATGCGAGGCAAGCGCTGAAAGAAATTGTGGAAATGCCGGATCATCAAGCCGACCGAGTAATTCGTTCGATCCAGCAAAACCAGGGCAAACTAAGCAATGTGCTTGCCAAGGAAATGCCTATTCTCCGAAAATCAGGGATATGGGCAGCTCTTGTGGAGGTAGTCTCTCGTGAATTTAGTGATTGAGTACATAAAAAATGCATTTCAATGCAAGATCGGTCTTGACACACTAAAGACGCTTATTCATAATCGCGCCCTTCAACAGTTCGCTGTATTTAGCAGCTGCAGGCGGTAAATTGAAATGCGGGAATAGCTCAGTTGGTAGAGCGCAACCTTGCCAAGGTTGAGGTCGCGAGTTCGAGACTCGTTTCCCGCTCCATATTTTACTCCACCATCGAAGTCGTGGCCTTTTGCCACCGTAGAACAGGTGGTACATATTTTTGGGGAGCCATCGTCGCTTCCCTTTTTTATTGGAACGCCAAGAAGTAGGTTTACAATTATTAGCCTACCAGTGCGAATAGCTTTTCTTTTGATTTTGGCGGGATGGCAGAATGGTGATGCAGCGGCCTGCAAAGCCGCCAACGTCGGTTCGATTCCGGCTCTCGCCTCCAAATAGTAGACCTCTTTCGTGACCCCGTAGCAAGGAATTCCGACGAAGACAGTACACTAGTACGGCAAGGAGGAATGACGCCGCTACGGGGCCGCGAAAGAGGTCTAGTAGTTGTAGTGCGCCCTTTCTGGGGCTAAGCAGTTTACTGGTAATTACCTGCCTGATTTTGGCATAGCGCGAGTAAAGCGAATGGCTCTGCCTTCACGCTGAATTCTTTTCCAGATGGCGCGCTTTTCTTCTTGTGATAATCCCACCCAATTTGAGACTTCTGCGGCGGTACGGCCGCACCCTTGGCACTCTTCATCAAAAAGGGTAGAGCAAATGCCAATACAAGGGCTATCAAGGGGATCAGATGGATCAAAAGGCAGGGTTGTCATTCGATATCAAAGTAGTGAGTGGTAAAGACCTATTATTTTTAAAAAACCGAACAGCCTTTAAAAGGTTTGTTACGTGTATGGTAGTAGGTGCATGGTTTCTCCGGATGTACGGTGAATTTTATAGGGCGTGCCCTCAAATTGTCCAAAAGGGTTCATATTTGGGGGAGCAGGAGCGCAGGGACCGGAACTGTACTTAAGTACAGTGAGGATTCTGAGCACCGCACGACCGCAAAGATGGGCCCTTTTGGGCAATTTGAGGGCACGCCCTAACTTGATCATGCGCGCTGTTTATAGCTTCAGCGCCTTCTTTTTAGAACCTGTGACAAACAGATTTCTGGAGAAAACGCTCATGAATACCCTGTTTTTCTCGATTCGCCGGGCATTGTGCACGCTCTGTGCGTTGCCGGCTATGGCAATCGCAGCACCTAGTGCACACCTCAATATCTATAATTGGTCAGACTATATCGCGCCAAACACGATCTCTCAATTCGAAAAAAAAGAAGGGATTGCGGTGCGCTATGACGTATACGATCGAGATGACACCTTACATGCAAAATTACTGACTGGGCATTCAGGCTACGATATTGTGGTGCCTACAGGCAATTATGCAGGACGCGAGATTATGGCAGATATGTTTTTGCCACTCGATCGTAGCCAACTCCCCAACCTCAAATACCTAGACCCTGAATGGATGCGCTTAGTAGAAGCTATAGATCCAGGTAACCGCTATGTTGTGCCTTGGGCCTATGGCACTACAGGGCTTGCATATAATGTTACAAAAGTGCAGGAAATTCTCGGTAAAGATGTCCAATTAGATCGTTGGGATATCTTATTTGATCCTAAATATGTGTCGCAATTAAAGCGCTATGGTGTGTCGATGCTCGATGCGCCGGATCAAGTCTTTGCAACGGTATTGCATTATCTCGGCAAAGATCCTAACAGTATCAATCCAGCAGATTATCGGCTGGCGCTGCAGACGTTAAAAAAGATTCGCCCCTATATCACTCAATTTAATTCATCTGGCTATATCAATGATATGGCGGGCGGTGATATTTGTATGGCCTTTGGTTGGTCTGGCGATATGGCTATTGCGCGCCGTCGGGCAGAAGAAGCTAAAAAACCGTACCGCATTCAATATTTTATTCCTCAAGGAGGGGCGGCTGTTTGGTTTGATGTGATGGCGATTCCAAAGGATGCACCGCATCCTAAAGAAGCATTGAAATGGATCAATTATATTGAAACACCTGAAGTCCATGCCGCCATTACAAACCACGTTTTTTACCCCAATGCTAATATTGAAGCAAAACGGTATGTGCGCCCAGATATTTTAAAAGACCCGGGTATTTATCCTCCTCCAGAGGTTATGAAAACATTATTTCCGCTAAAACCGCTACCATTGAATATTGTTCGTTTACAGACCAGACTCTGGCAAGAATTCAAAACCGGCCATTAGCCGTATCTTTTTTTATCCGCCTCAAAAAAGGGCTGCTGCATGGACGAATTTGTTCAGATTATTGACGTCGTCAAAAAATTCGGTGAGAGCGTTGCGGTGCAACACGTAAGCCTGTCTATTAAGAAAGGCGAGATGTTTGCGCTTTTAGGTAGCTCAGGCTGTGGCAAATCTACTTTGCTACGCATGCTCGCGGGTTTTGAGCCTATTACGTCAGGGCGCATCTTGCTCGATGGTCAAGATCTGGCAGCGATGCCGCCTTACAAGCGACCTGTGAACATGATGTTCCAGTCATACGCTTTATTTCCACATATGTCTGTAGAAGCCAATGTGGCATTTGGCTTGAAGCAGGAAAAAGTACCAAAAGCTGAATTACAAGAACGGGTTGATGCAGCGCTTAGTCTCGTGCAAATGGGTCGTTACGCCAAGCGAAAACCGTATCAACTCTCCGGTGGGCAGCAGCAGCGCGTAGCGCTCGCTAGAAGCTTGGTAAAACGCCCGAAGCTATTACTGCTTGATGAACCCATGTCCGCATTGGACAAGCAAATTCGTCAGCGCACGCAAATGGAGCTGGTGGATATTCTTGAGAAAGTGGGGGTGACCTGCATGATGGTCACACATGATCAAGAAGAGGCAATGGCAATGGTAGATCGCCTGGCTGTAATGAGCGAAGGCCGCATCGTGCAAGTAGGTACACCTCATGAGATCTACGAATACCCCAACAGCCGTTTTTGCGCAGAATTTATCGGATCGACCAATATTTTTATGGGCACGATCGTTGAAGATGAGTCCGATCACGTGTTTATTGAAAGCGCCGATCTCGAGCAGCGTCTATATGTGAACCATGGCGTTACAGGTGAGCTAGGTATGGATGTGACCATTTCCGTACGCCCAGAACGCGTCGTCGTGACACGTGAAGCGCCTTCACAAGACCATAATTGGACGCGCGGTAAGGTTAGCAATATTGTCTATATGGGCGGCTACACCGTCTACCATATTGGTTTGCCTTCTGGGCGCAATATCATTGCGAATGTATTGAGCTCTGCACTTACAGAAGCAGAATTGCCCACCTATGATGATGAAGTCTGTATTAGTTGGGGGCCGGCTTCAGCGCGGGTATTAACAACATGAGTCAAGCTACTAGCTTTGTTATTGTGGCTTGTGGTTTTTTGCGCATGCTTTTGGCCGCTCCCGTACGACTGCTCTGGCTGAGTGTGCGCGGGTGCGCAAAAAGTTTATGGGCCGTGTTTGGGCAGTGCTTTGAATTTGTGGTGCAGCGATTTAATTTGTCTGGCCGCAGTGCGGTAATTGCTGGCCCTTATATTTGGCTTTTGCTTTTCTTTTTCCTGCCTTTTCTGATTGTTGTAAAAATCAGTTTTGCCGATCTGCGTTTGGGCACCCCGCCTTATACCAGTTTATTCGACCTTAAAGATGGTGTGCTACACATCACGCTTTTGCTCTCGCATTATGCGTTTTTAGTAACCGACAGTCTGTACTTTGCGGCGTATTTAAACTCGCTCAAAGTCGCTGCTATCTCGACCTTCTTGTGTTTATTAATCGGTTATCCGATGGCCTATGCCATCGCGCGCGCGCAACCCAAACACCGCAGCTTGCTATTAATGGCAATGATGCTGCCTTTTTGGACCTCTTTCCTCATTCGTGTCTATGCATGGATAGGCATACTGAAAAATAATGGTTTGCTTAATCAGTTTTTGATGGCATTAGGAATCATACATACCCCTCTAGAGCTCTATCATACGAATACTGCGGTATACATTGGTATGGTGTATTCCTATCTGCCATTCCTGGTAATGCCTTTATATGCGCATTTAGTCAAAATGGATTTGAAGTTGCTAGAAGCTGCTTATGATCTAGGTGCGCGACCCTTCAAAGCTTTTTGGAAAATTACGCTGCCCTTGTCTAAAAACGGGATTATTGCAGGCTGTTTGCTCGTGTTTATTCCTGCAGCAGGTGAGTACGTTATTCCCGAATTATTAGGTGGGGCCAATACCTTGATGATTGGTCGTGTAATGTGGGATGAATTTTTCAATAATGCCGATTGGCCCATGGCTTCTGCTGTGACGTGCGCGATGGTTTTGTTATTGCTAGTGCCTATGGCAGGCTTCCAGCATTTCCAGACCAAAGAGCTAGAGAAAAAGTTAGAGAAGAGATAGCTCCGATGACCCGATCCGCAAGACGTTCTTCTCCTATTTCCCCTATTCGAGCCTTGTCGCTTATTGTGGGATTCCTATTTCTATATGCGCCTATCATCAGTGTAGTGGTGTACTCTTTTAACGCGTCTACCCTGTCAACGGTGTGGACGCACTTTTCATTGAAGTGGTATGGCGAGTTGTTTCGCGATCAAGAGTTATTGAATGCAGCCTGGCTTTCTTTGCGCATTGCGATAATGACCGCTTGCGCATCGGTAGCACTGGGTACATGGGCGGGTTTTGTACTTGCACGTATGGGGCGTTTTCGAGGAGCTACCCTCTATAGCGCTATGATCAATGCTCCACTCGTAATCCCTGAAGTGATTCAGGGTATTTCTTTGCTACTGCTATTTATTGAGCTAGGTAACTGGTTAGGCTGGCCCAAAGAACGAGGCATGTTAATGATTTGGGTGGGGCATGTGGTGTTGTGTATGTCCTATGTCGCCGTGATTGTGCAATCTCGCGTGCGTGAGCTTAATCACTCTCTAGAAGAGGCCGCACTGGATCTGGGAGCAACACCTTTTAGAGTATTTTTTAGCGTGACCCTGCCGCTTATTTCACAAGCGCTTATGGCAGGCTGGCTGCTTTCTTTTACGCTCTCAATGGATGATTTAATCCTGTCGGCTTTTCTGTCTGGCCCCGGTTCTACGACGTTGCCGCTAGTGGTATTTTCTCGAGTGCGCTTGGGTATTAACCCCGAAATTAATGCGCTAGCTACGCTGTTTATTACCTTTATTACAGTAAGTGTCATTGTAATAAATCGCCTTTTAAGTGGCTCTGAACAACGCCGGATGATGAAAATCGTCTAAAAAATGTCTTGCATATTGGGGTTTCAACATCCCCCCAACAACATAATTTGATACCCTCTATGCCGCGGGTATTGAAGACATTTAAGAATGTGCCTGCGGCCTTTTAAAAAAGGCTTCAGACTGTACTAGGTAACTAGATGTGGCCACTGTGCCGCTGTATGGATCCATTTTGATCAAGAATCTGAAAAGAAAATGAGTGTGAAAGAAAGGATGAGTGCGTTGCAATCAAGTGCCTATTTATTTGGCGGGAATGCAGCGTATCTCGAAGAGCTGTATGAGGCGTATCTGGATAATCCCGCTTCGGTTTCCGAGAACTGGCGAGATTATTTTGAAACTTTGAGTAATTTGCAGGCGGTAGATGGATCACGTTCTAGCGATATTGCCCATAGCGCTATTATTGAATCCTTCGCGCAGCGCGCGAAATCGAGTGCAGCGCATCGCGCTTCAGTACAACCGGTTAATGCTGCAGCTGCAGATGCACAAGCACTCGCTGCGTCTGGCAAACAAGTCTATGTACAAGCTTTAGTTGATGCCTATCGCTTTCTAGGCGCCCGTTGGGCCAATCTGGATCCGCTCAAACGTCGCGAGCGTCCTCTTCTACCTGAGTTAGAACCTTCTTTTTATGGCTTGACCGAAGCCGATATGGATCAAACTTTCCATGCCGGCGATTTGTATTTTGGTTTTGAAACCGCCACGTTACGTGAAATTGTGCAAGCATTGCGTGATACCTACTGCGGCTCGATCGGCGCAGAATTTATGTATATCAGCGATCCTGAGCAAAAACGCTGGTGGAAAGAGCGCCTTGAATCGGTACGTGCCACACCCGCCTTCTCCATAGAAAAGAAAAAACACATCCTCGAGCGCCTCGTAGCAGCGGAAGGGCTGGAGCAATATCTGCACACCCGCTATGTGGGCCAAAAACGTTTCTCCCTCGAAGGAGGAGAGAGCTTTATTGCTGCAATGGACGAACTAGTCCATCGCGCAGGCTCCCAAGGGGTGCAAGAAATTGTTATTGGAATGGCACACCGAGGCCGTCTCAATCTATTGGTCAATACGTTGGGCAAAATGCCTGCCGATTTGTTTGCAGAATTTGAAGGCAAGCATACCGAAGAATTATCCGCCGGGGATGTGAAATATCACAAAGGATTCTCCAGCGATATTTCCACGGAAAAGGGTCCTGTACACTTATCGCTAGCCTTTAACCCCTCCCATTTGGAAATCGTGAACCCCGTGGTCGAAGGCTCTGCCAAAGCCCGGATGGATAGACGAAAGGATGCGTCAGGAGAGACCGTCTTACCCGTGCAAGTGCACGGCGATGCTGCATTTGCAGGGCAGGGCGTGGTGATGGAAACCCTGAATTTGGCGCAGACACGCGGCTATGGCACACACGGCACTGTCCACTTGATCATCAACAATCAGATCGGCTTTACGACCTCTGATCCTCGCGATGCACGCTCGACTACCTACTGCTCTGACGTAGTAAAAATGATCGAAGCGCCCGTGCTCCATGTAAATGGGGATGATCCAGAGAGCGTAGTCTTGGCGATGCAGCTTGCCGTAGATTTCCGGATGCAATTTCATAAAGACGTTGTCATCGATATCGTGTGTTTCCGCAAATTGGGCCACAACGAACAAGACACCCCTGCGGTAACTCAGCCTTTGATGTACCAGAAAATTGGAAAACACGCTGGTACTCGTAAACTCTATGCAAAACGTCTGTTAGAGCAAGGTGCTATTACAGAAGGGGAAGATCAGGCATATGGAGAGCGTTACCGCGCCGCATTAGATGCAGGCCACCATACGGTTGATCCTGTTTTATCTAATTATAAAAACCAGTACGGCATCAACTGGGCTCCTTTCCTTAATCAACCTTGGACAGATGCAGCCGATACAGCCGTTCCTCTGCAAGAACTCAAACGCTTAGCCGAGCGCATCACCGATATTCCAGAGAGTTTCAAAGTGCATCCTCTGGTAGAGCGAGTCCTCAAAGACCGACGTGTGATGGGGCAAGGTAATCAAGCGCTAGACTGGGGAATGGCCGAGCATCTCGCCTTTGCTTCTTTGGTTGCATCGGGTTGTGCTATCCGTTTAACTGGGCAAGATAGTGGCCGCGGCACTTTCTCACACCGCCATGCGGTGCTGCATGATCAGAACCGCGAACGCTGGAATGATGGTAGCTACATCCCATTACAAAATATTGCAGAGACTCAAGCTCCGTTTACGGTGATTGATTCGGTGCTCTCTGAAGAAGCCGTGCTAGGTTTTGAATACGGCTACTCCACTACAGAGCCCAACACCTTTGTACTGTGGGAAGCTCAATTTGGTGACTTTGCCAATGGCGCACAGGTCGTAATCGATCAGTTTATTTCGTCCGGAGAAGCAAAGTGGGGCCGCGTATGTGGCCTGACAATGCTCTTGCCGCATGGCTATGAAGGCCAAGGCCCAGAGCACTCTTCTGCGCGTATGGAGCGTTATTTGCAACTGTGTGCAGATAACAATATGCAAGTGGTTCAGCCTACCACCCCTGCGCAAATTTTCCATGTGCTGCGCCGTCAAATGATTCGCACGGTGCGTAAGCCTTTAATCGTGATGACACCTAAATCCTTGTTGCGTCATAAAGGAGCGGTGAGTGATCTCTCTGAACTGGCAACAGGCGGCTTCCAAACGGTGATAGGGGAATCTGACAAAACATTTGAAATTGCGGATCCTAAAAAAGTTAAGCGTGTAATCGCCTGCTCCGGTCGTGTTTATTATGATTTGATTGCACATCGTAAACAGATAGAACGTCAAGATGTAGCTATTCTGCGTGTAGAGCAACTCTATCCCTTCCCCCAACAAGCATTTGAAACCGAGCTCAAAAAGTATGCAAATACTTCCGAGTTGGTATGGGTACAGGATGAGCCACAAAACCAAGGTCCTTGGACTTCGGTAGAACACAACTTGATCGATGCGTTAAAAGCCGTCCACAAAAATGGCTATAAGCTAGCGTATAGCGGTCGTGCCGTGTGTGCCTCTCCTTCAGTGGGGTATTTTGCTAAACACGTCGAGCAGCAAAAAGAATTACTCGACAGCGCATTTGGCAGCATTACCAACCCCGTTGCTGAAAAATAGGATCAGCGTGCGCATGTAAAATGCGTACCTAAGATACAAGCTCAACCTACTTACGCTCAAGAAAATTTAGAATCTGCTCATAATCTGTCTACTTAAAAACGGATACCTGAGCAGATCCCCAAAAATTCAGGAAAAAAAATGTCGATTATCGAAGTCAAAGTCCCTCAACTCTCCGAGTCCGTTGCCGAAGCAACATTATTAAAATGGCTCAAACACCCCGGTGAAGCAGTTGAGCGCGATGAAACCATCATCGAAATTGAAACAGACAAAGTCGTGCTTGAAGTTCCTGCTCCTGCCGCTGGCGTGATTGCCCAGGTTTTAAGAAATGATGGCGATACCGTGGTAACTGAAGAAGTCATCGCCACTATCGACACAGAAGCAAAAGAGAGTTTGAGCCCCACCCAGGTTCAACCTGTTGCAGCCACGGATGATAAAGCTGCCTCAGCTTCCTCCTCCAAGTCTGCCAGTGCAATGCCTTCTGCTGCCAAACTCCTCAATGAAAAAGACATTTCCAAAGACAGCCTGCAAGGAAGCGGCCGTGACGGACGCATCACAAAAGCAGATGCGTTAGCCATCGTGCAAGGCCAGGCTCCCAATGCCAGCGCTTCAAGCGCTGTAGCAAAAGCCCCTTCTGCACCAGCAAAATCCGCTAGCCCCCTCCCTACAACCCCCTCCCTTGCCTCTTTGGGTGGGCGTTTTGAGCAACGCGTGCCAATGTCTCGCCTACGCGCCCGCATTGCAGAGCGCTTGATCGAATCTCAACAAACCAATGCCATCCTAACGACCTTTAACGAGGTCAATATGCAAGCCGTTATCGACTTGCGGGCAAAATACAAAGATAAATTTGAAAAACAACACGGCGTACGCTTGGGCTTTATGTCCTTCTTCGTAAAAGCCGCTGTCCACGCGCTAAAAAAATACCCCATCATCAATGCTTCTGTAGATGGTCATGACATTGTGTATCACGACTATTTCGATATCGGTATCGCAGTAGGCTCCCCCCGCGGATTAGTTGTACCCATCCTGCGTGATGTAGACCAAATGAACCTCGCAGATATCGAGAAAAAAGTAGCGGAATACGGTCAAAAAGCCAAAGATGGTAAATTAACGCTAGAAGAACTCACCGGCGGCACCTTTTCCATCTCCAACGGCGGTGTATTTGGCTCCATGCTATCCACCCCCATCATCAACCCCCCTCAATCAGCAATTTTGGGTGTACACGCAACCAAAGAACGCGCCGTAGTAGAAAATGGCCAAGTCGTCGTGCGTCCTATGAACTACCTAGCCATGTCCTACGACCACCGCATCATCGATGGCCGTGAAGCCGTACTAGGTTTGGTAGCGATGAAAGAAGCACTGGAAGACCCTGCTTCTTTGTTGTTTGATTTGTAAGCTGTAAGTATTTGTAGTTTGCTCTGAAGACTACCCAGCATAAAAAAACCTCTTGATTTTTCAAGAGGTTTTTTTATGGGGGTGTAAGATTAGGTGACTACCTAGTCAGTCCTGAAAAATTCTGCAAGTCATATCCCATGATGATCGATACGCACTGCCATTTAGATGCTCCCGCTTTTGATGTAGATCGAGAGGAGCTTGTGCATCAAGCTCGGGCACTTGGCGTAGGGCGTATGGTCATTCCTGCGGTATCGCCTAACCGTTTTGAAATAGTGCGGGCTATGGCACATAGTTTGCCTGGGATGGGGTATGCGTTGGGGGTGCATCCGTGGTTTGTGCAGCCTGGGCAGTTAGTGCGTGTGGATCCTGCGTGCTGTGCAGTACTGCTGCAAGAGCATGAGAAAAAAAATACCTTGGAGCAGGCCATTTCCACGCTAGCTTCAGCGCTTGAACGTTATCGCGATGATCCTTGCCTAGTTGCTGTGGGTGAAATAGGGTTGGATGGAGGGGTGGCAGGGCTAGATGAGGCCGCACAGCATTATTTGTATGCCGCACAACTTAAGCTGGCTCGTGACTTTGATTTGCCTGTACTGTGTCATGTGCATAAAGCACAAGATCAGGTATTAAAAGGGCTGCGCCGTTTTGGAGTGAAACAAGGTATAGCCCATGCATTTAACGGTAGCGTACAACAGGCTCAAGCTTTTTTGGCGCAAGGTTTAAAGCTTGGCTTGGGTGGGCAGTTAACGTATAGCCGCGCGCAGCGCGTGCGCCGTTTGGCTGTGGAGTTGCCTCTCGAAGCCATCGTGCTGGAAACGGATGCACCAGATCAACCTCCTGCCTGGTGCTCTGAGTCCAGACCTCCTCGCAATACCCCTGTCGAGATAGTCCGTATAGCCCAAACCCTGGCAGATCTGCGCGCCATCGATATAGAAGAATTGGCAGTCTGCACAACGGCTAATGCCTATAGCGCTTTACCTCGCCTACAGTTCGCACTCCCATAATTGGGTATATAGCTGTCAAACGGCAATTTTGGACGTATACGTAACCAAAAAGCGTGCAGTATTAGCCTTCTTTAGAAACCCTATGGCGGTGACATTCCTGGTAGGTTGGTGGTGACGAAGGAACTCCAACATGCACGCCATGGGCTCCTTGATAACCAGCTTACGATTATTTAAAGGCAAAAAGCATGTCTGAAGCTAATATTATTGTTCGAGTAGAGGATGAGTTGAAGAAGGCTTTTTCTAAGGCAGCGAAAATGGCTGATAGGACCGTCTCGCAATTATTACGTGATTTCATGCGAGATTTTGTAAAGACACAGCTTGAAAAAGCAGAATACGACGCTTGGGTTCGCAGTAAAGTAGCAGAAGGGATGGCAGATGTCCGTTGTGGTCGAGTCAAATCCAGTGAAGAAGTCGAGGCTTATTTTGCTGCTAAACGGGCAGCTACTTTACAAAAAATGAGCGAGAGTTCCAGTGAAGCTTGAATGGGCCTTGGCAGCGCTTGCTGACCGGGAAAGTTGAGATAGGGCATATGCCTAAACCCTGGCAAATCTGAGCACCATCGATATAGAAGAATTGGCAGTCTGCACAACGGCTAATGCCTATAGCGCTTTACCTCGCCTACAGTTAGCGCTCCCATAATCAGGTATGCGACCGTTTTGTCGGTCGCCCATGAGCGTGGGGGAGGGCAGCAGTGAGGGGTGTTTTGTGCGGCTTTGCGCTGGGAGTAGCTGGTTTGCAGCAGTGCGCTGCTCTACCTTCGCATACGACATTAATGCTGTGCTTTTTAGCTGCAATGGCAAGTGTTTTGGGAGCGTGGGGGTGGCCTGTGCTTCAAACATCGGTATTCAAAGCTTTTGCACTGCGTTCTAACGCCGCTGCCATAGTGTCTCGACTTATATCAGCGCATGCCCGAACTACCGTAGCAATTCTCTGTGCTATGGGTATTGGTTTTGGGTGGGCGGGGTGGCGTGCGCAGGAACGATTGGCTTTTTATTTGCCGCCTGAGTTGGAGCAGCGCACGCTTTGGGTAGAGGGGGAGGTCGCTAGCATGCCGACTACTGGGCCCAACTCTATACGTTTTATTTTTGACCTCATCCCCCCTGACGCGCGCCTTCCATCCCCCCATTTTTTCTTAACCCCTCTTCCTTCTTTTTTCCCTCGCCGCATTCAATTGAGCTGGTATGCGCAGCCTAGGCAAGCTCCTCCTATTGTGCATGTTGGGGAGCGTTTGCGGTTGAAGGTCAGGCTCACTCGTATTCATGGAGTATCCAATCCCTATGGCACTGATTTTGAAGCCCTTCTGCTGGAGCAGAATGTGCGAGCTCGGGGATATGTACTGCATCAGATCGTGTCTGATTTTGATGAACAGGTCAGTACAGTGCGTGATGGGCGTGGTGCGCAATACACTTCGGCATCATTACAAAAAAAGCTGTCCAATCATATTGCTCAGTGGCGGCAAGCTCTGCATAGGCGACTGAACCAGGTATTGGGCGACGCTCCACACAAAGGCGTTATTACAGCCTTAGCCATAGGGCTACAGGCTGATATCAGTGCACAAGATAAACAAATTTTTACGCGTACAGGCACGAATCATTTAGTAGCCATTTCAGGCTTACATATCGCTTTAGCTGCAGGTTTTGTAGGTAATTTGATAGCCGGTGTGTGGCGTAAGCTAGCGTATTTTGGCTTTAGAGGGCCACTGTGGATTGCGACTCCTAAAGTAGCAGCCCTTGTAGGGGCGCTTACCGGTTTAGTCTACGCAGCACTCTCAGGTTTTGGAGTGCCTGCGCAACGCGCTGTGATCATGCTGTGTGTATTGAGCGCAGCTACGCTTAGTGGACGAGAAATAGCTGCTTCGCTTAAATTGGCCTGGGCTTTAGCGATAGTGCTTTTTATCGATCCATGGGCGGTGGTTTCTGCGGGATTTTGGCTGTCATTTGGTGCGGTAGCTATTATTTTGCTATCGATGCGACCTCGTAATGTAGAGACGGCACTGAATATGCCTACGGTGTCTGTACACGATAAACATGGGTGTGCAGGGTGGTATAGGCGTTGGCTAGCCTATCGTCGCGCAGTATTTGAGATGATTCACCTGCAAATCGCTATCACGCTAGGCTTGATCCCGTTCACCGCGTTGTGGTTTAGCCAAGTTTCATGGGTGGGTCCATTTGCTAATCTGATTGCTATTCCTTGGGTGAGCTTTGCTGTGGTGCCGCCAGTGCTTGCAGGAGTAGTGTTGCCAGCGCCTTTGGATGCTTGGGCATTGTATGTAGCCCAACGCTCTTTTTCCGGTTTGAGTGTGGTGCTTGAGATGCTGAGTGCCGCGTCGTGGGCACTTAAGCCACTACCTTATCCTGGGAAAATAAGCTTGATAAGCGCTGCGGTGGGCATGCTCTTGTGGGTAGAACGGCCAGCTAAAGTGTGTTGCCACATAAAAAGCATACTTCCTGGTGGGCGCATAGTTTTGAAAATGGTGTCGCTGGGTTGTTTTATTCCGCTGTTTTTTTCTTTTGAAACACGTCTTGCTGCCGGTGCATTTCGCGTTACTGCACTAGATGTAGGGCAAGGTGCTGCTGCGCTTATTGAGACGGCTCATCATCGATTGTTATTCGATACAGGGCCCAGCTATCACTCCCCATGGATACAAAAAGCTTCTCGTGGCACGCAGAAAAACATACAGGCTGGGCCTGTTGCGCCATCACAGGTTTTGGAGGCGTCAGATGCAGGTCAGCGCATCATAGTGCCTTATTTACGTGCTCGCGGTATTGATCGGCTAGATGGTTTGGTGATCAGTCATGCAGATACAGATCACTCTGGCGGTGCGCATTCGGTGCTGTCGGCGTTGCCCATCGAGTGGTTTCGAGCATCATTACCAAAGCGCCATCCATTATGGAGCGCAGCCAGTCTGAGCCAGACCCGTGCACCTATAAATGCGCAAAGCCATTTGAATTTACCCGTGTCTTCCAGTGCGCTTTGTCAGGCCGGAGAGCGCTGGGTATGGGAGGGGGTGACATTTACTTTTCTATGGCCAGACAATCCAAAACTACGTGGAACACGTAATGCAGGTAGCTGTGTACTGCGGGTAGAAAACGACCAATATGCAGTGCTACTGGCAGCAGATATTGAAACCCCTCAAGAACGCCAGCTAGTGGCTAAGCAGCGCGAGGCTTTGCGCGCAGACATACTCCTTGCCCCTCACCATGGCAGCCGTACCTCATCGAGCAATGCTTTTTTGTATGCGGTGGCTGCGCGTGAAGTGATTTTTCAGATGGGTTATAAAAACCGTTTTGGACATCCTCACCCAGCGGTGGCTGCACGGTATACGCGCCATGGAGCAGTGCAACATCGCAGTGACTGGCATGGCGCATTGATTTTTAACAGCGAAGTAGGGAAAGTGGAGCGTTATAGAAGCCAGCGGCCTCGTTATTGGTTTAATCCGTATTAGTTATTGATGTTACGCAGGTATTCAAGAGGACCGTGGCTTGCATGTTGGGGTTCCTTCGTCACCACCAACCTACCATCCTTTGCTTTTCTTGTGGTTGGTGGAGTTTGGTGAATTCTTTTTGCGCATGCATCTCGGTAGGTTGGCGGTGACGAAGGAACCCCAACATGCAAACCACCGACTTTTAATCTTTGCGCTCTGCTTATCAACAACTCACCGTTCTATAACGTGCGCAATATCAGTTAGTTAGTAATGCGCGCGCTATTTCCATTATGCAGCCATGATTTGGAATGCAGTTGATTCAACGATTGGGCGCACTCGGTTTTTCTCTCTCTTCATCAACACAATCCCATAATGAGCCATTGTTTTAAGGGTGCGGGATAAATTGCTTACTTTGCGCCCGGTTGTCTTCGCTAGTAAGGAAATAGATGCGGGCTGCGTTTCTTGAATCACTTTAAGGAGGACACGATTGTCATCGCTTAAAACTTCGGCGAGAGATTTCATTGAGGTAAACCAAATTTTGGGTTCTCCAGCCCGTGGCTTGTAATCGCCACGCGCAATCGCCAGGATTCGCTCGCGGATCTGTTGTTGTGGCAGGATACCAATTGCAATTGTTTTCATCAGGCTCTCACTTGTTGCAGTACTTGGTCTACGCTACTGAAAAAATCATTCATTAATTGTTGAGCATCTTTGAATTCATACGGCACTCCTTTATCTGAAACATGCCGATGTTTATGGTCATAGGCTAAAACACGCCCAGCATATTTATACTTTTTGGGTGGTTTTACCGCATGAGCATTGTCATAACCTAGAATTCGACTCCCATAGGGATCGTGCAAAGTAAGTGAATACCGGACTCCATGAGGGACGGCCTGCGTTGGATTGACGCGCCAAGCCTCAATCTTTATCCAGTATCCATGCTCTTGATCAATAATTGAGCCATGTAGATCAAGCATCGTATCGATAACGGGATCTTTTTCCATGTATTTTTGCGTGCCCATACTTTATCATCTGTTGATAAAGTCATCAATTTAAAAGTTGCTATATGAAATCTGGTCTGAGATCGTGATTTCGGTTGCAAATTGCATTGGCCCGCAGTGAGTAGAGTGTTTGTCAGGCCTATCTAGCCTAGATGAGGGATGACTAATTTGCCTATATGTACTCTGGCCATACGGCATTTAATTTTCTCTTTTTCTTTTTTTTTATATTCTGCACAGGCTCTGAGAAAAGGCTCACGTATAATTGCTACTTTGATGACGCAGAAGTGGCATGCTTGATGGATGGTATTGGGGCAAGTCCGCTGCGTTTTTCGTTTTTTTGTTGCTATGCTTTTTCCAAGTTAGATTCTGAATGACTCAATATGTATTTGTGACTGGCGGGGTAGTGTCTTCATTAGGCAAGGGGATTGCCGCAGCGTCGCTCGCGGCTATTCTAGAGTCACGCGGGTTACGTGTGACGCTTTTGAAACTGGATCCCTATATCAATGTAGACCCAGGCACGATCAGTCCTTTTCAGCACGGCGAAGTGTTTGTGACGGAAGATGGAGCTGAAACTGATCTAGATTTAGGTCATTACGAGCGCTTTATCCGCACCAAAATGCGCCGAGCTAATAATTTCACGACGGGTCAAATTTATGAGTCGGTGATTCGCAAAGAGCGTCGTGGAGATTATTTGGGAAAAACCGTTCAGGTTATCCCGCATATCACCAATGAAATCCAGACTTTTATCGAGCGCGGCGTCTATGCATCGCACTCTGCAGATTCGGGTTTAGAGCCGGATGTGGCTATTATCGAGATCGGTGGTACGGTGGGAGATATCGAATCCTTGCCTTTTCTCGAGGCAGCGCGTCAGATGAGCTTGCGCTTAGGACGTGATCAAGCCTGTTTTGTGCATTTGACACTGGTTCCGTTTATCGCCGCAGCAGGTGAGCTAAAAACCAAGCCTACGCAGCACAGCGTGCAGAAATTGCGTGAAATTGGTATTTTCCCCACCGTCTTGTTGTGTCGGGCAGATCGTCGCATTCCTGAAGAAGAGTGTGCCAAAATTTCCTTGTTTTCGAATGTGCCTCAAGAGGCGGTTATTTCAATGTGGGATGTGCAGAGCATCTACACCATTCCACAGATGCTGCACGAGCAAGGGTTAGATGATTTAATTTGCTCAGCACTTCGGATAGAGCCTAAGCCAGCAGATCTGTCTGTGTGGAAGAAGCTTGTGCAGGCAATCGAGTCCCCCAAGCATGAAATTACCATTGGTATGGTGGGCAAATATGTGGATCTCACAGAATCGTATAAATCGCTGATTGAAGCGCTTAAGCATGCATCGATTCATACGTCTACCAAGGTCCATATTCATTACCTAGATTCAGAAGTGATCGAGAAAGAAGGGCCTCGGGGTCTTGAAAAACTCGATGCCATTTTAGTGCCAGGTGGCTTTGGAGAGCGCGGTATACCTGGAAAGATCATGGCGATTGAATACGCACGAAAAGCCAAAATCCCCTATTTAGGGATTTGCTTGGGGATGCAGCTTGCGGTGATTGAGTTTGCCCGCAATGTAGCAGGCTTAGAAGGCGCTAATAGCACAGAATTTAGTCCTAATACCCCGCATCCTGTCGTAGCACTGATTACAGAGTGGCAAGACCGAGATGGCCGTGTAGAGAAGCGTGATACGTCCTCAGAATTAGGAGGCACGATGCGTTTGGGTGCGCAGGCTTGTCCGATTACAGCAGGTACGGAAGCAGCTAGAATTTATGGAACGCAAGTAAACGAACGGCACCGGCATCGCTATGAGGTCAATAATTACTTTGTACCTCAGCTTGAAGCGCATGGTTTAGTTATTAGCGCGCGCACGCCCACAGAGAATTTGCCAGAAATAATGGAATTGCCGCGCACCTTGCATCCTTGGTTTGTCGGCGTGCAGTTCCACCCTGAATTTACCTCTACTCCGCGCGATGGGCATCCTTTATTTAATGCCTTTGTATTAGCGGGGTTGGAGCATCAGCGCGATAGAGACAGTAGCGCAGTTAAGTAGTAAGTGTTTTTTGAATCTCCGTAGGGCATATCCTCAATCGCCCCAAAGGGCTCATCTTTGAGGTCGTGCGGTGCTCGGGATCCCCACTGTACTTAAGTACATCCGGATCCTGCGCTCCTGTTCCCCCAAATATGAACCCGTCGGGACAATTGAGGATACGCCCTAGTTTAAACGGGGATCGCAAGAGTTTGGTAAAGTAAGCGCTTTTTAAAGTGGGCCACAGCTTTGTTAGCTGCACCAAGATTGGCATTAATTTTCACTGTTCAGGATGATCTGGTTTTATGACGCACGCGGTTAAGCACCTCGAGAAACTCAAACGGTGCATCACGATTTCTCTCCCCAAGCAAGACGTGCGTAAAGCAGTACAAACGCGTCTTAACACATTGAATAAGAAAATCCGCATGGACGGTTTTCGCCCAGGCAAAGTGCCTATGCAAATTTTGCAGAAAAAATATGGGCCTGAAAGCGAATTCAAAGTGGTGCAAGATTTAGCTAGTAAGCACTTTTTTGAAGCGGTGAAGCAAGATGAAATTCGTCTTGCAAGCGCGCCTTCTTTGGACTGGCCAAAAGAAGGGGAGACCCCTTCTGAGCAGACTTCTGAAAATTATGAAGTGGATATTCTATTTGAGGTGTTGCCGAATATTGAGTTTGCAGCATTCTCTGACTGCGCAGTGACCCGTCGCATAACCGCGATTACTGACCATGAAGTGGATCGTGCTCTAGAAGTGGCTCGCCATAAGCGCGGTCATTATCACGAACGTGGAAGTGAATCTGAACATGGTGATGGCGGTGGACTGGAAGCCCAAATGGGCGACCGGGTAACGGTAGAGCTTGTTAATCATTGGGAAGCCCCTGCGCAGAAAAATGATGAAACGCAGGCATCAGAAGCCTCAGCAGAAACAGAAGGCGATCAAAAAGAGCAAAGCAAACCTAAAGTGCATACACAGACGTTTGTACTTGGGCTAGAGGCTGTTTCTAAAGAGCTCGAAAACGCAGTGGTTGGCCTTAAAAAATCAGAGACTAAAACCTTTGATTTAACCTTGGCTGATAATTATTTCGACCCAGAATGGGCAGGAAAAGCGGTGCAGCAGACCGTTACCCTAACCAAAGTAGAGTGGGCTCATCTGCCTGAGCTGAATGAAGAATTTCTGAAATCAGAAAACTTTGACAGTCTAGAAAGTTTGCGTGAAGCACAAAAAAAGGCCCTGGAAACAGAAGCTGAAAAACGCACAAAAGCCTTGTTGCGTGCGGATGTGATTGAGTACTTGCTCAATACCACGCAATTTGATGTGCCTGAAGCGGTGGTACGTGAAGAGCAATATGCGCAGTTTGAACAAATGTTTCGCCGTATTTTCCCTGATGCGCAAAAACTGTCCTCTGAAGACATTCGCGCTCGCCATAACTTGCCTGCAGATTTTATGCTTGACACGGCTTCTCGCCGGGCAAAGACAGGTTTGATCTTGTCTGAGTTAATTCGCCAGAATGGACTCGCTGCCGAATCTGCACAGCTTGATACGCACTTTGAAACCTTTGCGAGCGAGCAAAATGTGCCTATTGAAGACGTGCGTCGTTTCTTCTTGGGATCTGCTGAGCATTTGAATTCGCTTAAAGCCCATATTGCTGAGCAAAATGCGCTCGACTTTATTTTAGAAAAAGCACAAGTAAGCGAAGAATCGGTGAGTTTTAAAGTATTAGCCGAAGCGAGTAGCAGTCTTATGAATTAGGGCGCGCCCTAAGGTGTGAAGGCGAGGATAGGGTTTTAGTATATTCAAAGAACCTCCTCTACATTGCCAAAAAGGTTCTTCTTTGCAAAGAGTAAGCGCTAGGTTTGTCGCACGACCGAAGCTTTACATAAATTGCAAAAAAGAACCTTTTTAGCACTCTGCCCCGTAGGTTGGTGGTGAGGCAGGAACCCCAACATGCACACCACTAACTTTTCCATAGATACAAAAGTGTAATAATCGGCTTTTGGCTGCAAGGCGCCTAGAAAAACAGATGTAGAGGCCCCATTATCCAATGGTTCAATCTGTTTCTTGCAAGGTTGGATTAGAGGGGGCAAAACAGGTTCTTAACTTTTTTTACGTCTAATCCTCTTTACGGCATAGCCTTCTAAAACCTGTTCAAAGGTTATAAAAAGAGTTCTTATTTGGGGCAAGTTTTACACTGGCATTGCCGTGTTTTAGTACCTGCGAGTCGCTTCGCGGTACGACTTCGAATTAGGCTTCAAAAGCGATAGTACGCAAAGGCGCAAAAGGCCGCCTTTTGAAAATCATAAACAAGGCTAGGGTGTGTCCTCAATTACCCAAAAAGGTTCATACTTGGGGGAGCAGGAGCACAGGATCCAGGTGTACTTGAGTACAGTGAGGGTCCTGAGCACCGCACGACCTCAAAGATGGGCCCTTCGGGGTAATTGAGGGCATGCCCTAGTTAATTAGGCTATTTAAAGAGAAAACCACTATGAGACAGTACGGCGATTCGCATGCTTTTTCTTCCATAGCGCCAGGAACGCAAGACTTTGACGCTTCTGCATTAGAAACTCGTGGTTTAGGGCTTGTTCCGATGGTGGTGGAGAGCAGCGGAAGAGGGGAGCGAGCGTATGATATTTATTCGCGCCTGCTCAAAGAGCGGCTGGTTTTTTTGATCGGCGAGGTCAACGACACGACAGCGAATATCGTTATCGCGCAGTTATTGTTTCTGGAAAGTGAGAACCCTGACAAAGACATCAGTCTTTATATTAATAGCCCTGGCGGCTCAGTCAGTGCAGGGTTGGCCATTTACGATACGATGCAGTTTATCAAGCCTCAAGTATCGACCCTATGCATGGGTATGGCGGCGAGTATGGGCGCATTTTTGTTAGCGGCGGGGGCCAATGGTAAACGCTTTGCATTACCTAATGCTCGTATGATGATCCATCAACCTTTGGGTGGCGCACGAGGGCAAGCGTCGGATATTGAGATACAGGCACGAGAAATTTTGTATCTAAAAGGGCGTTTGAACGGTTTGCTGGCCCATCACACAGGGCAATCTATCGAGCAAATTGCACTGGATACCGATAGAGACAATTTTATGTCTAGCGACCGAGCAAAAGAATACGGCCTCATAGATCAAGTACTGCAACAGCGTGCCTCGTAGGTTGGTGGTGACGAAGGAACCCCAACATGCACGCCACTTCGTCCTTGATGGCCAGCTTACAGATTAGATTAAAAGTCAGCGGTACGCATGTTGGGGTTCCTTCGTCACCACCAACCTACCATTCTTTGCCTTTTTGTGGTTAGTTGTGGCTAGTGGAGTGGGGGTTGATAGAGCCCTTTTACATGGGCATTTCGGTAGGTTGGTGTTGAGACACCAACCCCAACATGCATACCATTGACTGTGCAAGGGGTTGAATGCGTTTTCATGCAAGGTTGCGGCATGTATTGGAGGATCTTCTTGCGCATAAAGAGTATGCTGTATGGAAAGCAAATATAAAAAACTTCTTTAGAATCTCTTAAAAAGCCCTACTTTCAGGCTGTTGATGCCTATTTTTTACTCATCCCCCTTTTTTTGAGACTCTAAATAGGTTCTGGGGGTTGATATTTAGATTTTGGCGCTTATTTAATGAGTCGTCTCTTGCGCCGAATCAAAATGCTTTGCATTTTGCGTCGCTTCTTCAAAGGTTATTTTTATGACAAGTACCAATGGCTTGGCGAGTGAAGTACCTGTTTTCTGCTCATTTTGCACGAAGGCCAGGCAGGATGTTCAAAAGCTGATTGCTGGCCCATCTGTCTTTATCTGTAACGAGTGTATTGATCTGTGCCACTCCATGCTGATTGAGGATCTCAAGCAGGCAAACATTGAAAGTATCCGCACAGATTTACCTAGTCCCAGAGACATCAGGAAAACCCTCGATGAGTATGTGATTGGGCAAGATATGGCAAAAAAAACGCTTGCTGTAGCGGTGTATAACCATTACAAACGTCTCAAACACGTGGATCTGAAAGAAGACGTGGAGCTTGCAAAAAGCAATATCTTACTGATCGGTCCAACCGGTTCAGGCAAGACTTTGCTTGCGCAAACTTTAGCGCGTCTTTTAAATGTTCCTTTTGTCATGGTGGACGCCACGACACTAACGGAAGCAGGTTATGTGGGGGAAGATGTTGAAAATATCATCCAAAAACTCTTGCAAAGCTGCAACTACGCTCTAGATAAAGCACAGCAAGGTATTGTCTACATTGATGAAATCGACAAAATTAGTCGTAAATCAGATAACCCTTCCATCACTCGAGATGTATCGGGTGAGGGCGTGCAGCAAGCCTTACTGAAATTAATTGAAGGCACTGTAGCTTCCGTTCCTCCACAAGGCGGACGTAAGCACCCGAATCAAGATTTTCTGCAAGTGGATACCACCAATATTTTATTTATTTGCGGTGGGGCATTTGATGGCTTGGAAAAAGTCATCACGCAGCGTACAGAAAAAACCAGTATCGGCTTTAACGCGACGGTGAAAGGCCAGAAAGAGCGTGATGCAGGTGAAATCTTGGTCGATGTAGAGCCGGAAGATTTGATTAAATTTGGTTTAATTCCTGAATTAATTGGTCGTCTACCTGTAGTTGCCACGTTAGGTAAGCTCAATGAAGCCGCGTTGGTTAAAATTTTGGTTGAACCTAAAAATTCGCTGGTTAAGCAGTACCAAAAACTATTTGCAATGGAGCAAGTAGAGCTGGAATTAGAGTCTGAAGCCCTTGAAGCTATTGCACGTAAGGCTATGCAGCGAAAAACAGGTGCGCGCGGACTGCGTTCTATCATTGAGCAAGTATTGCTCAATGTGATGTATGAATTACCCACGCAAAAAAATGTACAGAAAGTCATTATTCATGGTGAAACTATTACAAACGATGCAGAGCCTACCATGGTTCTGAAGGCGTCTTAACGGCAGTTATACATACGATTTAGATGTGTTTGCGCAGTGCGCGCAGGTCTTTTTTCTTATTTTTATAGGGGGCTATGATGCAACCCACTTCCCCTTTACTTATTGAATCTGTACGGCTTCCGCTGATTCCTCTTAGAGATGTGGTAGTTTTTCCGCACATGGTGATTTCGCTGTTTGTCGGCCGTGCAAAATCCATCAAAGGGCTAGAGCTCGCGATGGAGGGCAATAAGCAGATTATGCTGATTTTGCAGAAATCGTCGAGTAAAGACGAGCCTTCGGTTAAAGAGCTGTATGAAACAGGGTGTATTGGGAATATTTTGCAGATTCTCAAACTGCCTGATAACACTGTCAAAGTGCTTATTGATGGAGTGCAGCGTGCAAAGGTTCTCGGTGTGGAAGACGGGGAGTGTTTCCACGCAGAAGTGCTGCCTTTGGCTGAAGAACTGGTAGAAGAAGGGCCAGAATTGGAGGCGCGTCGGCGTGCTGTCGGTGCGCAGTTTGAGCAGTATGTCAAACTCAATAAAAAAATTCCTCCTGAAATGGCGAGTACGCTCAGCGCGCTGGATAACAATAGCCGTCTTGCAGATACTATTGCAACGCATCTACCGTTAAAACTGGACAAAAAACAAGGTCTTTTAGAAACATTTCCCGTCGTGGAACGCCTTGATTTGCTTTTATCGCATATTGAGGCTGAGATCGATATTTTGCAGGCTGAAAAACGTATCCGTGGGCGTATTAAACGTCAAATGGAAAAGAGTCAGCGTGAGTATTATCTGAATGAACAAGTCAAAGCGATTCAAAAAGAGCTGGGTGAAGGGTCGGAAGGCGCTGACCTTGAGGAGCTTGCTAAGCATGTAATCGCTGCTCGTATGCCTGCAGAAGCAAAAAAGAAAGCAGAGTCTGAGCTGAAAAAACTCAAACTGATGCCGGTAATGTCTGCTGAAGCAACCGTTGCGCGCAACTATATCGATATGCTGATTAGCCTGCCGTGGCGCAAAAAAAGCAAAGTTAATCCAGACCTAGCGCATGCAGAAAAAGTGCTGGATGAAGACCATTATGGTCTGGATAAAGTAAAAGAACGTATTTTGGAATACTTAGCCGTTCAACAACGTGTGACCAAAGTAAAAGCGCCTATTTTATGTTTGGTCGGCCCTCCTGGCGTTGGAAAAACGTCTTTAGGGGAGTCTATTGCCCGAGCCACGCATCGTAAATTTGTGCGTATGGCATTAGGGGGTATGCATGATGAAGCGGAAATTCGCGGCCATAGGCGCACGTATATCGGCTCGATGGCAGGGAAAATTTTGCAGAACTTGGCAAAAGTAGGGGTGCGCAATCCTTTATTTTTGCTAGATGAAGTAGACAAAATGGGGATGGATTCTCGTGGAGACCCCTCTGCTGCGCTGTTAGAGGTTTTAGACCCTGAGCAAAATCATGCGTTTGCTGACCACTATGTGGAGGTAGATTTTGATTTATCGGATGTGATGTTTGTCGCAACATCCAATAGCTTGAATATTCCTCCTCCATTGCTAGATCGAATGGAAGTTATCCGGTTATCCGGTTATACCGAGGATGAAAAAGCCAGCATCGCACAACGGTATTTATTGCCAAAACAGATTCGCAATAATGGTCTGAGGCAGGGCGAAATCGAGGTGACCCAAGCTGCTATTCTTGACATCATTCGCTATTACTCACGCGAAGCAGGGGTGCGTTCTTTAGAGCGCGAGATATCTAAAATCTGTCGTAAAGTCGTCAAACAGCATTTGCTAAAAACGGGGCAGGGCAAAATCACAGTAGATTCTGGCAACCTCAGTACCTTCTTGGGTGTGCGCAAGTATGATTTTGGCCTCGCTACCAAAGAAAACCAAATAGGGCAGGTAACGGGACTTGCATGGACTGAAGTGGGGGGAGATTTACTCACTATCGAAGCTGCAGTGATGCCAGGAAAAGGCAATGTGATTCGCACTGGCTCGCTTGGCGACGTGATGAAAGAATCGGTTGAGGCGGCTCGCTCTGTAGTGCGTTCACGGCTTCGTCGTTTGGGAGCAAGCGATACGGTCTTTGAAACGAAAGACGTGCACGTACATGTACCTGAAGGGGCAACCCCTAAGGACGGGCCTTCTGCTGGTGTAGCTATGGCTACCGCTATCGTTTCTGTATTAACAGGGATTCCTGTGAAGGCAGAAATTGCTATGACGGGTGAAATTACGCTGCGTGGAGAAGTGCTTCCGATCGGTGGCCTTAAAGAGAAACTCTTAGCTGCGCACCGCGGTGGAATCAAAACGGTTTTGATTCCAGAGGAAAATATTAAAGACCTCGCGGAGATTCCGGACAATGTTAAAAACAGCATTGAAATCATGCCGGTGCGTTGGATCGATCAGGTGTTGGAAATTGCTCTTGAACGCATGCCAACACCGTTAGAAGATCTTCCTACACCTACTCTAAGTGCTGAGCCAGTTTTTTCTCCGGCAGAAGCTATTAAACATTAGCTCGTAGGTTGGGGTGACGAAGGAACCCCAACATGCACACCACTGCCTTCTTGAAGACCTGCTTGTAAATTGCCAAAAGCAAAATAAAAAGTCGGTGGTATGCATGTTGGGGAACGTTGCTCACCACCAACCTACCGTTCTAAATTTGTTTTTAGATAATCTGTGAGCAGGTCATCGTGTAGGCAAGTGGTACGCATGTTGGGGGTTCGTGCCTCACCGCCAACCTACATTTTTTCAAATATATTTGTAGTTTTCATAGGGATCAAAACACATAAAACGTGTTTTGGTCCCTATTTTTTTATAAATTTTGCTCAAGGACTCACCTGATTTTTAGGCTATCGAGCAGAGTTTCTGTAAGATGGCGCCGTGTGAGATATTTCTGGGCGCGTATTTAAGTATTTTGTGGAGTTTTTTGTATGACAATGTGGGCTAAAAAGTCCATCGCGGCGCTCGAGAGAGAAGCCGTTGAGCAGGATGGCAGTACTTCGGAAGGAAAAAAACACCAACCACGGCGTGTATTAGGTGCGTTGGATCTGACGATGCTGGGTATTGGATGTATTGTTGGTGCAGGTATTTTTGTGCTTACTGGGCATGCAGCCGCGGCTGATGCAGGCCCTGCCGTCGTGTTGTCTTTTATCTTGGGTGCAATTGCTTGCGGATTTGCAGGATTGTGCTATGCAGAAATGGCTTCCATGGTCCCTGTTTCTGGCAGCGCCTATATTTATGCCTATGCAACTATGGGCGAATTTCTCGCTTGGTTAATAGGCTGGGATTTGATCCTAGAGTATGCGTTAGGGGCTACCGCAGTGGCTGTTGGATGGTCAGGGTATGTGGTGAGCTTCTTGCATGATTTCGGTATTCATATTCCAAGTCAATGGTCTAGTCCACCGTTGACATTTAGTCTTGCAACGGGATGGACGCATACAGGCGCATTGATTAATCTGCCTGCCATGCTCGTAGTGGGTGTGATTACTACTTTACTGATTTTTGGAATCCGAGAGTCTGCGCGCTTAAATAGCATTATGGTGGTGATTAAGGTCAGCATTATTTTGGCATTCATTGCGGTAGGTATTTTTTCTGTGGATACAGCCAATTGGATAACACCGGCCAATCCTGCTGGCGCATTTATACCGCCTAGTTTAGAGCCAGGCGTGTTTGGCTGGAGTGGCGTGTTAAGAGGCGCAGCGGTGGTCTTTTTTGCCTATATTGGGTTTGATGCGGTGTCTTGTGTTGCACAAGAAACTAAAAATCCAAGTCGCAATTTGCCTATAGGGCTTTTAGGTTCGCTGGCCGTATGCACCGTACTTTATATTCTGGTCGCGTATGTGCTCACAGGCGTGGTGCCTTATGATAAATTGAACGTGCCTGATCCTATTGCAGTGGGCATTGATGCAATTGGATTGCTGTGGCTATCTCCTGTTATTAAGCTTGGCGCAATTGTGGGTTTAACCTCGGTAGTTTTAGTTTTGCTTATCAGCCAGCCCCGTATTTTTTACAGAATGTCGCAAGATGGTCTATTGCCGCCTTTTATCTCTAGACTCCATTCGCGCTTTCATACACCGTATGTCACCACGCTCATTACAGGATGCTCGGTGATGATCCTAGCAGGGTTGTTGCCTATTGGTTTGGTGGGAGAGTTAGTGAGTATTGGAACGCTCTCAGCCTTTGTGCTGGTGTGTGTTGGGGTAGTCGCTATGCGTTTGATGCAGCCTAACCTCGCACGGCCCTTCAAAACGCCGATGGTTTTTGTGGTGGGCCCGATGGGAGCCGGTGTTGCTTTATTTTTAATGGCTGGTTTGCCTATGAACACCTGGATGAGATTAATTATTTGGATGGCAATTGGTTTAATGATTTATTTTGGTTATGGCCTACGGCATAGTATTTTGCGTGATATCAAATAAACATAAATAGGTTCTGCGAAGATCCTAGGGCTTGTCCTAATTAAGCTTTGAAATTTCAAGCAGGCCTTTTGAAGGCCTGCTTTTTTTACATGGGAAATATCATGTCGTGGTTTGGGCCTCATTTATTATCGGTTGATTCTTTTTCTCGAGATAAGGTTGAAGCACTTTTAGAGGTTGCAAAGGCTTTAGAACCTATTGCACAGAGGCAAAAAATAACCCGAGTACTCGAAGGTGCCGTACTGGCCAATTTGTTTTTTGAGGCTAGCACGCGCACACGTATAAGTTTTGGAGCAGCTTTTGCACGTTTAGGCGGTGCGGTATGCGATACCACGGGGCTTGCTTCTTCATCTATAGCAAAAGGTGAGTCGATTGAAGATACCAGCCGTGTGTTGAGCGGATATGCAGATGCAATGGTGGTCAGGCATCCAGAGCAAGGTTCTGTGGCGCAGTTCGCGCAATCGGCTTCTATTCCTGTGATTAATGCAGGAGATGGGGCAGGTGAGCATCCCAGCCAAGCTTTATTGGATGTATACACCATACAAAAAGAGTTTCATCGCCTAGGAAAATCCCTAGATGGCGCACATATTGTGATGTCAGGGGATCTTAAATATAGCCGCACGATTCACTCTTTACTAAAACTCTTGTCCCTCTATAAAAATCTCTCCTTTACCCTTATTGCTCCCGCTGCACTAAGCCTGCCTTCGTATTTGACCGATTATGCGCAAAGTCATGGGCATCGCGTTACGCTGCGCGATACCTTGCAAGAACCTATCGAACCCCCTGACGTGTGGTATGCCACCCGTTTACAAAAAGAGCGCTTCGAAGAATCCATGCTCCAAGACACTAAGGCTGGAAAAGGGCTTACAACCTATGGATCTGCATTTGAAATCAACCAGCAGATAATTAACCGTCACTGCACGGCCCAGACCATTTTGATGCACCCTTTACCCAGAGATAGTCGACCAGGTGCGTATGATCTCAGCACAGATTTAAATGACGATCCAAGGCTGGCTATTTTCAGGCAAACAGACAACGGCATACCCGTGCGCATGGCTATCTTTGCCGCTCTTTTGGATGTGGTGGATTTGGTATTGAGCGAGATGCAGCCAGTGCGCTGGAAGCGTGCTGTATCCTGAAAAAATGTCTCTGCTAGGCCAAATAAAAACCGGTTGCCTATGCAAACCGGTTTTTATTTGGCCATCCGTTAGTTGAATTTGCAAAAGCCCATCCCTATAATCGAGCACTCTTCATCAGAGACTGCTAAAAATCCTAGACAGTTGTGGAGCATTGTTTACCTCAACCTTATACCTTGCTTCAAGTGATAAAGAATGCGTAGGTTGGTGGTGAGGTACGAACCCCAACATGATGACCGCTTTCCTTTTAAAGCCTGCGTGTATAGGCGCAAAAGCGCTAATTACAAGTTGGTGGTGTGCATGTTGGGGTTCCTTCGTCACCACCAACCTACGCATTCTCTATTTTTTAGAGTGTAAGTTGGCCTCAGGCCTTGAAATAAAGAAAAAGATCCTTATTTAATGAAAATACATGCGCAGCTTGATGTAAAGAGCAGACTCAGACAGCTGCGCATTAATTTTGCTTAAAATTAGGGCGTGTTCTCAATTGCCCTAAGACATTTTGTCTGGTGAGCCTGAAATGGGCAGAAGAAATTTTTTAAACTAGTAAAGAGGAATATCCATGAGTCAAAAGCTGCGTCCCCTGCATGACCGCGTTATTGTTAAGCGCATCAATGAAACTAAAACAGCCTCTGGAATCGTGATTCCTGAAAGCGCTGCTGAAAAGCCTGATCAAGGTGAAGTGCTCGCTGTTGGCCCAGGTAAGAAAGACGATAAAGGCCAAGCTATTGCTTTAGATGTGAAAGTGGGCGATCGCATCTTATTTGGTAAATATGCAGGTCAAGGCGTGAAAGTAGACGGTGAAGAACTGCTTGTCGTGCGCGAAGAAGATATTTTGGCTGTTTTAGTCTAATTAGCCATTGCTCTGTAAACCGCAGCATGCAAAAAGCAGATGGACGAAATTCAATAAAACGTATTTAGGGAGTTTTAAACATGGCAGTGAAAGACGTCGTTATTGGCGATGAAGCGCGCGACAAAATTATTGAAGGCGTGAACATTCTGGCCAACGCAGTGAAAGTAACCTTAGGGCCTAAAGGTTTGAATGTAGTAATCGAGCGCAGCTTTGGTGCTCCTTCGATTACTAAAGATGGTGTGTCAGTCGCCAAAGCCATTGAAAAACTCAAAGATAAGCAACAAGACATTGGCGCTCAGCTCGTCAAAGAAGTCGCTTCTAGAACCAGCGATAACGCAGGTGATGGTACAACTACAGCTACCTTGCTTGCACAAGCTATCGCCCTAGAAGGTCGTAAGCACGTAGTTTCTGGGCGCAACCCAATGGATCTGAAGCGCGGTATTGATCAAGCCGTTGCAGCTATAGTGGCGCAATTGGGCAAAATCAGTAAGCCCTGCACAACCCGCAAAGAAATTGCTCAGGTAGGTTCCATCTCTGCCAATAGCGACACCTCGATCGGTGAGCGTATTGCTGAGGCGATGGATAAAGTAGGTAAAGAAGGCGTGATTACCGTTGAAGACGGCAAATCACTTGAAGATGAGCTCGAAGTCGTTGAAGGTATGGAATTCGATCGCGGCTACTTGTCTCCTTACTTCATCAATAATCCTGAAAAGCAAATCGCGATTCTGGATAATCCCTACGTCTTGCTGCACGACAAAAAAATCTCCAACATCCGTGATTTATTGCCTTTGCTCGAGCAAATCGCTAAGACCAGCCGTCCTTTGTTGATCATTGCTGAAGATATCGAAGGCGAAGCTTTAGCTACGCTGGTAGTGAACAATATCCGTGGCATCTTGAAAACCGTGGCTGTTAAAGCGCCTGGTTTCGGTGATCGCCGTAAAGCCATGCTCGAAGATATTGCTATCCTCACAGGTGGACAAGTCATCGCTGAAGAAACGGGTTCAACACTCGAAAAAGCCACTTTAGCTGAACTCGGCCAAGCCACGCGCATCGAAGTAGGTAAAGAAAAAACTACCATTATCGACGGCGTTGGTGATGCTGCTTCAATCGAAGCGCGTGTTAAGCAAATTCGCGCACAAATCGAAGAAGCAAGCTCTGACTACGATCGTGAAAAACTGCAAGAGCGTGTTGCCAAATTGGCAGGCGGCGTAGCAGTGATCAAAGTGGGTGCTGCAACTGAAGTTGAAATGAAAGAGAAAAAAGCACGCGTGGAAGATGCATTGCATGCAACCCGTGCTGCAGTGGAAGAAGGGATTGTTCCCGGTGGTGGTGTAGCCTTGATCCGTGCACGTGCTGTCTTGCGCGACCTCAAAGGTAAAAATGCAGATCAAGATGCAGGTATCGAGATCATATTGCGTGCATTGGAAGAGCCTCTGCGTCAAATCGTGCTCAACGGTGGTGAAGAGCCCGGTATCGTGGTTGCAAAAGTGTCTGAAGGTACTGGTAACTTCGGATATAACGCAGCTACAGGTGAATACGGTGACTTAGTAGAAGCCGGTGTGGTAGATCCTACTAAAGTTACACGTACTGCCTTGCAAAATGCAGCTTCCATTGCAAGTCTATTATTGACAACGCAGTGCTTAATAAGCGATTCCTCCAAAGAAAATGCAGCTCCGATGGGTGGCGGCATGGGCGGCGGTATGGGTGGCATGGGTATGGACATGTAATTACCCAAAACGCCTGCCAAAGGTGTGCTTGAATTCCGCACCTTAAGGCTTGCCTTTTAACAGTGATGGTGGGGGCATTTTGCCAAGTCTATTTTTTATAGGTGCGGTGGGATGCCCTTACTGTTTAATCAGGTTCATAGAACGTACTCAACATTTTTTACAGGTTTTTATGCCTGGTTATGAGGTATTTGGATAGATGCAAACCGACTATAAAACATGGATGTGCTTGATCTGCGGCTGGCTATATGAGGAAGAAGCCGGGCTTCCCGATGAAGGCATAGCGCCAGGTACGCGGTGGGCTGATGTGCCTGAAAATTGGACATGCCCCGAATGCGGTGCACGTAAAGAAGATTTTGAAATGATTACTATATAAACCTGAATAGGCTTTAGAATAAGAGTGCTTTTGGCTAATACTCAATAGATGCAAACGTGAAAGCTAAAAATAGCTTTGAAGGAAAAGAATTTTGAACCCAGAAGGCGCACCTATGCGATCTGTAATAGATCAGCTCTGTAGAGGGCATCTCCCTGCAGCGGAGCGCGCATTAACCCATGCACTCCTTGCAACTAAGCAAGGTGCAAACCCCTGTGCAGCGCTGCGCCAATCTGCCAAGATTTTGCGAGCTGCGCACTGGGTTAGCGCAATGCGATTTAATGATGCGTTGTTAGGAGCATGGTCGCAGGTTCAAAGCAATCAAAGCCATAACGAATCAAGCACTTTGCTTAGCCTAGAAGCTTTTCAAGCAGCCATTTCTGACTTTTTAGAAGCGATAAAAAACGTTCCTGTGCGTGAATTGGCATGGTCTTCTAATCTAATAGAGCATTACAGCGCACTGTGCGCTTGCAAATCAAAATCGGTAGCCCTTTTTGTAGAAGAATGCGCAGGGGCTGGAAGGATATTTCCGCCTGCTGTTTTTCGTACATCGCGTACGGATGCACAGGCGATTGCCCGGGTGACGCCGCTGCGCGCGCGCTATGAGCGCGCTTTGCTTGCATTGTTAAATACCTCCAATGAGGAAGCACCTTGCGATAACGTTTTGCAAGATGACCTAAAAGCGTGCCTCAGCGAAGGGTTGGCTCCAGAAGGCGAGAGTCTTCAGACCTATGACATAGGTAGGCTCTTAGAGGCCTGGATACAAGTGCAACATGCTGTGTGCGAAGTGAGCGATAGTTTGCCTGACTCGCTTGGACAGGTATTTAATGCGCACACTCGACGTGTCTATGCGCTGCTTAATCCACTATGGATTATGAAGATGCTTAACCCATCACCCAACATCGATAGTATGAACGGTGAGCAGAATGAGCGCGTTTTTGTCGTGCCGCCTGCCTGTGTGCGCGCATTGGTAATCTCGTTGTGGGGAATGTTTTTGACATACCGTACACAATTGCAGGCGACGCAAGCAAGTGTGCAAGCAATTACAGAGCTGCTTTTAGATTATGGAATATCCATCTCTATTAACGAGACTGATTCAAGCGCTCACAACGATGCCCCTTTTGAAGCACTGGCTTGGTGGGAGCGTATTGGGCGCAATGAGTCAAAACGCTTAGGCGTACTCGAACTCAGTCAAGATGCATATGAAAACTTTCAAGTGCAGATGCATTCTATTGAGTCCATGGTAAGCGGTCTTCTGCGAACAATAGGCACTACACAAGACATACCAGCAAATGCACTACTGGTCTGTGATGAGATAGGCAGTTTGGCCGATTTGGCTTATATGGTAGGTTTAGGCGACTTAGCTTTTTTGACGGAGCAGCTGGCTACTGCCTGGCGTTATCATGCCTTCTGGCTTTTCCAAATGCGCGCGAATAGGTTGATACAAGCAGTTGTCGAGACGTATGATAGTGCAAAGGAGATGCATTCCACATTTACAGAACAAACGGGTACGCAAGACGCCTTATCTATACAAAAGTCGGCCATAGATACTGCACAAACTACGCTCATAGAACTCACGCATATTTTGTTGCAAGAGCTTAAAATATTAGGCGCTGGCGATATCCCTAAGCATCTAACTAGAGCGCACCAGCAGGCATTGATTACCTTGATTGGATGCCGTTACGAGGAAACCGTTTCTTAGAGCACTTTTGGTAGAGGCATTTGACCTCCCTCCCTATTTTGGCCTGACAACTATGTCTACACTTGACAATCCGACTGGCCGCACCGATTTCACAAATCACTTTTTAATCGCGATGCCGCAAGTTGACGACACGATCTTCAATCGCGCACTGGTTTATGTATGTGATTACAGTGAACGCGGTGCATTGGGTTTAGTTGTGAATCACCCAACCGATCTGAGCTATAAATCTTTATTTGAGCGTATTGATGTAGATCTTGAACGTGAATCACTGCGCGAGCGTTATGTATATTTTGGTGGGCCCATACAAGCTGAACGCGGATTCGTTTTGCATGAACCCACATCAGAAACCTACCTCTCCTCCATGCTTGTGCCAGGCGGTCTGGCTATGACTACGTCAAAAGATGTTTTGGAATCTCTCGCGCACGGTACCGGCCCCAATAAATTCCTACTCACATTAGGGCATGCTGGTTGGAATGCAGGGCAGCTAGAAGAAGAAATTGCCCGCCACCAATGGCTCGCTGTACCGGCCCAGTCCGACATCATTTTTGACGTGAAACCCGAAGCACGTTTTAAGGCCGCACTGGCTTTGTTAGGTATCTCTGCAGACACCCTATCTATAGAAGCAGGCCACGACTAAATAGAAACACCAACCCACCTCTTATTTCTGCTTATTTTCTTGATTTCTCCCCAATGAATACGGTGCCAGAGGCCACTTTTTTGGCTTTCGATTACGGTGAAAAACGCATTGGCGTAGCAGTAGGTAACACCATTACCCGCAGCGCCAAAGCACTCACCATTCTTGAAAACACAAGCCGAGCCACCCGATTTGACGCCATTCAAAAGCTTGTGGAGAA
This sequence comes from Mycoavidus cysteinexigens, assembly GCA_031963225.1. GTDB lineage: Bacteria > Pseudomonadota > Gammaproteobacteria > Burkholderiales > Burkholderiaceae > JASSUD01. The sequence goes on from JASSUD010000004.1 coordinate 60,509, forward strand.
CTGGCACCCACAGGTATTGGTAGTGGGCCGACCTTGTTACCCTGACGGCAATGTGCATGCAATGACACGGCAAGCGCAGCGTTTTGGCCGTCAACTCGGTGAGCGCTTTAATTTGCCTGTTATTGAGGTAGATGAGCGTTATTCCTCTGTGGTTGCAGAGGCACAATTGCGCACAAAAGGACCAGGAATAGATGCGCAAGCAGCCTGCTTAATCCTTCAGCAATATTTTGATGAAGGAGGCAATAATGAGCCAGCAGCATGAAGTGACAGAGATAGAGCGCTGTTTTGCCGGAGTAAAACGTTTATATGGGGCCGCAGCACTACAACATTTTCAGCAGGCGCATGTGGCTGTGATCGGAGTGGGAGGGGTAGGCTCGTGGGCGGTAGAAGCGCTTGCACGTAGTGGGGTAGGAAGCCTGACTTTAGTCGATCCAGACCATATTACGCCTGGCAATCTAAACCGACAAATCCATACCTTGCGCACAAACTACGGCCAAGCCAAAGTGCTCGCTATGGCGCAGCGCATAGAGACTATTTATGCAGGATGTAAAGTGGCTTGTATTGAAGAAGCGCTTGAAACGGATAATTTGGATGCGCTTTTAGGCAGAGGCTTTGATTATGTAGTGGATGCCATTGATAGTGTGCGTACCAAAGTAGCGCTCATCGCCTGGTGCGTAGCGCATGCGCAGCCTTTAATAACCATGGGCGGAGCAGGGGGGCGGATCGATCCTACCCGTATAAAGATCAGCGATTTGGCACATACTCAGCAAGATCCGTTGCTAGCCAAAGTACGCACGCAACTGCGCAAGCACCATCGCTTCCCAAGAGGCCCTAAATCCAAATTCAAAGTACCTGCAATATGGTCAGATGAACCACTGATCTACCCTGAGAGCACCTGCGATACGAATGATGCCGCACCCTCCCTAGCAACAGGCTTACATTGTGGTGGCCTAGGGTCTAGCGTATGCATAACCGCTAGCTTCGGCTTCGCAGCCGCAGCCCAAGTACTCAAAGCATTAGCCAGTAAATTGTAGGTTGGTGGTGACGAAGGAACCCCAACATGCAAGCCACGGCGTTCTTGAAGACCAGCTTTCAAAATCTCAAAAACAAAGATTAAAAGTCAGCGGTATGCATGTTGGGGTTCGTGCCTCACGCCAACCTACCGAGATGCCTACGTAAAAGGGCTCTATCAAACTCCATCAACCTACATTAAAATATACAAATACGCCTGCGCCATAAAAAAATACGATTAATTCAGGGCTTTGCAGGACATCTATTAATCGGTTTTCCTTATAGAATTACAAAGTTAATTATTATTACGAAGTGTTTAACGGTCGGAGAAATCTATGGGCCAAACAATAAACACAAAATTTTCAGTTAGCGCTCCAATAAGCTACACCCTACTAAAAGAAAAAGGTTCCGGAAAAACAGCATGCACTTCTGCGTTGCCAGAAGCAGATTCAGTCGAAAAAAGCAGCGTTTCTTCATCCGCCTCACCTTCATTTTTTACCCGATTCACGTGGCCAAAAAGATCTCTGACACCGCTGCCTTCTTTAGTAAGTGCATCGGGCGAACATATTTCAAAAATTGCTGACAACGCTACTCTAGTAGTTTCCCTTAAAGACCAAGAAGTTATCAATCCTGCAGATTTGGCAGCTATGCATAGCCAAAAAAGCAAACAGAAAGCTTTAGCTGTTTTTGATGCTGTGTGCTCTTTTATGTTTGAGCGCAAATATGAGAAACTGCCCGGTTTCAATAAAGCTTGTAAAGAAATTAAAACGCTAAAAGGCCATCTGGAAGGTTTGAGTGTAGGTCTTAAAAAACTTCAAGATACTAAAATATGTAAAGATTATTTTGAAGGCAATTATCCAGATAATCTGAGTGCATCCGAGAAAGATCAGTTAATGTTAGAGCGCGTCATAGAAATTGAAGCCGTGCTGGACCCGGCAGATTTGCTATTAAAAGATATGGATGGGATTATAAAATCGCGTGGACAACATCTAGATTCAGATACCAAAAGTTTTATACTGGATGTAGGGCTTACCATATTAGGGGCCATAACAGTAGTGTTTGCTGCATATGGTTTTGCTATGGTTCCCATTCTTTCAGGTGCAGCTATAGTGATTGGGGGGGCAATCAGGATCCCTGACTGGTTTAATAGGCAAAATTTGAAACGCTGGATACGTTTCCGTGATTATCTGGATGCACTTAGTAAAAATAATCCGGCTAAGGAGGAAAAAGTGGTTTTGAAATCTATAGGGGCTGTTTTTCTGCCTGCTATTTCTGAATTGACAGAAAGAGTAAATCGAGTTTTAAATGATGTTGAAAATCAAAAAAAAGATGTCAATCGCTTGGTAAAGTCTGCTGATGGTATTGATCGTATTGTTAGTGATGTTAATCGTGCTGTTGATGATATTAATCATGCGGTTGATGATGTTAATCATGTTGTAAAAACTGTTGATGACATTAAATCATTTATTTTGAAGATGGCTGAAAGCAACACGGCTACGATTGAAAAACTTCAAGCAGAAGTTGAAGCATTGAAAGAATTTAATAAATTACAAGCCCAACAGCAAGTTCAAACCATGGCATAAAGTACTTCTTTCATTTTTTAGCAGACTAGTGAAGGTTGCAATGGAGGTTTTTTGCTGCATTTTGCATGCATAAAAGGCTGGGCACTGTACACACAGGTCCCAGCCTTTTATGCATTTGAATTTTGCTTATGTAATATGTTACGCAGGTATTCAAAAAGACGGTGGTATGCATGTTGGGGTTCCTTCGTCACCACCAACCTACCGAGATGCGCATGTAAAAGGGTTCTATCAGACGCTACCAACCACAAGAAAGCAAAGGACGGTAGGTTGGTGGTGAGGTACGAACCCCAACATGCATACCACTTACATTGCGCAGGTATTCAAAAAGCCAATGGTATGCATGTTGGGGTTCCTTCGTCACCACCAACCTACCGAGATGCACATGTAAAATGGTTCTATCAGACGCTACCAACCACAAGAAAGCAAAGAACGGTAGGTTGGTGGTGAGGCACGAACCCCAACATGCATACCACTTACTTTTGATCTGCTTCTAATTGCGTATGTCGCACAAAATCTAATACTTCGCATAATTGTTTGGCGCCTTGTGCTAGGCGTGGGCCTGGGCGGTCTAGTAGATCGCTATTTATTGTGAAGGTGGGTGGGTAATGGTTGTTTTTTGGCGTAGTGGTGCTCGATGGAGTGTAAGTGGAGTTAGGTGCGCCAGATTGGCTGATTATTATCACATCTGGCTTCGCAGTTAGCATGGCTTCGGTGGAAACTATAGGGGCTAATGCTTGTTGTGCTGCGAATATATTGATGCCTCCACAGTTCTCCAGCAAGGTGTTGATTAATGCTTGGCCATTGAGGGTGATGAGGGGTCTATTTGAGATTTGGTAAAACACCCGTATAGGTTTGCGTGTTGCATAGCGTGAGCGTAGTGCTTGGAGGTCTGTTGTAAATTGTAGGGCTGCGGTTTGTGCAATCGGGCTGGTTCCAAGGAGGGTGCCTAACTTTTGAAGAGTGGTGGCAATGTCTTGGATAGAGTGTGGATTGCTATAAAACACAGGTATATTCAATTTGCGCAGCGCTTTTTGGGTGCGATGCGTGCCTGGCTGCATCCAAGCTACTATGAGATCTGGCTTGATAGCTAGAATATGTTCTATATCTAAGGCTCGATAATCGCCAACACGCGGTAGGGTCAGGGCATGGGCCGGATAATCGCTATACGCTACGGCCGCAGCTAAAGCGGATTGCCCGCCAGCAGCGTAGAGAAGTTCGGTGGTGTGCGGGGCTAGGCTGATTACGCGTTGTGCAGGTTTGGTGAGTGTGATGGATTGACCTGTATCGTCTATCACGCGCAGAGGAGAGAGGGTGGCAGATGGTGTGGCTTCCCCAAAAACAGCAGGGGACAACCCAAAGGCGAGTGCAATGCTTAATAGGTTGAGAAAGCGTGCTACGTGTTTTTTAAAGAGTGGTTTGGGGTGGCGCAGAAGCCCCCCTATCCATCCAATATCTTTCAAATAATAGAAAACTAAAGCGCGCTTAAAGCGTTTGCAGAGGGACATGGTTGCGCTCTTCACGAATGCGGTTGTGCTCATCCACAAATACCAATTGAGGCTTTGCTTCTCCTGAGCGTATTTTTTCTTCTTCAAAGAGCGCGAAAGTAGCGATGATGATCAAGTCTCCTCGCTGTGCCCGTCGTGCTGCGGAGCCATTGAGGGAGATGATGCCGCTGCCTCTTTCTGCGCGTATGGCATAGGTTGAAAGCCGCTCACCGTTATCAATATTCCAGATATCGATTTTTTCGTTTTCAACGATATTAGCTGCGTCTAGCAGATCTTCGTCGATTGCGCATGAGCCTTCATAGTGCAGTTCGCAGTGCGTGACTGTGGCGCGATGAATTTTGGATTTGAGCAAAGTACGTTGCATAGAACACCTGGCCTTGAAAAGGGGTAGTTGAGAGTGAGGGATAAAAAAGGTTTGGTATAGAGCGCGGCCCTATAACCTCTTTATTTTTGCTGAAATAGGAAGTTCATAATATCCCCATCTTGCACTACATATTCTTTGCCTTCTGCTCGCATTTTCCCTGCTTCTTTCGCACCCTTTTCCCCTTTGTGCTGTATAAAATCGTCAAAGCTTATAGTTTGAGCGCGAATAAAGCCGTGCTCAAAATCGCTATGGATTGCGCCTGCAGCTTGGGGCGCGGTGTCTCCTAAATGGATAGTCCAGGCACGTACTTCTTTTTCTCCTACCGTAAAGTAAGTGTGCAGGCCCAATAAGCTAAATGCAGCTTTGGCAACGCGATGCAGCCCAGATTCCTTCAAACCCATATCTTCCAAGAAGACTTTTTTATCTTCTTCATCTAAATCGGCAAGCTCTGCTTCGGTTGCTGCGCATACTGCAACAACGGGGGTTTTTTCTGCTGCAGCACGGCGCTCTACTGCTTCGAGTAGAGGGTTGTTTTGAAAGCCATCATCGCTCACATTTGCGATATACATCATCGGTTTTGTAGTGAGGAGTTGGAGGGGGGCAAGGCTTGCCATTTCTGTATCAGATAACCCCATTGTGCGCACGAGCTGACCTTCATTAAGCGCTGCACTGATTTTTCCAAGCAGTGCTATTTGCTGCACAGCTTCTTTGTCATTGTTTGATTTAGCGGCTTTGGTAAAACGTATCAGGGCTTTATCAACGGTATTTAAATCTGCGAGAGCAAGCTCGGTGTGAATGACATCAATATCAGAAAGAGGGTCAACCGTGCCAGCAACATGAACCACGTTAGGGTCGTCAAAGCATCGCACCACATGCGCAATGGCATCTGTGCCGCGAATATTTTCTAAAAACTGATTACCGCGACCTTCGCCTTTTGACGCACCTGCAACCAGCCCTGCGATATCTACAAATTTCACTACAGCAGGAACCACTCTTTGTGGTTTAGCGATGCCTTCTAATATAGTGAGTCGATCATCCGGTAACTCAACAATCCCCGTATTGGGTTCAATTGTACAAAATGGATAATTTTCAGCAGGAATGCCTGCTCGAGTGATTGCGTTGAAAAGGGTGGACTTTCCAACATTAGGCAAACCGACGATTCCACATTCGAGACTCATATTAACCTTGTTTCCATAGCTGCAATTTAGCTGCAGTGATTTATAACTTGTTTTTCATTCTCATGAAAAAACTTGAATCTGCACATTTTGGTATACGTTGTGCAGTGATCGCAGTGCTTATGTATATAGAGTAGAGTACCCTGCTCTGAAGCTTGCTTTTTCAAATGAGATATTTTCTTTTGAAGATTTTAAACGGGTTTTTGAGCCCTGAGCTCGAAAAAAAGCCTTCCGTTTGGAAGGCTATAAATAGTGGCGGGTTGTGCGCGGGGCAATCTATGGCGATTGAGGACATGCCCTAATCTAAGGATTAAGATTGCGCTGCCTAACCAGCCGAGCTAACAACCCAATAAGCGCGCATCATATAGATTTAGTCTGTTATAGACAAGTTGAGCTTATTTGCCGTGGGCTGAGTTAAAAGACACTGTAGTTGCAAGTATGTCGGGATGAGGTACGACACCAGCATGCAGACCACCTGCTTTTTGGCATCGTTTTTTGGCAATATCTCTCTTTATTTTTATTAGTTGGAATGATGGCTTCTTTACACGCTTTAGATTCGGTTCAGGTTGCAGTCGCAGGTGGAGGCATTGTGGGTAAGGCGACCGCTTTGGGTTTGCTTCAGCTTGGGCTTAGGGTTGCATTGATTGATCCTAAAGCCAGTGGTTTTCCTGTTGCAGCGAAAGGATCTACTAGTGGTGTTAGTACCTTTCCTCGTGCTTATGCATTGTCACCTGGTTCGCAGGCTTTATTTGAGCGTTTACGGGTATGGCAGGCTTTGGATAGAGCGCTTTTAAGCCCGGTTTATGACATGCGTATTTATGGAAGGGCTACGCATGCATCGGATGCTCCTGTAAATCGAAGTGGCGTGTCACAGCAAGAGCTACAAAGACGTGAAGATGCGGCCAGCTTGCATTTTTCTGCTTTTGAGGCCAGGGTGCCTGTGCTGGCATGGATTGTGGAAGAAGCGCAGCTTGAATCTGCTTTAGATGCTGCACTGTCTTTTCAGCCGCAACTACGGCATTTTCCTACTCAGCTTTGTCAGTTTCAGATTAACCAATCTGGGGCGATGCTTACGCTTGGAGACAAGACGACACTGAATGCAGAGTTATTGGTCGGTGCCGATGGCGCACAGTCTTTCGTGCGTAGTCAAATGGGAGTGAGTCTTACGCGGCGCGAATATCCTCAGTTAGGGGTGATTGCAACGTTTCAGATACAAAAACCGCATGGTGAGACGGCGTATCAATGGTTTGACCAGGGGGAGATCCTGGCATTACTGCCCCTGCCAGGCAATCAGGTATCGATGGTGTGGTCTGTTAGCAAAGAGCATGGCCGATCTTTATTGGCATTAAGTGGGCCCGAGCTTGCTGCAATGGTGCAGGCGAAGGTGGGGGAGCGGTTTGGTCGATTAGATTGCTTGCCACCGAGTGTTAAAGAGGGCTCGCCCGTAGCCTGTGGATTTCCGCTCGCGCGCTATAGCGTAGATCATTTAATTGCTCCGCATATTGCATTGATAGGAGATGCGGCGCATGGCTTGCATCCTTTGGTAGGGCAGGGCCTTAATTTGGGGTTGGGTGATGTGTCCACGCTGCTAGACGTGGTAGCGCAAAATCAGGGGCAAACATTTCGATCTTTAGGAGACTTTAATGTGCTGCGTCGTTATGAGCGTGCACGTCAAGAAGATTTGCATAAGTTACTCTGGGCGACAGAAGGGATTTACCGCCTCTTTTCGGTTCCTGGGGTTTTGGCGCAAGGAGTGCGCATAGCAGGCATGACCTGGCTGAATCGTTTGTCTTTTTTAAAGCGTCAGCTTATTACGCAAGCATTGGGATTGAAATTTCTGCAGCGTTTTTAGAGGCAAAATACCTATTGCCTCTTTGAGAGGCTAAGATTTATTTGAGAATGTGATCTGCCTAAATAGAGAGGTATCTCACTTCGCATCCAGAGAAAAATATTATCTAATAAAGGCATTGTCTTTTATATGTTTTTTCTGGGGCGTGTAGTGAAGATATCTAATAATACTCTTCAATCTTGCAATAAGATGGGGGATAAAATATATGGCAGACCTGCTGATGTAAGTAATATTAATAAAATTAATAGATGCTCTGCAATTAAAAAAAATAATTCTAAGGTGGCGCGTCAATCACAAATACTGAGTTTAAAAAATGCCCTTTTCCTTGGTGGGGTAGAATTAAAGGATAAGATGGAATTGGCATATTCTTTTTGGGATCAAAAAATAATAAGTGCCCTTGAAGACGATATCCTATATATAGCCAATAATGAACGTGGAAATTTTTCTAGTTTGTATAGAAGAGTAGAGGCAAAGCTTTTTGAGAGAAAATATATAGGAGTGATAGATGATTTAATGAAGGAAACCCTGATAGGTAGGAAGAGATTACAATCGTTTTTTATGGCCGTTATACTTAATTCACATAGAAATACAGAAGCTTTGACTAACTGCTTGCGTTCCTTATTTTTATTTCACTGCATACATAGGGATTTTTTAGAAAAGCAAGTTGAGGGGATGTGTAAACATAATCTAGCATAGTGCGCATGTTAGGGGCAGATCACATGCAAACCACAGCCTTTTTGAATATCTGCGTAACATCAATTATTTAATAATCCTCGTCGATATTGGATCGCTTCCGCAATATGGAGAGAGCGCGTTTGTTGAGCATGGTCTAAATCTGCAATCGTGCGGGCGATTTTAAGGATGCGGTAGTAGCTGCGAGTAGACCAACCAAATTGGGTGGTGGCATTGTGTAATAAGGTTTGGCCTGGTGGATCGGGTTGACAGTGTTGGTCGATATCACGGCTACTTAAAGCGGCGTTTAAGCATTTTTGACGTGCTATTTGTTGCTTGCGTGCAGCTACTACGCGTTGTGCGACGGTAGCACTAGTTTCTGTATGAACAGATTGCGTATGGCGTTGCGCAAGTTCCAAAGGGGTAAGCGCTTGGACTTGAATGTGCAGGTCTATACGATCTAGTAGCGGGCCAGAAAGGCGGTGCTGGTAACGTTTAGCTATGTCTGGTGTGCAGCGGCATCGTCCACGAGGGTCGCCTAACCATCCACACGGACATGGGTTCATTGCTGCAATGAGTTGGCAGGCTGCAGGAAAATGTGCTTGGGCTGCTGCCCGAGAAATAGTGATGGAGCCAGATTCAAGAGGCTCACGCAGCATTTCTAATACGTGTCGGTTAAATTCAGGCAGTTCATCTAAAAAAAGCACGCCATGGTGGGCGAGAGTGATTTCGCCTGGCTGGGGAGGATTGCCCCCGCCTACGAGGGCCGCGGCACTGGCTGAGTGATGGGGAGAGCGAAAGGGGCGTTGGCGCCATTGTGCCGCAGTAAAACCCGTGATGTGGTGACTCAGTAATGCAGCACAGTCTAATGCTTCTGTATCAGAGAGAGGCGGCAAAATGCTAGTTAAGCGAGCCGCTAACATTGATTTTCCTGAACCGGGTGGGCCGATCATCAGTAAGTGATGGCCTCCTGCTGCAGCAATTTCAAGTGCGCGTTTGGCGGTATTATTTCCAACCACTTCGGCTAAATCAGGGTAGGCGTTTTCTTTACTCGCCACCGAGGTATTTTGTTCTTCAGGATTCAAGGGATGAAGTAATCCCTCAGCTTGGTTGGATAAATGCGCACATAGTTCCAGCAGCGTGGCTGCACCAAATACTTTAACACCCGGAATAAATGCAGCTTGTGCTGCGCTAGCTTTGGGTAGGTAGATTTCTGGTACGTTAGTGGTTTCAAAAGAAAGTGGTGGTGTGTTGGTGGCAGCAGCGTCTTGTAGTAATGGCGTGCTTAGTTTTTCAGGTAGAGAGGAGGCGTGTGGTTTTGCCTGTCGATGCTGGCGTACTAATCCACAGACCATTGCAAAAGCGCCTCGCATCGGGCGCAATGCGCCTGTGAGGGAGAGCTCACCTGCAAATTCGCGTCCTTCTAACGCGGTGAGGGGCAGTTGTCCGCTAGCTGCGAGGATACCCAGTGCAATAGGAAGATCAAAATGACCAGATTCTTTGGGTAGATCTGCCGGGGCAAGATTGACGGTAATGCGGCGTACAGGGAAATCAAATTGGCAATTTTGTAGCGCTGCGCGTACACGCTCTCGGCTTTCTTTTACTTCAAGGTCTGGTAATCCAACGATAGTGAATGCAGGTAGCCCATTGGCCAGATTTACTTCAACGGTCACTTCAGGCGCGCTGGCAGCAGCTAAAGCACGACTGCGTATGACGGCAAGCGACATCTTTTTCTCCTGTGCCAACAACCAAAGCGTTATGTAGGTTGGTGGTGACGAAGGAACCCCAACATGCGCACCACCAACTTATAACCATCGCTTTTGACCTGCATTTGCAGGTTTTAAAAGGCCAGTGGTCATTATGTTGGGGTTCGTGCCTCACCGCCAACCTACAATGAACGGTAGGTTGGTGGTGACGAAGGAACCCCAACATGCACACCACCGACTTATAACCGGCGCTTTGGACCTGCATTTGCAGGTTTTAAAAGGCCAGCGGTCATCATGTTGGGGTTCGTGCCTCACCACCAACCTACAGCAGGCTTTCTAATTTTACGACGCGTGCTTCTAAGGCTTCGAGTTTGGCGCGTGTGCGTTCTAATACCTGCTTTTGCGTATCGAATGCTTCATAGCTGACGATGTCCAGTTTGGTAAGGCCTTGCTTAAAAAGCCCATCGATTTGGTGTTTGATATCCTGCACGGGAGAATCGCGCAGTAAATCTGCAATTTTGAGCTGAATATCTTCAAAGAGTGCTTTAGGGTTCATGGCGTGCAATTAGAAAGAGTGTGTGAAAGGATAGGTAGAGAAAAGCAATGTAGCACGTCATACGCCAGATTCCATCGTTATTGATTAAACTAGCCATTTGACAGAGTGTGCATAGCAAAAAGCGGGTTATTTCGGCTCTTTTGCTTTTAGATACGGCTCAGTTTTATGAAGTGGCTCTTTGAGGAGCTGGTGCCGCTTTACCTTGACTGTTTGCGTCATAGTAGATTGGAGGAAATAAGGTTTTGAGTTGTTCTGTCAGCTCCTGCGCAAGTTTATGCCTTTTTTCCATTCCTTGAGGGCGGATGCGTTCCCAATTATCCAAAGTGGAATGCAGGGTGTTATGCGGGGTGTGCGTTAAAACAGCACATATTATCAATACGCCTATTGCTTTTATAAGGATTTGGAGCTTTCTTAATAAAAATGAATAGGCTCGTATTATAGGATAGCACAGCATGCTATCTGGTCTATTTGTCTGTGAGATTGTATTTTTAATGTTATTTAATATATCAGAAGATACTCCAAGCATAGTTTTATCTTCGGCTAATACCCCTAAGAATTTCAGATTTTCTGTAATGCGATAAACGACTTCTAATTGATAGGTGTCGGATAATAATGAATAACATATTTCTACAAGTTGGCCATGTTTGATGAGCCATGTATCTTGTTGAAAATCTGGTTCAATGAATGGTTTATATTTCTGTATGCAATCAATAATAGGCGTATTTAATGTTACTTCTGTTTTATCGGGGCAATTTTTATGCGTTTCTTTATATCCCTCATGGCTTGCTATCAAGTAGCTCGCATGCATAGCAGCTAGTAATTGTTCTAATTTTGGCGGTGCTTGTCTTCGCAGTTCAACTTTAGTTTTAGTGCATGAATAGGTATTTAGAAAATGCTGAATACAGCTCAGTAATGTATCTTCATAAGATAAATTTGTATCATCAATGCAAGAAATGAGTCGAAATGTTTTACACATCTCGCAAGAACCAAGTGGTATGGATGTGTTGACGGTAGCTGCAATATTCATTTAATACCTATCCCCATTCACTTGGGTGCAATGAAACATTAAAAAATAGCCTTAATGCTTGCCAGTACTCCCAAAACCCCCTGTACCCCGTGTGCTATCTGAAAATTCATCTACCACATTAAATTCAACCTGCATAACTGGAACGATAACAAGCTGCGCTATACGCTCAAAAGGCTGTAGCGCGAAAGAGTCTTTTCCACGATTCCAGGTGGAGATCATCAATTGGCCTTGGTAGTCTGAATCAATAAGACCTACTAGATTGCCCAGCACGATTCCGTGTTTATGTCCAAGACCCGAGCGGGGGAGAATTAAAGCGGCATAGCCTGGGTCTGCAATATGTATGGATAACCCTGTAGGAATAAGGCTAGTCTCTCCAGGCGCTAAGGTTAGGGGCGCATCTAAGCATGCGCGCAAATCGAGGCCAGCGCTACCTGTGGTGGCGTAAGTAGGGAGTTCGTTGCGTAGGCGTTCATCTAGGATGCGTAGGTCGATTTTCATAATGAGTGACGGGGAAAAGGGCTTTAAAAAGATTAAGAAGATGGGCAAAGGGAAGCGTATTTTTTCTGAGCGACGAATGAGGTATTAAATGCGGATGTAGAGCCTTTTTGTGCTCTATGTACGATTTCCTCAATCAGTTGATGCGCTAAGACTTGTTTGCTCGCCCTTGGTAAGAGTGTGGTGCCTTGGTCATCGAAGAGGAGCAGTTCATTGTCGTCAGCTCCAAATGCAGCAGGACACAAATTGCCTACTAGAAGAGGGATGTTTTTGTGTAGCCGTTTGGCATGAGCATGCGCTTCGAGTGCTTCGCTTTCTGCTGCAAAACCTACGCAAAAAGGAGGGTTTGGGAGCCGAGCAACGTGTGCGAGGATGTCTGGATTTTCCGCAAGCATTAGAGAGGCAGGGGGGGTATTGGGTGTTTTTTTTATTTTCTCAGCCTGTACGTTTTGAATGCGCCAGTCTGCAACGGCTGCTACTGAGATAAAAATATCTACATTTTGAATGTTGGCAAGGACCGCTTCAAACATTTGTTGAGTGGTTATGACATTTTGGCGCTCTATATCCCAAGGTGTTGGCAGGTGAGTAGGGCCTGCAATAATTTTGACTTGAGCGCCACTGGCACGTGCTGCACGAGCGATAGCGAATCCCATTTTCCCGCTGGAGCGATTCATCAGCCCGCGCACGGGGTCAATAGGTTCAAATGTTGGTCCAGCGGTGATAAGGACGCGTTTATTCGCTAGCAATTTGGGATGCAGATGTGCAAAGAGGGCTTCATATAAAATTTCCGGCTCGAGTAATCGGCCTTCTCCCGTTTCTCCGCACGCTTGAGAGCCTGCATCAGGGCCCAAAAAGATAAGGCCATCTTCGCGCAGCTGAGTGATATTGCGCTGCGTGGCTGGGTTGAGCCACATCTGCTGGTTCATAGCAGGTGCTACGAATAATGGGGGAGTGGGGATAGTGCGGGCTAAGCATAAGGTAGATAACAGATCATCTGCTATCCCATGCGTCAGTTTAGCTAGGAAGTTGGCAGAGGCAGGGGCAACGAGGATGGCATCGCTAGATCGTGCCAGGCCAATGTGGGGCATGGCATTGCCCTGATCGGACAGATTACTATCCTCGGTATATACCGGTTGGCCTGAGAGCGCTTGCATGGTAGTGGGCGTGATAAAGCGTGTAGCAGCTTGTGTCATAACCACTTGAACTTGCGCGCCTGCTAATTTTAAAAGGCGTGTAAGTTCAGCTGATTTATAGCAGGCGATGCCGCCTGTTAGGCCCAATACGATGCGTTTATTAAGAAGTTCCATGGTCATTACTGAGCGCGTCGCACGCGCCGTAGTTCATCCAAAATCAATAAAAAGACGCCGCAGGTAATCGCACTATCCGCCAAGTTAAAAGCAGGCCAGTGCCAATTCCGAATATGAAAATCTAAAAAGTCGATCACGTAGCCATAGCGTACTCGATCTATAACATTGCCCAATGCACCGCCGAGAATCAGCGAGAGTGCGGTGCAAAAAAGGCGCTGTTGGGCATGTCGTTTGAGTAAATACACGATGAAAAATGCCGCTATAACCCCAAAGGCTGTCAATCCCCAACGTTGCCATCCACCGGCGTTTGCTAAAAAACTAAAAGCAGCGCCTTGGTTGTGCAGTAAAAACAAGTTGAAAAACGAAGTGATTTCTTGCACAGAGGCGTAGCGGTGGAGCTGCGATACGGTAATTTTAGTGAGTTGGTCTAGCACGATAACTACTATGGCTACACAAAGCCACTGCCATACATTGGTAGTGTGCCCAGATTGGCCCATAGCTTGCATGGGTTTGCGCGGCTGAGATTCTTTATAGATTTTCACGATTTTGCCCATCATTTTTTATTGCATAGTGACGTGGAGCGGGTGAGGCTCCGATTTATGCTGCGTGCCTTTGCGATGCTTTTTTCGTAAGCTGGTTGCCAAATAGGTTGGTTTTGCAGCGTGTGCATAAGGTGGGATGTTGTGCATCTTCACCCACATCATGTTGATAATGCCAGCATCGTTCACATTTTTGATAGGGCGAAGCGCGGACGTGGATGGCTTCTTCACTGGCATCTAGTGCACGTATAAGTGTAGCTTCAGAGGTGATCAGCACAAATTTAAGGTCATCTCGTAGGCTTGCAAGGGCTTCATAACGTGCATCGCTGGCATGAATGTCGACATGCGCTTGTAGAGAAGAGCCTATCGAGCTAGCGCTGGAGGTGCCGGAGCGGGCATCTTCAAGTGCTTTAGTGACATTGCTGCGCACTTCACGGATACGGCCCCATTTCACTAAAAGCGCAGAGGTATCTGCGAGTTCAGGATACGCATAGTATGTTTCGGTGAAGAGGGTGATGGCATCTGGATGCAAGACTTTCCAAGCTTCTTCTGCTGTGAACGACAAAATGGGTGCAATGACGCGCAATAACCCTTGTGTGATGTGGTAGAGCGCGGTTTGTGCAGCGCGGCGCAGAGGATCGTCGGGAGCGTGGGTGTATAGGCGATCTTTTAGAATATCTAAATAAAAGCCACCTAGATCCTCGGAGCAGAAGGTTTGTAGTAGGGCTGCAATGGGGTGAAATTCATAACGCTCATAGTGCCCCAATAAGGTTTCTTGCAGTGAGGCAGAGAGCGCTACTGCATAGCGATCGATATCTAGCCATTCTGACGGAGGGACGGCTTGTGTGGCGAAATCAAAATCGGAGAGATTAGCCAGTAAAAAGCGCAAGGTATTGCGTATGCGGCGATAACTCTCCGTCACGCGTTTTAAGATTTCATCTGAAATCGATAATTCGCCGGAATAGTCTGTAGACGCTACCCATAAACGAATAATTTCTGCGCCGCATTGCTGCACGATGGTTTGAGGCGCAACCACATTCCCAGCAGATTTCGACATTTTTTTACCTTGCCCATCTACACAAAAACCGTGGGTGAGCAGTGCTTTATACGGAGCATGGCCGTCTAACATCGAAGCGGTAAGCAAGGAAGAATGGAACCAGCCACGATGCTGATCTGAGCCTTCGAGATACAAATCAGCAGGAAAGCGGAGTTTAGATGCGTGCGAGCCGCGTAGAACATGCCAGTGTGTGGTGCCGGAGTCAAACCATACATCGAGTGTGTCACGGCTTTTTTCATAGTCTTTGGCTTCGTCGCCCAGTATTTCCTGTGCACTCAGGCTTTGCCATGCCTCGATGCCATGTTGCTCAATATGTTGAGCAACACGTTCTAGGCCGGCTTGGGTTTGGGGATGTAGTGCGCCAGTTTCTTTATGGATCCAAAATGCCATGGGTACACCCCACTGGCGCTGGCGTGAGAGCGTCCAGTCTGGACGGTGTGCGAGCATGCTGGTTAAGCGTTGCCGTCCCCAACTAGGAAAGAATTGGGTAGCAGCTGCGCCTTCTAGCGCGAGAGTACGTAGGCTCTTTTCTTCGCCGTGCGCAATGCGATCCATGCCTGCAAACCATTGTGACGTGGCGCGGTAGATCAGCGGTGTTTTATGGCGCCAGCAGTGCATCGTGCTGTGTGGGAGTTTTTCTGCTTTAAAAAGCGTACCCGCTTGTTCTAGTGTTTCGACGATTTGGGGGTTAGCTTTCCAGATAAACATGCCGCCAAAGAGTGGCAGGCTGTCGGTGTAGCAGCCATTCCCTAAAACGGGGTTAAGTATGTCCGCGTCACTGAGCCCTTGCGCTTTATAGGACTCAAAATCTTCCAAACCATAGGCAGGCGCACTGTGCACAATGCCGGTACCGGTATCGAGGGTGACGTAGTTCGCTAGATTAATCGCTGAGGTGCGTTGATAACCCGTATGTGCTTTTGCTAGAGGGTGATGGAATCGCAGCCCTTCTAAGGCTTGCCCGGTTGTAGAGGCGACGATGGTACCTTCTAGTCCATAAGCTTCGAGGCAGGTTTGAACGCGCTCAGTAGCCACCAAAAGCCGCCCGCGTGCGGTATCAACCAGGCTATAACTGAAATCAGGATGAATGGTTAGGGCTTGGTTAGCAGGAAGGGTCCACGGGGTGGTGGTCCAGATGATCAAGTTGCCTTCGCTGGCATCGGTTTGCAATCCAAAGGCCTGACTGACTTTTGCAGGTTCTGCGAATGCAAAGGCCACGTCGATTGCCCAGTCTACTTTATCTTGATATTCAACCTCTGCTTCGGCGAGGGCCGAGCCGCAATCAAAACACCAATTAACCGGTTTGAGCCCTCGGAATACATAGCCTTTTTTGAGCATCAAAGCGAGCGCACGAATTTCGCCTGCTTCGTTTGCATAGTTCATCGTTTGATACGGATTGCTCCAGTCTGCTAAGACCCCTAATCGCTGGAATTCTGCTTTTTGTCGCTCAATTTGTACTTCTGCGTAAGCGCGTGCATGGCGTTGTACTTCAGCGGTTGCTAAGCCTCGACCATACTTTTTTTCAATTTGTACTTCGATAGGCATGCCATGGCAATCCCAACCTGGCACATAGGGCGCATCAAATCCTGCCAGCGTGCGAGATTTGACAATGATGTCCTTCAAAATTTTATTGACCGCATGGCCAATATGAATATCGCCATTGGCATAAGGAGGGCCATCGTGCAGGATAAAAGTGGGCCGTCCTTTACATGCTTGCCGAATAACTTCATAGACCTGTTTCTCTTGCCATTCTTTGACCCATTGTGGTTCGCGCTTTGGCAGATTGCCGCGCATGGGGAACGGCGTATCTAACAGGTTAACGGGATACTTTTCAGGGGAAGCGGTAGAAGAAGAGGGAGCGTCGCTCATAGTTACCTGTAAGAAGGAGAGGGTGCGGAAGAAGAAGTATGACCTTCCGGAGTTAAATCGAAAAATTGCCGAGCGTCTTCGATGTCTTGCGCTATAGCTTTTGTCAGGGTATCGAGAGAGAGATATTTTTTCTCATCGCGTAGTTTTTTAAGGAATTCAACACGTATACATTTGCCATATGCATCGCCTTCCCAGTCGAGCACATGCACTTCTAATAGGGCCGGCTCTGACGGTGCTATCGTAGGCCGAGTGCCTAGGCTTGCTACCCCTTTTTTGGGCTCTGCAGACTCGGCATCTAGCCCGTGTACGAGCACCACAAAAATACCGGAAAGCGCAAGTTGTATGGACGGGTGTCTTGCCGAAGCCAAGCGCATATTTAAAGTAGGAAAACCCAATTGCCGACCGAGTTTCTTGCCATGTCCCACATGACCACTCAGCGTGCAGGCATGGCCGAGCAGATTACGCGCTGTGTCTAGCTGCCCTGCTTGCAGCGCAGCACGGATAGCCGAACTAGAGATGCGCTGCTCGTTTGAGCCATGTATAGCAGGGATAGATACCGCTTCAAAGGCGTATCGCTGACCGTAAGATTGTAATAGAGCAAAGTCGCCGCGCCGTTGCGCGCCATATCGAAAATCATCCCCGACACCTACCCACACCGCTTGCAAGCTATTAATAATAACTTGCTCGATGAAATATTCCGGCGTTTGCGCAGCACATTGCGCATTAAAAGGCATGATTACCACGCGATCTACCCCACATCTGCGCAGTTGCTCGATTTTATCGCGCAGCAATCCAATGCGTGCACAGGCTTTAGAACCCTGAAAAAACTCATTAGGGTAAGGCTCAAACGTCATTACACATAACGGTACATTACGTGCTGCGGCCGCCTCACGAGCACGGGCAATCAATGTTTGATGGCCGCGATGCATGCCGTCAAAATTGCCGATGGTGAGCGCACAAGGCGTTCTATGAGAGGGGCTTGGAAGCCTGCTGAAAATTTTCACACTGAAATGGGCGCAGGGCGGATCCTGCTTCTTTAATTAGCTAGGAGGTTGTGGAGATACTATGAGATTGGCTGAGTTTGTCCTGCTTACTCTGCCCATTCTCTTTTCTCAAAAAGGGGCAATTATAAAGCTTGCATCAACGGGAAGTGGATCTCATCGATCATAGATGCTAAGAAATAGGCTGCTTCAAGGGCATTTTTGACAAATTGTCTTGTAAGCGGGTTGTCGCGAGCGAGGTAAAACAGCTGGCAGGGGCAAGGGATTACGCGATGCATACAACTATTTAGGGGTATGCAGGGTCGGCATCTTTTATTTTTAAACTATATGGTTTATATTTATCTTTATCGAGTAATATTTTTTGCCTATAGAAATTTGCGCTGTGCTCCTAACACAGCGCAAATACACAGTGC
>JASSUD010000065.1:0-15200 GCA_031963225.1 Mycoavidus cysteinexigens
TCATCTTAATTTTTTCGATTTTTACTGTCCAACTTTTTGGGTGCAGATCACATGCAGGCCACCGACTCCTTGAAAACCAGCTCATAAACTCGCAAAAACAAAGCTTAAAAGCCAATGGCGCGCATGTTGGGGTTCGTGCCTCGCCACCAACCTACCGTGCTGCTGCATCCGCTACTACTAATGCGGTCATATTGATAACGCGACGCACGGTTGCAGAAGCGGTCAAGATATGTACAGGCTTAGCGGCACCTAAGAGGATGGGGCCAATTGCAATATTGTTGCCTGCAATGGTTTTAAGCAAATTGTAAGAAATATTGGCCGCGTCAATATTAGGCATCACCAGTACATTGGCGTCCCCTTCCAGTATGCAATCGGGCAATACCTCTTTACGCAGCTGTGCATCGAGGGCGCAATCTCCATGCATTTCGCCATCGACTTCCAGGTCGGGAGCAATCTCTTGAAGCCGCGCTAAAACATCGCGCATTTTTTGTGCAGAAGCCGCAGGGCTAGAGCCAAAATTGGAATGGGAGACCAAAGCAATTTTGGGTTCAATGCCAAAGCGGCGTACTTCTTCGGCGGCTAAGCAAGTGATTTCAGCCAGTTGATCGGGGCTGGGGTCAATATTGATATGGGTATCTACTAGGAAAATTTGCCGGCCTGGCAGAATAAGGCCGTTCATCGCTGCATAGACTGAGCAACCTGGGCGTTTGCCGATAACCTGATCGATAAAGTGCAAATGGCGATGGGGAGTACTGATGGTTCCACAAATCATTCCATCCGCTTCTTTTTTATGCAGCAGCATCGCTCCGATCAGGGTAGTGCGCCGCCGCATTTCTACTTTGGCTAGCTGGGCGGTAATGCCCCGGCGTTGCATAAGCCTGTGGTAGGTCTGCCAGTAATCGCGGTAACGTTCGTCTTGTTCAGGATTAACGATGGTGAAATCGCGCCCAGGCACCAGACGCAAGCTATAACGCGCAATACGCTGTGCGATCACTGCAGGGCGGCCTATCAGAATCGGGCTTGCAATGCCCTCATCGACAATTACTTGGAGTGCACGCAAAACGCGCTCTTCTTCACCTTCAGCAAACACAATACGTTTTTTCTCGGCGGGCACTGCTTTTGCTAGCGAGAAAACCGGCTTCATCAGCGTGCCGCTTTGATAGACAAACTGTTGCAAATGCTGACGATAGGCCTCTAGATCTTCGATGGGCCGGATCGCTACTCCTGAGGTTTGTGCGGCCTGGGCGACTGCAGGTGCAATTTTGACTAAAAGCCGAGGGTCAAAAGGTTTGGGAATCAGGTATTGCGGACCAAATGATAGATCTTTAAAACCATAAGCACTGGCGACTACATCGCTTTGTTCTTGCCGCGCAAGCTCAGCAATGGCATTTACCGCTGCAATTTCCATTTCCCGCGTAATGGTCGTTGCTCCTACATCGAGCGCGCCTCGGAAAATAAAGGGAAAGCACAGTACATTATTGACTTGATTGGGGTAATCCGTACGTCCTGTAGCCAAAATGGCGTCGGGGCGGACCTCAAGCGCTAGTTCAGGGAGGATCTCAGGATTTGGGTTGGCCAGTGCAAAGATAAGTGGCGAAGGAGCCATTTTTTGCACCATCTCTGGCTTTAATACACCCCCTGCCGACAACCCTAAGAAAATATCTGCCCCTTCAATAATGTCATCTAAAGTGCGAGCAGAAGTAGGCTGAGCAAAGCGCGCTTTGTCCTCATCCATCAATTCTGTACGGCCTTCATACACCACACCGGCAATATCTGTGACCCAGATGTTGCGAAGCGGCAGGCCTAAATCTACTAATAAGTCGAGGCAGGCCAATGCAGCTGCACCTGCGCCTGAAACCACCATCTTTACGTTCTTTATATCGCGTTTGGTCACGCGCAATCCATTAGTCAGCGCAGCGGCAACCACAATGGCTGTGCCATGCTGATCATCATGAAATACCGGGATATTCATGCGTTTGCGGCATTCACGCTCGACGATGAAGCAATCGGGCGCTTTAATATCTTCTAGATTTATTCCGCCGAAAGTCGGCTCTAGCGCACAAATCACCTCAACGAGTTTATGCGGGTCGGTTTCATTGATTTCTATATCGAATACATCAATCCCAGCAAACTTCTTGAAAAGTACCGCCTTACCTTCCATCACAGGCTTAGAAGCCAGGGCACCGATATTTCCCAAACCTAAAACTGCCGTGCCATTGGTAAGCACGCCAACTAAATTCGCGCGCCCTGTATAGCGGGCTACATCTAGAGGTTGCGCATGTATCGCTTCACACGCGGCCGCTACGCCAGGAGAGTACGCCAGCGCTAAATCGCGTTGTGTTAGCAAAGGTTTAGTGGGCGTAACGGATATCTTTCCCGGAGTGGGGAATTCGTGGTAGGCCAGCGCAGCCTCGCGCAATGTACTGTCATCAGAGGTAGACATAAGAAGCCGCTAGAAAAGTAAAAAGAGAAAAAGAGCCATAAACAAAATAGCTTACCGCTTTTTGAAAAAGGTAAACACGCTCTAGAACTTTTGATTGTAGCGCCAGTAGCTTTGAGAAGCTGCTCAAAAGACCAATGCAGATCGATAACCATACCAAATATGGTTTCGCATACTAAAACATGATTTCGTAGTACAGCTCGGAAGGTATGCCTTCTGTCCTACTGTAAAAGTACAGAATCTGGAGGAACGCCTTATGATTGCACTATATCCATTTTGCATGCTTATCCCTAGCCCAGAAAATGTGCAACATATGGCGCGGGGTTTAAGATACCTAAATCCTTTCCGATCCTACTCCACCTCTTCTAAATCTACGTTTGCTGGAGTAGCACGTCGTACATCGCACGCGCCTTTACATGCGCCTGTTAACGCAGCAATAGAGCCCAAGCAGGCTTCTAATCGCTTTACAAGCGCAGCACTTGCGCCCGTAAGCCGGCTGTATTCTGACTTCCAATCCTGGAAGAGGCTACGTAAGACAGATGATCAGATTAAAAAGTCACTAGAAACCCATGGCATAGATTCCAGCCATTCTATTGAAGAATACCGCGAGCACTACATCAAACTACATTCAAAGTTTAACGCAAGCGACCATACAACCTGTATTCCTACTTTTCGAAGAGTCCTCTGTCTGATCAACGCTAAAACCATGGTCAGGGTAAACGGAAAAGGCTTCAATGCGAACCATATACACACCGATGCTATTTCACAAGCTAGGCTTATTGGCGGGATGATGCCCAACTCGGCTGAGCCAGATAATATGAACGCCTTTATCACATTGTGCAAAGAGCAAAAAATAAAACTGGTTATCGATTTAACTGAAAAGCAAGAGCACCCCTCTTATGAAGAAAAATTGAAAGAGGTCAGCCCTGATATTGAAGTGATGAGAGCATCCACGCCAGACCATGCTCCAATCAAACATAAAACGCTTGAAGAAGTCGCAAATAAAATGAATGACGCGCAAAAACAAGGAAAAAATGTATACGTGCATTGCAAAGGAGGAATGGGGCGAACAGGCCAAGTATGCGCAGCAGCGCGCATGCCAGGAATATTGGCCAAAAAACAAGCATCTGGTCTCTCAATCGATGCATTTAATTTAGCCAGTGAGGCGCTCGAGGAAGTTCGTAAGATGCGCCGCCACGATATGGTCAACTTGGTTGGGTATATTGGATTAGTAGAGTACGCTAAAGCACTTTTAGAACCAAAACCAGAGGCCGTAATTCCTCAAGCATTAGAAACGCTTGAGCCAGCCCCATTGCCTGAATATCAAACTATGGTTGAAGAGGCAACTAACAATGCATTCCCAAAAGATAGTCTTGAGTTCATAATTGCCGAGCATTGCGCTAACTATGGCGGGGAATTTATCACCGCAGTAAACCAGGTACTCTGGACCTCTATCATCCGCGCATTGCTAGCCCAGCCCTCCCTACCCGTTGGGCAGAACCTTTCCCCTGCAATAAGCCAAGATATCCATTAGCATCTTCTACCCTATGCCCCCCAGCGAATTTAACCTTATCGATCACTATTTCACTCGTCGCGCAAAAAAAGGCCGGGCAGTTGCATTAGGGATAGGGGATGATTGCGCACTACTCACACCCTTGCCAGGCGAGCATCTCGCGGTATCGACCGATATGCTCGTCGCAGGGCGGCATTTTTTTGAGGATGTAGAACCTCGCTCTCTAGGGCATAAAGCACTAGCAGTAAATTTATCCGATCTAGCTGCCATGGGGGCCACCCCCCTTGCCTTCACCCTAGCGCTTTCTTTACCTCACCCTATAGATACAGCTCGCTTAGCCTGGCTCGATGCTTTTAGCGATGGATTATTCGCACTCGCCAATGCGCATAGCTGCACATTAATAGGTGGCGACACCACAGCCGGTCCGCTCACACTGTGTTTAACGGTATTTGGCAGCGTTAAACCTGAAGCTGCGCTGCAACGTGGCGCAGCCGTTATCGGCGATGATGTCTGGGTTTCTGGTATTTTAGGGAATGCCCGCTTGGCGCTCGGAGATTACCGTCAAGAATGGACGGTAGAGGAAAAATATAAGCCTGCTGTACGTCGGGCACTCGAATGGCCAGAGCCTCGTATTGCCTTAGGCTTAGCACTGCGAGGCATAGCGCATGCAGCTATTGATGTATCAGATGGATTAGCGGGCGATTTAGCGCATATTGTGCAGCGCTCCAACGTAGGAGCCGCTATTGCGGTGGACCAACTTCCTCGCTCTTTGGCACTGGCGCAGCAGCCTATATCTATACAGCGTTTGTGTACCCTATCTGGCGGAGATGATTATGAGTTGTGTTTTACTGCCCCTAAAGCCATGCGCCCTAAGGTGGAGCAAATCAGCACCAACTTATCTCTGCCTTTAACGCGCATAGGTACAATCACTCCTTTATCAGAAGCAATTTCGCAAGAGCGCTCACCGCAGACAAACATTCTATGGACTGATCAAAATGGCAGACCTTTAACAGAGGTTTTCCATGGATTTGATCATTTTAGTTAAACAAAAACCAGAATCTTATGAGCACTTCCATGCCCTCCCCTCCCCTGCCTTCCAATGCGTCAGAACCCCTGCCGCGTTTAGGGCTACGTTTCATGTTCTCTCATCCAGCCCATATTATTTCTCTAGGCTTTGGTAGCGGTTTATTCCCCTTTATTCCAGGTACCATAGGCACCTTGGTGGGGTGGCTCTCTTTTCTACTATTAAATCCTTACTTAAACCCGCTTAGCTGGGTGGTCATTATTGCCTTAGGATTTATTGCAGGCATCTATAGCACTGCTTACACGGCAAAAAAACTAGGGGTAAAAGACCCCGGGGCAGCAAATTGGGATGAAGTCGTCGCATTCTGGCTAGTTATGCTCTTTATCATGCCCGCGTCTCTTTGGAGCCAAGCACTTGCTTTTGTAGTCTTTCGCTTTTTTGATATGGTTAAACCTCCCCCTATCAATTACTTTGACAAGCATGTCCAGGGGGGATTTGGCATTATGTTTGACGACATCGTGGCTGCTTTTTTCACTCTGCTCGTTTTTGCACTTTTCCGGTTTTTTATGGGATAACTAAAACCCATGCCTCTTTCTTCTTTCCAACTTCAAGAGTTAGGTTTAGCACCTTACTGGAAGCAGCGCCCTGCTAATACAAATCGTTCGGCCCAACGCACACCTGATGCATCAGCACATAACGCGCCAATAGATCAGATCGATGCACTACCTCAAGCATCCCCTGCTGTTCTTGCAGATTGCACGCAAACCGCTGTAGCACAGCTAGATTGGCCACAGCTGCAAGCGCGTGTGCAAGCCTGCACGCTATGTGGTTTATGCGAAACGCGTACTCAAACTGTTTTTGGAACCGGATATAGACAGGCAGACTGGCTGTTCATCGGCGAAGCCCCAGGCGCGCAAGAAGACCGCCAGGGCGAACCTTTTGTGGGTCAGGCGGGGAAACTATTAAATAATATGCTGCATGCCATAGGACTAACGCGAGCGGATGAGCCGAGCGAAAATAAAGAAACTCTCGGAAAGCAAGCCATCTATATTGCTAATGTCCTTAAATGCCGCCCACCTGGCAACCGTGACCCGCTACCCGAGGAAGTTGCGCAGTGCGAACCCTATCTGCAACGCCAACTCGCTCTCATTCGCCCAAAACTTATCATTGCATTAGGGCGCATAGCTGCGCAAAGTTTACTCAAGACTAAAGCTACTATCTCTTCTTTACGGGGTCAGGTTCATCATTACGAGGGAATACCCCTGATCGTCACCTATCATCCAGCCTATTTGCTGCGCAATTTGCCTGATAAGGCTAAAGCTTGGGCGGATTTGTGTTTGGCGCGAGAAGTAGAAAGCACGCTTAGGTAACTGGGGTTACGCAGGTATTCAAGAAGACCGTGGTATGCGTGTTGGGGTTCCTTCGTCACCACCAACCTACCGTTCTTTGCTTTTCTTATGGTTGGTGGAGTTTGATAGAACCCTTTTACATATGCATCTAGGTAGGTTGGGGTGAGGCACGAACCCCATGCGCGCTAACTTAAGCCAAAAGATAGCCTGTTCATGGAAAAAATCCCCTTTTTTCGCTTAACTTTTTGTACAGTTTAGCGACAATATATTCTGGTCTTTGGCTTAAGTTAGCGCGCATGGGCACGAACCCCAACACGCATACCGCGGTATTATTGAATACCTGCGTAACATCACTTAGCTAAATAAAATTAACCACTATTTCTGAGTTTGAGAGATATCCGTAGAGGACAAAGCACGATGGCGTTCAACCATAGCGGTCAAAGCCTGCTTTAAAGGGGAGGCATCGAGTTGGGCGCTGCAGTTTTGCAGATGTTCCCAAGCAGTAGGTGTTAAACAGGCTTCTTTTTGATGTGCTGGTCGTGATGCACTACTGGCGTAAAACAAGCTTCCTAGGGATGAATGCTCTTGGTTTGTGGGTAAGCGCACGCGAATTCTTAAGCTATCTACCGCCCATCCGCGTCGATACAGCGCTTCAAGTACCGTAGGCGCCAGGTGGCGCAAGCGCGCAGCCTGTGCTCCATGCGCAACAAAGATGGTCAATTTACCCTCTCGAATCAATCCGACCGCTAAATAGGGCATCAGATACGCCGGCAACAGCGCAGCTAGATCGCGCTCTAATGCCTTAGTTTGCTCTATACCTTCGTATAGTTTAGAGAGGGCGGGGTGCCCCTCAAACCAAGTTTTCATGCTTTGAGCCGTCATAGTTTTTATGGACTCTTGCTTAAATGGTGAGGAAACATGTTGTGCGAGGGCACACTATGTACTGGAAAATAATAGGGCGCGTCCTCAATTGCCCAACAAAAAAAGAAATGGCAAAGTAAGTCGATAAGCCGGGTTTTGTGCATATACACAGCCGCGAAACTGTCGCAGCTCTGTACGTGAGCGTCATTCGTCTAGGCGCACTATTGCTAGTACGCTCAAGCTCCCTACCCGCGGATATGACGGGACTCGCCTCGTTTTAAGCAGGTAAAGCTTCGTAAAGTTTGACATTTACAAAACGTCCATACTCAAAACAATCCGCATACTTGGAATTGCTCTAGGTGGAGGTTGCCATGCCAGCATGCGTTGCTGCAGCTGCGGTGCGCTCTTACCGCACCGTTTCACCCTTACCTGATCTACATCACTGCACTACTTATATAGTCCAGTGATAAGCCATCGGCGGTCTATTCTCTGTTGCCCTATTCCTCGTGTCACCACGGATGGCCGTTAGCCATCACCCTGTCCCAAGAGCCCGGACTTTCCTCCACAAGGGCTGTACCACCCCTTGCAGCGACGCCCTAACCTACTCTGCCAGGGCGTAGTGTAGAGGATAATGGAGAAAATAATTAGCAGTATGGAGAAATGTTAGTATAAAATATTTCTTATCTTACAGATAAGATAATATTCACATGGATAAGAAAGACACTGATGAACTCTATTAGCACACACCCTCTGACCCAGCCATATGGCACTATGGGCAGCGCGCATACCATTATTTCTATTCCTGATAGCGAGGAAACAGAAAGGCAGCCATTGCTTACGCAAATACAGACTGAACAGCAGAGCCTGTGGGAGTCGACGGAACCACGCTCACAGACAGAAGTGAATAATGTATTTGCAAAATGCTGCATAATTTTGGGCGGGACTGCAAGCTGCCTAGCCGGTTTATTATTTCTTGGCTCTGATACTCCTATAGTAACTCCCCTTCTTTTGGTGCCTATCATCGCATTTATAATACTGCCAAGCTACAAAATAATGGCGGCAGAAGAAAGAGCAGAGATTCAAGAACCGGTTGCAAGACATGCGCAAACGCCAATAACGCCGAATAATAATTCTAGAAGACCCGATTTAAGCCAAGAGGAGCCTGCAATACCAGAAAATCTAGAATTATCGTATGTAGGGAAAGGGAAGATGGTAGCGAGAGAAAACTCGACACCATCCTCTATGGCTTAATTCTCCACACAACCATTAAAAGCCTTCAAACAAGCTCTTAGAATTGCATTTTAGGATAGTGTTTCAATACCCACTGCAAATTTTCTTCTCTTTGTGTAGCAATGCGGGCTTCAATATTATTAGGGAATAACATAAGTATAAATTCTGCCTGTTTAGGCGTTAATGCCCAATGAAAATCCCCGCCTAGGGATGCGCATCGGTTCCATGACTCCGTATCCTCAGGAAAGTAAGGATTCTGGCTATCGCCTCGATGGATCTCTGACGATAATGGACTTTTTTGGAAACATTCACGCTTATACAGTGAAGGATTCGCTCTAGCAGGGGAAAAATCTGAACGGCTTGGACCTAAAAGAAATGAGCCATATCTTGCTTTAATGGCTGAAGCAGCATTTTCTATTTTAACTGGCATAACCCCTCGAAAATTGAAGATCAAATTTTCTGGTGCAGAAGAGACTAGACCTCTTTCGAAGCCCTGTTGCCGGGAATTCCTTTGATGTCAGTACGCTAGCACTAGCCGGGAGGAATAACGCCGCTACGGAGAAGCGATAGAGGTCTATTGCATGTAGTTACTTCATTTTCTGCACCAGTTAAGCCAATTAAAACTGATTCAGCCTCGTTATTGAAATTAAAAAAGAAAACCCAACTAAAAACACGAATATTCGTAGACTGAGGCGAGCTATACACCTCAGTCCTTCATTAAGACTTTAGGTCATCTCCCAACCTATTTTTGTTTATTGATGTTACGCACGTTGTAGAACTGTGCGTTGTTGATAACCAGAGCGCAAAGATTAAAAGCAAATGGTATGCATGTTGGGGTTCGCGCCTCAACCAACCTACATTGAGGCGTAGGTTGGCGGTGACGAAGGAACCCCAACATGCATACCACAGTCCTTTTGAATACCTGCCTAACATCAGTTATTTACAGACTCATCGATTTTCCATGCAAGGGTTCCGCCTGCACGTAAAGGAATGAGTGTTGACTGAGCGCTCTTAAGCGTCTCGGGCAAAGTCCAAGTTTGACGGCGCAATGTAACGGTTTGGGTAGCCATGGGAAGACCATAAAATAACGCGCCGTATTCGCTGGCAAATCCTTCTAAGCGATGCAAGGCATTAGCAGCTTCAAAGGCTTCCGCATACAACTCTAACGCATGAAAAGCGGTATAACAGCCTGCGCAACCACAGGCACGTTCTTTCGCTTCTCTATCATGAGGGGCGCTGTCTGTGCCCAAGAAAAAACGCGGGTTTCCTGAAGTCGCTGCGCGTATCAAAGCTTGGCGGTGCACCTCACGTTTGAGAACCGGCAAGCAATAGTAATGCGGTTGAATGCCATTTTGAAAAATGGCATTGCGGTTATAGAGCAAATGATGCGCAGTAATCGTAGCGCCCAAAGTCCCTGGCGCTGCAGACGCTTGCTCAACGTACTGTGCAACCTCTTGCGTAGTAATATGTTCAAATACCACTTTGAGCTCTGGGAAATCCCGGCGCAGTGGAATCATGACGGTTTCCAGAAAAACTTTTTCTCTATCAAAGAGATCAATCTGCGGGTCTGTCACTTCGCCGTGCACGAGCAGCGGCATGCCTAGTTTTTGCATGGTTTCTAATACAGCTGTACACCGAGAAAGGTCTCTTACGCCCGCATCAGAGTGTGTGGTGGCTCCAGCAGGATACAGTTTCACTGCATGGACCCAGCCGCTATTATGCGCACGCTCAATTTCCTGCGCAGAAGTGCTTTCTGTTAAATATAAAGACATGAGCGGCTGAAAATCTAAAGCATGCTTCTCGGGATTCAGGCTAGTGTCTGCAAAAAGCGCTGCCATAATCCGTTCACGATACGCGCCTGCCTGAGCTGTCGTCGTAACAGGCGGATTGAGATTGGGCATAACCAATGCCCGACCAAATTGGCGTGCTGTATGCCCTACCACGCAGCCAAGCATGTCCCCATCGCGCAAATGCACATGCAAATCGTCTGGGCGTTTTAGGGTAATGCAATCCAGCGGTAACGCTACTGCTTCCGTACCGCATGCAGCTTTTTGGGTAGATAAAGTGGAAGAAGCTATCGGTTCGGCATGAGAATGGGGCATAGTTTTATATCCTAATCGGTCTTTAATATAGGTAAGCATGGCGCAAAGTAGTGCTCAAACACAATAGCTTCGAAGAAAAAGCTATCATAGGAGGGTTTGAACACTGCCATAGGACAGGATATTTCTCTGTTGCAGCTACAAAGAAGCATCTGTACAGATACAACCTGTATTCACCTTGGCTCGCCCCCAAGAGCCCTTCAACACATAACCGCTATGCTTTTTCGTTTTAAATCAGCCCGTCTTTTCCATTTTCTGGTCAATATGATGTCTATCGCCAAGCCAATTTTTATCAGGGATGTGACCAGCCGAATGCTTCGCTTCGCTGTGCGCTTTGGCTTATGCGCCAGTTTTTTTACCGGATTAGCGCATGCGGTAAACAGTCTCGAAGGCGGCCCAGGCGTCAACCAGTTGAATTTCCAAACACCCGTCACCGCCATTGCACGTGATATTTATGCACTGCATACACTGATGCTTATCATCTGCGGCGTGATTTTTATCGGTGTTTTCGGCGTGATGTTTTATTCGATCGTGATGCACCGCAAATCCAAAGGCCATACTGCAGCGAACTTTCACGAAAGCACCACGGTTGAAATTATCTGGACAGCCATACCGCTGCTCATCATCATGCTGATGGCCCTACCTGCCACACGCACCATTATTGCGATGAAAAGCACACAAAACCCCGACATCACGGTAAAAGTCACAGGCTATCAGTGGAAATGGGGCTATGACTATATAGAGGGCGCCGGCAAAGGCATTCATTTTATCTCTACGCTCAGCTCGCCCCGCAATCCACGCTTGGCCTCTGATCCTACTGGCCGGACGCTATCAGATACCTATTTGCAGGAAGTCGATAATCCACTCGTCGTGCCAGTCAACCAAAAAATACGCATCATTACTACTGCTGCAGACGTCATTCACTCTTGGTATGTACCCGCATTTGCAGTCAAACAAGATGCATTCCCTGGCATCGTGCGTGATACGTGGTTCAAGGCTGAAAAAATAGGAACATATAGAGGGTTTTGTGCAGAACTGTGCGGCAGAGACCATGCGTTTATGCCTGTGGTTGTGAAAGTAGTTTCTGCAGAAGATTACGCTGCATGGGTTAAAGCCCAGCCAGGCGCCCAAGCAGGAACATCCTCCATACAGGCTGCTGCACAAACAAAAGCTATTGCATCCACGGAAACAAAAGCGTCTCTCTCTAGCGAGACCATAAAAACGCCTACCGAAGCTTCTTTAAGCGCATCCACTACGCTCGCAGCACAGCCGGCTCATTCCTCTGAAACACTCGAGCTAGTAAAGCAACGCGGCCAGCGTGTGTATGAGGCACAATGCTCCGTATGCCACCGTGCAAAAGGCGAAGGCTTTGGCCCCTTCCCTGCTATAGACGGCAGCCCTGTAAGCACAGGACCCATTGAAAATCACATTGATATTGTGCTCAAAGGCAGAGGTCAGATGCCGCCATGGGGACATCGATTAAGTGACCAGGATGTGGCTGCAGTCATTACCTACCAACGCAATGCTTGGACACATAAGACTAATGAGATAGTCAACACGGAACAAGTAGCTGCCCGCCGTCACAATCGAAAATCACGCTCTTCAGCTTCTGCACAATAGATATTCAGCAGCACAAATAGACTCTTCACTTTCCAGAAAAACAGAATTCAGGAAACTTTATGTCCTCTACTCTTCAAGCTTCCTCGCATTCCGACGAGGCGCACGCGCACCCTCACGGCTGGCGACGCTGGCTCTATGCAACCAATCACAAAGACATTGGCACGCTGTATCTGCTCTTTTCGTTTTTGATGTTTATGGTCGGCGGCGTAATGGCTCTGCTCATTCGTGCTGAGCTTTTTGAGCCTGGGCTGCAAATTATGCAACCTGAATTTTTTAATCAGCTTGTCACGCAGCACGGTCTCATCATGGTGTTCGGCGCGATCATGCCGGCTTTTGTTGGTTTCGCAAACTGGATGATTCCGCTGCAAATTGGCGCGCCTGATATGGCTTTTGCGCGGATGAACAACTTCAGCTTTTGGTTGCTTCCTCCCGCTGCGCTGCTGCTCTCTCTCTCCTTTTTTGTTCCTGGCGGTGCTACTGCAGCAGGCTGGACGCTCTACGCTCCTCTATCCATCCAGATGGGCGCAGGTATGGATCTAGCGATTTTTGCCGTACACATCCTGGGTGCTTCATCCATTATGGGTGCAATCAATATTATTGTGACCATTTTGAACATGCGCGCACCCGGCATGACGCTCATGAAAATGCCGCTCTTTGTATGGATGTGGCTCATAACTGCCTACCTACTTTTAGCCGTTATGCCCGTACTTGCTGGCGCCATTACGATGTTGCTATTCGATAGGCACTTTGGCACCTCATTTTTCAATGCTGCCGGGGGCGGCGACCCAGTGCTTTATCAGCATCTTTTCTGGTTCTTCGGACATCCCGAGGTATACATCATGATTTTGCCGGCTTTTGGCATTATTTCGCAGATCGTGCCCGCCTTCGCTCGCAAGCCGCTTTTTGGCTATAGCTCGATGGTCTATGCCGCGTCCTCTATCGCATTATTGTCATTCATAGTCTGGGCCCATCACATGTTTGCAACAGGCATGTCGGTCACCAGTCAACTGTTTTTCATGTATGCAACGATGCTGATCGCAGTGCCTACTGGGGTCAAGGTGTTTAACTGGGTCGCCACCATGTGGCGGGGGTCACTGACATTTGAAACCCCTATGCTGTTTGCCATTGGCTTCATCTTCGTTTTCACCATTGGCGGATTTACAGGCCTGATTCTTTCGATCGCTCCGATCGATGTACCGCTACACGATACGTATTATGTGGTCGCCCACTTTCACTACGTGCTAGTTGCAGGCTCACTATTCGCACTTTTTGCAGGCTGGTATTACTGGTCTCCAAAATGGACAGGTTATCTCTACAATGAAACACGAGGCCGCATCCATTTCTGGGGATCACTTATCTTTTTCAATATCACCTTCTTCCCTATGCATTTCCTTGGGTTAGCGGGTATGCCTCGCCGGTATGCAGACTATCCAGCACAGTTCACCGACTTTAACCAGCTTGCTACGCTTGGAGCGTTCGGCTTTGGCCTCATTCAAGTGTATTTTCTGTTCTGGGTAGTGCTGCCTACTTACTTTCCAGCCTTATCAGGCACTCCTCTTAAACGCGCGGATGCGCTTGCCTGGGAAGGAGCAGAAGGTCTGGAATGGACCGTTCCCAGCCCAGCACCTTTCCATACGTTTGAAACACCCCCGTCGGTAAAATAATACGCTTAGGCAATAACGCTCATGACTTCTTTTCTTGCACTTTGCATCACCCAAATAACAGGGTTTTTTGCTTCTCTTAAATTGGTAGCCTGGTCATTTTTTGGCGTGCGTAAAAAACGTGATCTCGAGCGCGACTTCACGCAGCACCCTCTTCAGGTTTTAATTGCAGCGATTTTTTGCCTTATTGTATTTGTAATGATTTTGGGAGCACTGGTGCGTGTAGCCTTGCGTACATGGACCTAGGGCGTGTCTTCAATGGTTCCTCCAACAATCATCACTTATCTTCACTGATTTTTCGCGTCTTCAAATACTTATGAGCACCCCACCGGTTCACGCCTCATCCAAGGCGCCTCCAGCTTATTTTGTGCCTGCACCTTCTAGCTATCCTATTACTGCGGCATGCAGTTTGCTGGGCATTATGTTGTCTCTTGCATTTTGGCTTAATGGAAATGCCTGGGCACCCATGACTTTTGGCGCAACGCTAGCCTGCTTGTTTTTTGTACTCTGGAGTTGGTTTGGTAAGTCAATTGCTGAATCGGAAGACAAGCAATATGGCAAAGCTGTCGATAGCTCTTATCGATGGAGCATGAGCTGGTTTATTTTTTCTGAAGTGATGTTTTTTGGTGCATTCTTTGGAGCACTTTTTTATGCCAGAGCTATTGCTAACCCTTCCTTCGCAGATATAGATCATCAACTGCTATGGCCCCAATTTAAAGCCATATGGCCCAACTCCGGGCCTGCTGAGGCTTTCGCTACCTTTAAAGCGATGACTCCTTGGCCTATTCCCACCATCAATACCGCTTTGCTCCTCACTTCAGGAGTTACGCTTACCTTATCGCACCACGCCTTACGCGAAAACCACCGCCAGCGCACCATATTCTGGCTAGCAGCAACGGTTGGTTTAGGGCTGATCTTTCTTTTTATGCAGGGTTTTGAATATTTTCATGCCTACCACGCCTTAAATCTCACGCTAACTTCTGGCATGTATGGCTCCATATTTTTCTTGCTTACAGGTTTTCACGGTTTCCATGTAACGCTTGGCACTTTGATGCTCGGTGTGGTTTTATTGCGATTGATACGTGGTCACTTTAGCGCAGAGCATCATTTTGCTTTTGAAGGCGCAGCTTGGTATTGGCACTTCGTGGATGTAGTGTGGCTTGGTTTGTATGTAGTGGTGTATTGGCTCTAAGATATACGCCACCGCCTTTTTAAAACCCTGCTTATCTATATCAAAAAGCAAAGGACGGTAGGTTGGTGGTGAGGCACGAACCCCAGCATACATACCACGGACTTTTAATCTGTATTTTTGAAGTTTGTAGGCTGGTCTTCAAGAAGGTAGTGGTGCGCATGTTGGGGTTCGTGCCCATAAGCGCTAACGTAAAATACTGAAGGTATAGTAT
>JASSUD010000066.1:0-15063 GCA_031963225.1 Mycoavidus cysteinexigens
ACGACCCCTTGGTTCGTAGCCAAGTACTCTATCCAACTGAGCTACAGCCGCTGCGTTGTTAACTGTGGAGCAGCGCGAAATATAAGCAATATTTTGTCTAGAACCAAGCTCATTATAAGAAAAAATGTAAATTTTTTTATTTTTTATAGAAAAATGCCTATTTTACTCTAGCGACAGACTATTGTATCCCCCGCACCTTTTGGTAATTTAATCAAATAAAACAAGGATGACAGGGTAATTAGACTGATTATGATGAAAGCCTGCTCAAAATTCTGCATTGCGATTGTATGATGCCCCTGTAAAAAACTGGGTACTTCCAAAATAAAAGCACCCACTGTCACACCGAACCCAAGCGATAGTTTTTTAGCAACGGATTCGAGACTGGTCGCTGCGCTAGCTTGTCCTGATTCGATTTCTGCATAGGAAATCGAATTTAGGCTGGCATGTTGCAGCGAGCGGCAACAGCCACTTATTAGCAGAATCGCCATCATTACCGCATACGAAGTGTGTTCGTTAAATCCTGCAATAGCAGCTATCGAGACCGCTATCAGAATGGCATTGATCGTTAATACCATGCGAAAGCCAAAGCGCTTCAAGATTCTGGGTACGAGGGTATTCATAAACAACGCACCTATCGCGGCGGTACACATTACTATACCTGAGTGGAATGGATCCATCCCGCAGCCTAGTTGTAATAGCAACGGCAATAAGAAAGGAAGCGCACCGAGGCCTGTGCGAAGCAACACTGCACTCAATACCCCAATGCGAAAAGTGTGCACACGTAAAAGGGAGAGGTTAAGCAAGGGATGGGCGGCACGTTTTGCATACATGCAATAAATTCCCGTTAATAAAGCGCCGAAGCTGAGCACGGCAAAGGATAATTGCGACGACACAAAGTGCTGGCCAGCCGTCGTGAGCCCAAACATCAAGAAACTCAAACCTGGCGCAAGCAGTGTAAAGCCTACGAAATCGAAAGAAATAGCCTGTGTGGGCTTATCTATATCTTTGATGCAGCGTGTTGCGAAAGCGATAGCCAACAGGCTGAGGGGAACATTAATAAAAAAAATAAAGCGCCAATTCAGGTAAGTGGTAATAAGTCCACCGAGCGGCGGGCCGATGATAGGCCCAATTAGCGCAGGAATAATTAGATAACTCCAGGCGCGTATGAGTTCCGTCTTTGGTACGCTGCGAAAAATAATTAAGCGGCTAATGGGTATCATCATTGCGCCGCCAATTCCTTGCAAAAAACGCGCGACGACGAGATAGACAAGAGAACTCGATACACCACAAAGTATGGAGCCAACCATAAAAATAAGGATAGCTGTACAAAATACATATTTGGCGCCAAATCTATCTGCTATCCAGCCAGAAATGGGAATAAACACACCCAAGCTAACAAAATAAGCTGTTAACGCCAATTTTAGTGCAAGGGGGTTTTCTCCGAAATCCAACGCAATTATGGGAAGTGAAGTTACGATAATGGTTTCATCTATCGATTCCATAAAGAGCGCGCAGCCGACAATCAACGATATAAAAAAAGAAGGGGAGATAGTAAAAAAGGCCTGATTGCATTTCCCTTTTCCTCTCCAACCTTTTGCTTGCCTCAGACACATTTTTGCACGGTTTTGCGCTTTTTCTTTGGGCTGCCAGGATTTGCTCATCCTTGCTGTGATCTGTGAGAGCATAATTGTCATTATTCATTTTATTTTTTAACCATCCGCAGCAAAAAAGCCGCGCCGATGAACGATCAGCAAACGTCTCATGGCACTTAACTCAAAGTGAAGTGTTCGAGAGAAAACAGGGTTCAGGCGAACACTAGAGGCAAAAAGAAGGAGGGGGAATCAGGTTATTTATTGAGATTTTCGGAAAAATAAGATTGGTTCAGGATCAACCGCGGAGGGTTTCTATGCTTTTCGTGTGCTTTGCACAATAGTGAGGCAGTCATGCCAAACTTTTCTAGATAGACTGACAAAATTCGAGTCTTGTCAACATTCAAGATGGTTGAGGCATTTCAAGCGGGTATCGTACAATCTCTACCGATACCTGTTTTAAATGATATAAATCGATGTAAAAATGGTGTCTGATTGCATTTTAAAACGACCTTGAAAAACCATATTTTTGATTAAAAGGTCGTTAAGATCTCGAGTGAGTCTCATTAAAAATGTATGGGTTTTCATTTCTATTTCGCATATTTCAGCTACATAGAATTCAAAATAGAACCCAACATGAGGATAGAGCGCTTTAAATAAACTTTCCTTTGCGGAAAAAGCAAGCGTTAGCGATTGCTCAAATGACAGGGGGAGCTTGCTTAAAGTCTCTGCCTCATGGGTTTGAATAATCTGATCTTTAATATTATTTGCTGTTGCGACTGATATCTGGTCTGCTAGGTCAATACCCAGGCTTTTATAGTCCGTGTTTCTAGCTATCGCACAAATCGCTTGTGTTGTGGTGTGTGTAATCGAGCCCACAAGACTGGCAGGCCAGACCGGATTACGATGTTGACCAATTCCCACTGAGTTTTTTTCTACCTTCAGTCTTTTCATAGCCTGTTGCGCAGCATAACGCCCTGCAAAAAATTCTGCCTTTCTTTTAATGACTGCTCGGTTTAGAAATGGGGCATATTCAATTTCATGTTGAGTAAAGAGCAAATCCTCATAATGCGTATTATCAAATTCACATTGATAACAGCTCACATTTGTTGAATGTAGAGCATCAAATATTCCTTCATTGATAATGAATGCAGCGTTAGCATTGCTCATTTCGTCTACTTTCTCGCTCATGATTTGTCTGGCCGTAGCGCACTAGCGTAATTGTTCTGCGTGGCATTAAGAGAGATCATACGTACTTTTCAACGGAGTTATGAACAGTATTTGTGGATAAAATTGCTATTGCTTCTCCGTACGACCCTGATCCAATATTTCAGACCATTAAAAATAGAAAAATTTGGCACAATTGCAATACCTAAATTCAGGAAGACTCACAGTTGCGTAGCGGAGAAAGCCGCCGCTATAACGATACAACTGGGAAATTTGCGCCTGGCTTCGTACATGTGCGTTGCTGCTATTTGTTTATCTATTGGCCTGGAAATAGTCAAGACACAAAACATGACAAGCCAGATAGTGAATCGTCCAGGGCAATGAACCGGGTCTTGAATGCTGTACTGAGCCGGCGCACATTTGCTAATCTGCCCGGGTCCTATACCCGCGTGATCCCACCACAAGAGCAGCTCAACAGCCTGGGGAATTTCTGGCAGTCGATGGACAATAAACCAAAATTATGCTTGAGCTATTCAGTGACGGTGCCGGTACAGTTGAAGGGTGGTGAACAGATCAATCCGCCTAAAGATCGGATTGTTGTGCTGGATAACCAGGATGCAGGTGATGCGTTGGAGCTTGTATCGGTAGCTTTGTGGCAGCGTTTGTGTAATGCACTCTGCGAAAAAGATGCTGCCAATAGAGCGACAATCTTGTAAGAGTTAAGCCGCGTGGTGCTACGTTGTATGCCTGTTCTGCCGGATAGCGGCGA
The DNA here is from genome assembly GCA_031963225.1 of Mycoavidus cysteinexigens. Taxonomy (GTDB): domain Bacteria; phylum Pseudomonadota; class Gammaproteobacteria; order Burkholderiales; family Burkholderiaceae; genus JASSUD01. The sequence goes on from JASSUD010000066.1 coordinate 3,526, forward strand.
TCCCTATTTGCGCATGATTCTCTTAGGGCCTACGACAGCAACACGCAAAACGGCGCTTACGAAAGAACTCGCAGGAATGGAAGTAGTGTCTGGTCTAGAGGCGGTGCAGGGCGATTGGCCAAAACAATCCTATCGTGTTGGGGGCAAGGCCATGTTGCTAAAAGAGGCGGATTTTGCTCAGTTAATTGGAGGACCTTCCTAACTGAATTGTTTAATTCGAATCTATTGCCGATTGCTGCGCCTGCTGTAACTGTCGATATAAAGCTCGCAGGCCTAAGGTTTGCTCTCGCCACTGCCGGCAGACGCTGGCGTTGAAGGCGACGGTGTCGGCAATCTCAGTAAGCGGAATGCCGGCGGGTTTTCGGTCAAGTTCGCTGGAAGGTCCGGCAGAAGTACCGGTGAATGCGGCGTTGTAGCTACGCACGAAGCCAGCATTAACGCCAAAATGGGCAGTATCTTCGTGGGTGACATAAATGGGCACTTCCTTGATGATGGTGTCGCCTTTTTCCTTCACAACCTTGATGCGGTCACGATATTGGATTTCGATGCGGCTAACTACTTTATTTTGGGCAGCAGCCAATTTTGCATTTGCAGTCACTAGATTAGCTTGATATTGGGCGCTGGCAATCCGAATTTCATCGAGACGTGGGTCAAAGTAAAGTTGTGACGCCAACATGATGCCGGCCACAGCGCCGAGTACCGACGCCACAGCGTATTTTCCTACCACGCTCCCCATTGCCGCTTTGAGCAGGTTAAACATTGCGATCCCCTCTGTGTTAGCGCGTCACCCTATTTACACTCGATTCGCTAACCACCCGAAAGTGAAAGCCTCATTCAGTGGCCGGAGCTCAGCAAGCGTAATGTAATAGGCGCCTTGTAAGCTACTGAGCGCTTTTAACAATACTTGCTCGCCTTGCGCACCACGTTTGCGCAGAAAAGAGGCCAGTGCATTAATGGTTACTGTTCCAATTACGCCATCCACGATTAAATCGGGATAGTCAGCCTGCTGAACATTTAAGGCATTGAGCACGCGTTGCAAAAATGTCGCTGCTACGCTTGTGCCTGCATTGACGCCAGTATCAAATAACTCGGCTGCAACCGCTGTCGATAGCATAGTGATGGCTTCGAGGCCGAGTGGCTCCCAATAACGGCGCTGATAGATCGTTTTGGCCAACGATAGCGGCATCGATTGCATTGAACCTTGATAACCTTCCGCACGCGCTACCGCCTCAGTAATGCCATACAAAGTTGCCCCCCCGCGATCGTTCGGGTGGGCAGAATAGCCGCCTTCTCGACCGATCGTCTGCGCAAAAGCATCATCAAATGCCGTCATTACTCATCCTTCTTCGCATCCAGTGGAAGAAAAACCATCCGTTCAACACGGCTGCAGAGAGCGCTAGCACAAGTTCTGCAGGTTCGATTTCAGCGTTATAGCGCGCAGGGGCAACGATAGACAGGAAAGCGCCCAGTGCAACGCCAGAAAAACCAGCTGTACCTAAAATTTTGGTGGGAATCCTTGGATTTAGCACGATCCAAGTACTAAATAAAAAGATGATGCCATAGGCAACAGAAGCAAGTATTCTCATGATTAGGAATCTCGAAAAAAGCGGTGCTTAAGAGCACCGATTAAATCAGCGGATTGAATTTCCTTAAATATTTGACTGATTATTGCCAGCGCAAACAGCCCAACCAGAAAATCAATACAAATCTGTGTTTTAGGGCCAGTGATAGCAAAGATTTCGATGATAGCGGGAGCAACAAAAACAGCGCTACCGACCCCGATCAGAAAGGAAGATAACTTTTGTCGCAAGCTCAAGGTTTCACCTAAACAGTACAGCGAGCAAACTGCGCCCACGGCACTTGGCCAGAAGGGCGAGAGAAAGGTCAACCATGTTCCAGTGCCGAAGTAAGTAATCATCATGTTTAGGCGCGTGTGTTGGAGTTCGTGCCTCACCCAAACCTACCATTTTCCATAAGCTGGGGTGAGGCACTAACCCCATGCGCGCTAACTTAAGCCAAAGACCAGAACATATTGTCGCTAAACTGTACAAAAAGTTAAGCGAAAAAAGGGGATTTTTTCCATGAACAGGCTATCTTTTGGCTTAAGTTAGCGCGCATGGGCACTAACCCCAACACTACCAGACAGATTGGGTCGAATCATTACATTACGCGGGGTAACTATAGGAGAGCTGCGACGATTTTAAATCGAAGAAAAGCCTGAGTGATTTATTCTGCGCGCTTGAGCGCGTTTTTTACCGTATTCAGATGGACCTTGATATCAATTTTCTCTTGCAAACGATCAAGCAGCTCGCGCGCATTGAGCGCTTCTAGGAACAGCGCCATTTCTTCTTCGGTACGCAGATGTTCGGAAACATTGTAGCGGCTTGTTTTAGTTTTAGACATGGATGGCCTCTTACAGAGTACTGATCTGCACCCAAAAAGCGGATTTCTTAGCAATTACGGAGGGTATGCTGAAGGTAAAAAGGGTAGCGCCTCAATTTGCGTTAAAACCCATCACTTTTTGAAGCTCTCTATACGCTAAACCCTTTTTAAAAAAGGCTTTCCAGCGATATTTCCGTGCATCGAAAACAGTGCATTACTTGAAAAGCGTGGGCGGGGAGGATCGCGCTTGAGATAGAAAATAAAACGATTCTCAAACTATCCGGTTTTAACCCCTGCATTTCTAAATATAGAGCTTGATATAAATTACTGTCCTATTTCTTATCGTATAGTCAGCGAAATTTGAAGTACTCAGAAGCGTATGTCGAGGTTTATTAAAGGAATTGGGTATGACTAAAGTTACTAACACTGATAGTTACCAAATACGGCACACCTCTGTAGAAACTGAGAATCAATGCATCCAAAGCACCAGTGAAACGATTACTAATTCTGAGCCGTTGTTAAATTCGTCAGAAAAAGAGGCATCAACCCTTCAAAAGCTTCCTCTGGAAGTATTTGAAGAGGTCATGATGTATTTAAACAGCTCACAGCATAAGAACTTGCGGCTACTCAACAAGTATTTCAATGCGGTGGCCATTAAAGAAGCTAAAGTCACAGTTGAAAATAACGATGAGCTCCAAGAAGTTATAAATCTCTTCTCACGTACTAAGTTTCATGGCAAGGGAATTTATAGCATAACGCTTAAAGGAAAAAATTTTACTGATCATAATTTGCAAAATTTGCCTGTATCGATACGGCATTTGGAGCTCAACCACTGCGACAATATTACGGATGCAGGACTTAGGCATTTGAGCACATTGCTGCAGTTGCAACATTTGGAGCTAATAGGCTGCGATCGTATTACAGGTAGAGGCCTTGTTTATCTGAATACATTGCCACACTTGCGGCATTTGAATCTAATGAGCTGCGGCATTACGGATAAAGGGCTCGCGCATGTGGGCACGTTGTTGCAGTTGCAGTATTTGAATCTAAGCTTTTGTGGCCGTATTACGGATGTAGGCCTCGTGCATCTGAGCACATTGCAACAGTTGCAACATTTGAATCTAATGTGCGGCGAGCGTATTGCAGGGATAGGCCTCGCGCATCTGAGCACATTGCCGCACTTACAGCATTTGAATCTTAGCAATAACCATTATATTAATAATACAGGCCTCGCGAATGTGAGGACATTGCGATATTTAAAGCATTTAAATCTACTCAACTGCAGCCGTATTACGGATGAAGGCCTTGTGCATTTGGGTGCATTGTTAAACTTGCAGTATTTGAATTTAAAAGGTCAGAATAATATTAGCGATGCAGGCCTTGCGTATTTGAGTACATTGCTGCAGTTGCAGGATTTGGAGCTAGGCGACTGCCATATCACGGATTCAGGCCTCGCACATTTGAGTACGTTGCTGCAGCTACAGTATTTGGATCTAAGCGGCTGCTCTATTAGTGGTGCAGGCTTCGTGCATCTGAGTGCACTGCCGCAGTTGCGGCGTTTGGATCTAAGCCGATGCAGGGGAATTGTGATTGCACGCCTCGCACAACTTCGTCCGTTGCAGCACTTGAATCTACGCTACTGTAAGCATATTAAAGATGCGGATCTTGAACAATTGAGTGTATTGCCGCAATTACAGCATTTGGATCTAAGCGGTTGCTCTATTCATGGCGCAGGCCTCATGCATCTGAGTGCATTGCCACAGTTGCAGCATTTGAATCTAAGCTCTTGCTGGATTAGTGATGGAAGTCTTGCGCATATCGGTGCATTGCTGCAGTTGCGACATTTGGATCTAAGTTCCTGCAGAATTAGTGATGTAGGTCTTGTCCATCTGAGCGCATTGCCGCAATTGCGGCATTTGAATCTAGGCAGTACCGATATTACTGATGCAGGCCTTACCCATCTCCATACGTTGCCACAGTTGCAGTATTTGGATCTGTACTTCTCTCCTGACACTACAGCAGCAGGCCGTGAAGCTCTCCAGCGTGCATTTCAAAATGAACTTGAAATTCGAACAATCTAAGCGGTTATACCGTTCTTACTGTTAATTTCAATGTAAACCGAACTCATGCCTGAAAGGGCGACGACGGAAGCTGGAGCGAGAAGTCAGCAGCGGTCGTAGTAGCTGCAGTTGTCAGCAGCACATGTAAATTGATACATGCCATCGTTTGAAAATTGATGCACCGAATTGAGAAGATGGCTGCTTTTTAACAAATGACCTTCTAACGGACACAGCCGACGGTCTTTAATTGATAATCTCAATGCCACCACGATGAGCGACAAAGAACATCGCATCGGTCAGCGCCAGAGCGGCATGCTGCTCACCTTTGCGTAGCAGCAGGCAATCACCAGCATGCAATTCCACTTCGCCGAATTTTATGGTTCCTTCGATCATCAAGATTTGTTCCCACCCATTGTGATCGTGTAACGGAAAACGTGCACCGGCCTTGAAGCGCACAAAATAACTTCCATCCCCATTTTCATCCCACACATTTGAAACAAGCATCCCGTTGATACCTGTTCCATTCCATTGCCGCGTAACTTCTCTTTCTAAAATCATGATTTTTCCTCAAAGTTATGAAACAAAAAGCTAACGAACGTTAGGTTGCCTTGAGTTTCAAATCATGTCAAGTAGTCAGTTGCGTTTATGCCTTTTCGATTTTCCTTATTCTGATTGCACTCCGAGTGCGCCAAGCAAGCGCAAGAGATGTTCTTCGAATATTGCTGGAGGGTCAGTTTGCAGCAGTGAGAACGCCATGATGCCTTCTGCCGAGCCGAAGATAATCGGTGCGACAGCGACACCGGTAAGCGTCGACACAATGCTCTTATCAGATCGCCCAAGGTCCCATGCGGTGGCCAACCAATCCATGTTCTGCGTGGCAAATAGGCGAATTTCTTGCATTACCTCTTCGGGTAGTGAGTTGCGCTCGACCGCCAACATTAGTCCGAGGCAGAGGCGGCGTTCGTCTTTCAATGTATTACTGAACATCTGAACGTAGCGGTGAAGGCGAACATTTCCTGCTGGTGCCTGATCGATTTCTGCCAGCTCTTCTCGTTCTCGCTGGGAATACAAAGCCATCGCTTGGAGGGCGACTGCATTCTTCGAATCGAAATGGCTGTAAAGACTTGCTGCTTGTATGCAGGCGGCCTGCGCGAGTTCTCGCAAGCCCAACGCTGAAAAGCCACGTGTCTGCATCATGTCTACTGCTAAGCTGCTCAATGCTTCCTTGCGAGAGCCAACCGTTTTATCTGTTTTTTTCATTCTAATTTTCTTTCTGTAGCAATTCGCCTGTACGTGCCTGCGTCAAAAATAGACTCATACTTTAGGCTGACGTCTTGACCCTGTCGATTGACTTGAGCAGCTCCTGCAACGAGTCATTGAGTTGTTCCAGCTTTGCTGATTTCACTCCTGTCGTCAAGGGGCCCCGTGCGATAGCGATACGGTACTGCATCAACAAGCAGATGGTTGTCTTTTTCACTTATCCCTACATCCCCTACCTGACCTGACAATAAGCCTTTTATCAGATTCCATTGGTCATCTCGTAAGCCATGAAGATGCTTCAATTGCTTGTTTCCTAGTAGAGCTTAAACAAGCTCTACTAGGCTTTTCGAGCCCCTCTCTAGTATTTCAAGCTCCTCTTTGCTCAACTCTAGCCTCGCTAGCGTCTTACCTACCATTCCGCTTTACCTGAAATCCTCAAGTATAGGTATATTTTTTGCTAATGACTTATACCAACACTTCTGTTGCGATAGGTCTTAACCTTTCGACATTGCTCGGGTTTTCTGCCATGGCCAGAATAATGTTTAATTTCGTTATAGGCACTGTACTTGAAAGTGTAAACACCTGGTTTCGTGTGATTAATAAACATTACGCGGTCTTCATTGAAAATAAATTGTGAGCCAATTTTTTTGTATTCTTCTGTAAAATTGCCACTATCTCCCTGTGGCCTTCTGCTTCAGCTATCTCTAACGGTGTTTGGTGATTTCTATCTTTCACGTTCAGCGATACTTCTGCGCCGTTTTTAAGTAGCATCGTGACTATATCAGAATACCCCCAGCTAGCTGCTTCATGTAATGGAGTTCTGAAATGAATACCGCTACAAATATTTACAAAAAGCTCACTGTTTACCATGTTGGCGATAATTTCCTTACTGTTATCCAAATCTTCGGCAAAGTTCATAACTTCTAGAATTCCCGATGTAACACAATTTTCTGGAACATGCGATAAAGCTTGCAGATCAATTTTAGCCCCAGAGACTAAATGCAGTATTACGCCATTAGAAAGAAGATGCTTTATGTGCGCTGATTTTAGCTGCGCTTTGCCAAGCTGCTTTTCTGTTAACAGGCCCAGATTTACCAGGATTTCTAGTCCACCTCTAGATTGTTCTAGTGTTCCAAGTAAGTTCGCTATACTGGGAATATGTACTCCCGAAGGAATATTAATTTTCTGCGCTCGGCTTAAATTTACAGCTGTACGCAGTGTGCTTAATTCATGAAAAAGTTCAAAATTCTTGCTGAAGAATTGCTTTTCCTCAGTTTTATCTTTAAATAAGGTGTTGGATATCCTGGGAAATTTTTGTGAGCCATTCTGCTGTCTATTGTCGATATTTGGTAGCAGATGTGGTTGACCCGAATTAATTGGCAGTGCATTTTTCATTATAAAATCATCCTTTAATAATTTCAAAATGTATTTTTGATCTTTAATTTCTCGAAAAATGGTATATTTTTCATTGGAAAATTAATTTTCACAGATTAAAAAATTATATAAAATATAATGTCATGAAAGGATAAATATTTTATATGCTATTCTCTTAGAATATTCACAATATCCTTTAATGCCTGCGCCTCTTGAGGGTGCTGATTGGCCAATTGAGTAAAATCTGAAGTTGGTTTTTCAATAATCCAAAAAATATTTTCATGGACCTTTGATGCTAGTGAAGCATATAAGGATCGTTTCACTGCTTTGCTCGGCTGTATCTCTTGCAGTAAATGTGTATATGACATTAGCTCCGCCAACTCTTTTGAAGAAGCTTCTCTCTTATTCAAAACGCGATCAAAAAGGTTTTGTAAATAGGGTGCGGGCGCATGAGGCTCAAAAATCACATCTGGGTTTAATATTTTTGAGAGCTGTTCATCGTTTAACCACTTCATTCTATAAGCTTGCCGCACCATTTGTCCCCACGCAAATATTGCTTCACCTGCTTTTTCAATATCCTCTTCCTCCAATTCGGCGGATACAATATAGGAAATCGTGTATTTACTAAAGAGCAACGGAAGTCCAAACGTATCCTTGACAGCTAGTATCTTTTCTATATCTAAACTAGTGAGTCCTCGATTGTAATTTTTGATATCTTGCACCACATCCCAAAATGCTTCGGCTACTGATAAATTTTCATTTCTAATTAGCGCCCCATGAAGACCTAGCATCTCACTATCTTCTAACCATTTAATCGGCTCATCCATGTCTTCTAAGTTAGGATGAACTGCATTTAGCAAACTCACTAATGCTTTTAAAGCCTGCCAGGTATCAAGCAATCTGGCATTTCTTTCCATGCTCCCTACAAGCTTTCCAAATTCTTGTATTGTATTTGGACTGGTATTTGAGTTCTTCAACGCCTCATAAAGACCAGGTACTTCATTCTTATTTTTAGCTGCTAATAAATTTTCAACTTGCTTGATGGTTAGTGCCCCAGCTTTATACGCTTCTATAAACACCTGCCCTAATGCCCTTACTACCTCAGGCCTATTCCCTTTTAGCACCCTAAAAAATCCAGGCTCACCATGACTATCTTCATCTGCCAGTAAATATCCTACCTGCTCAAGGGTTAATGCGCCTGCTGCATGAAGATCTATCAATACATTCCCAAATGCCTGTATGGCATCGGATTCACCACTTTCCAATATTTCGCTAAAAAGCGAGGATCTATCATAAATAGAAATAAGCAGCTCTTCGATCTGCTGACTACTCAACCACTGCTGCTGATGCGCTTTTACTAGTACCGATCCAAAAATTGAGATATTCTTTATGCGATTCTGAATGTGTGCTCTGGAAAAGCTCCAACTTCTGCCATCGCTATTGGGGCGAATAGCAAGCAGATCAGCTAGTTCATCATTTGTCAACGCTTCTTCTTCTCGCGCCTCTAACAATAGAAGACCCAAAGCTCGTAGCGTAGTTGGCTTGCTATTGCTAAACGCGCTATAGAAAGCACGAGATTCGGGTTGATCTTCAAGAGTGAGAAAAGTAAATAGCTTTTTTATCTGTTCCCTCGTCAAATTTCCTGTTTCATATTCTTCTAGTGCCAATCTCCCCCATTTTTCTATTGTCCCATCGTGATTGTTAGATATCGCTTTGACAATGCCTGGAACACCGTTTTTATAATGGCCTTTGGTGGAGAGCAATGCAAACCTTTCTTCACGCGTGCCACATCTATCTAATCTGTCTCTTAGTTCATTAGAAAGGTGTCCACCACTCAGAAAATGATAAAATGTTAAGGGACTAGATAACTCTTCCTCGGATAGGAATACCTTGACGGTTCGCTTATCTAATGTCTCATCAAAACCTTGCTCATAAAAATTGTCAGGAGCCATAAAAAAGCGCGAAGCATGTGCATAATTTTGATTATCTTCTTTACCGTAGTATGAGTCCCTATAATGTGGTGCTAAAAAATTCTGCATAGTTAAATCACTTATAGAATTTAGCTCAGCATATTGCTTTTCTCCATCATTGTCTAAATCTTTACTAACTATACGATCTGTGGCTAGGGTAACGTTAGGATCATAGATATTTACCGCATAACGTGGTTCTGTTTCTGCCTCTGTTTTACCTTTAATCACAAGTTTGGCAAGCATAGCGTGAGTTGGAGTCGTGAAAACAAAGTACCTACTTTGGTTAGGACGCATTTCTTTAAATTCGCTTACGAAAAATTCTCCCCACTTCGAATGGCCAACGATGCGATTTTCTGTGGCATAACAGTTAAGATTGTGGAAAAGCCTTTCTGTATCTAACGAAACATTCTCGCTTATAAGCTCTTTTGTTCCCCATTTCGCTATTCTTTGAATTGTTCTTCGTTCGGAATTGGCATGATTGCCCTCTATTTTATTTCTATCATTTTTTTGCCCATCCATTATTTCTTGTACCACCAAATTCCTACACTTAATTTTAGCCCTTTCTTCTGATGGGAACGATCCTTCTTCATTTAAATTTAAAATTAATGGATTTTTATCATTATCAGCAGTACGATAAACACGATTTAGTCCTGTACTTTTTCCATCAAACTCACCTGTTTCGCTCAAAAAATTAACAGTCACTTTGCGAGATATTGGGCCAATAGTAAGATTTGAAGTTTGAGGAGTTGAAATAGAAGTGCCTTTTATGACATTTGCATTATTTAGGATGTTGGCATCTTTTAGTTTAACGACATTAACTGATAAATCTTTTAGCAATATTTCTTTCCCACGGAAGTTTGGAATTAAAATATTACTAAGCTGATGACCTTCCATCAGCTTTAAATTAGTTAACCAATCTGGTAATTTTCTTAACTCTTTGGGTAAAATAATAGAAGCATTATTTAATGTTGGCTTTAATTTTTCTATAACTAAATTTGGCAAAGAGGCGATAGCTTCTTGGTTGCATTCATTCAAATTTATTTCATTAGTTTTATTGTTAATAAACCACATAATACAATTCTTTACTTTAATCTTTTCTAAATCTTCTTCTGATGTACCCGACGAACAATATTTGTTTAATTCTTCCTCAATCTCTTTTTTTAAATTCAAGGATTGGGAAAAACGATTAGACTGGGCTGATGTTAATTGATTCTGAGAAAGCTCTTCGAGCATTTGCTGAGAACTTCCAGTTTCTTCCATTGAAGTAGATGCTTCTTGCTTATGAGGTACAATTCTAGACGAACTTGTTGAAGAGGAGCTATCTCCCCGAAGAGATGTTGGATCCATGATAATAAGTGCCTGTGCTGAATATAGTAAGCGCTGCGAATGTGCAAGCCAATCAAAGTCGATTAGTAAGCGACTCTATTAGTCTTAATTTTATCTTTTACATATTTTTAAATTCGCTTAGGCACGAAAATTATTTTTGAATTACGAAACTAGCCTTGCGCCTTATTGTTTGCCTGATAAATAACATGACAAGGTAAGTAATTAACAGAAATTAGCTCTATAAATTGAGCCGAAGTTATGCAGCACGTATTCGGCCTCTTTTTGCAGGGTTTCTGGATCACGGGCTTTGAAAGTGAGCCATTTATGCTTGATGAGGTATCAGAATTTTTCAATCCGGTTCAGTTCCGGGCTGTAAGGTGGCAGGAAATACAGCATTAAATCCCGCCCCTGCTCGCGGAAGATTTTCAGGCAAGGCTGTAAGGCGTGCGTTATGGATAGAGGCGTTATCCAAGATCACGGTAAGTGGCTTGGTCGATTTTTTAAGCAGCAAACCTAAGAAGGAGCCAAATAGGGAGGTTGTCATCGACTCCCATAGGCTCACCGTAAACAAGTGGCCAGAGTTCAGCCAGGCACCCGCCACGTTTAACCGTTTGCCCCGTTTTGCCTCGATCTGGTGCTGCGCGCCGCGCGGCGTCCATGCGTTAAGGTTGGAGTGAGCTTGCGCAAAGCCCACTTCATCGATACTGAACCCGTATCCTACGGGTGATGGCAGTATGGATAGCTGAAAACTGGCTGTTACAGCTACACCACTTCGGCGGGGCGGAAGGCGACAGCAAGATAACAAGGACACGCTAAGCAACTGAAGTACGCTGATCAATGTCTTGTTTCTTATGTGAATAGGGTGACCAAAACTCGATTTTATCGGTGAGTTGAGAGCGCTCGACTTTGCCACTGCACATCGCTTAGATCACTTTGATAGCGGCCCATCCAATTTCAACCCAAAATACCAGAACTTAATACCTTACAATGATCATTCATTTATAGACAGCTTCTAAAAGATACAAGTTTGCGATTCGCATGTTGTCAAAATATGGACGGGTAACAGCGCTTCTCAATGGCATTCGGTTAAGCTCTGGAAGTTGCCCCAAATGAATTCCATTTGTTCCTAGGTTTTAATGAAATTCTTGGATAGCTTCTGCCAGGGC
>JASSUD010000067.1:0-15047 GCA_031963225.1 Mycoavidus cysteinexigens
AAAAAGACAGCGGTCATCATGTTGGGGTTCCTTCGTCACCACCAACCTACCGTTCTGACATCTGCATGTGTATTTTAAAAGCGGTGATTACAAGTCAGTGGTATACATGTTGGGGTTCGTGCCTCACCGCCAACCTACGTCAATAAAAATTGCTCAGATTTCTTTTTAATATCTCTTCTTGCTCGTTTTGCTATGCCTGCTTCTGCGTCTACATGTTATTTATTGATCGATGCTGGTAATAGTGCGGTTAAATGGGCGCTTACTAGTCCTGGTCTTACGCTGGAAACATTGCATATAGCGCTTCGCAACTCGCCTCAACGCGATGGGATTTTCTGTGCGACAGGGGTGTTTGCGCATACGCTATCTAAAGCACTTCCTTCCCCCATTGAGGATAGTCTTTCTAACGCTCCTAATTGGGGTGATCTCCCTAAGCCCGCTAGTGTATGGATCAGCAATGTCGCAGGGGGAGAGGTAGCACAGCGCCTTGCACAATGGGTAGACCAATATTGGCCTGGAATTACCCAACATCGTATTCATGCACAGGCGCAGCAGTGCGGTGTAACGAATGGCTATCATCGCCCGCAACAGTTAGGCAGTGATCGTTGGGCTAGTTTGATCGGTGCGCATGCGGCTTACCCAGGGGAAGCCATGCTTATTGCTACGCTGGGTACGGCAACTACTTTAGAAGCGCTGGATGCCAGCGGCAGATTTATCGGGGGCCTTATTGGGCCAGGCGCAGCCAGCGCATTACACGCACTGACACAAAGTGCGGCACAGCTTCCTGATCCACATACTTTTCCTTCACTTAAACCTTCTGCTTCAAACTCTGAAACACTCCTCTCCCCTTCTTTTTTTGCGCTTGATACAGTTACTGCGCTACAAGAAGGTCAATGGCTAGCTCAAGCTGGGTTTATCGAGCGGGGATGGCAAAGTGTCTGTGCGCATTTCAATATTTCTACACCCTCTGTATCTGTACAAACACCATCGCCTCTACGCTGCTTATTAAGCGGAGGCGCAGCACTACAAGTAGCTCCTCGCTTAACTATCCCCCACACCTATCACCCACACCTTGTTTTGCAGGGTTTGGCGGTGATGGCGTTTGAAGCCAAAGCGCACCACCTCCCGCTTTAAAACCCCATTTCTATTGGCATTTTTACGCAAAAACAAACTCTGTTTCGTTTTTAAAATGGAGGAAATTCTCAATAGTGCAACACTATGAGTCAAATGGAAGTGTACATATAGGGTTAAAAAAATCAGTAAAAGATAGATAACCATGTACACCCAGATGAAATGACATAGCTGTGCGTAGCGCGTCTAATAAGGGCTCAAGAAGGGGAATAGAATGAGCATAAGGGTGGTATCAAATGGAAATGCGCCATTGCTAACAACCGCCGCAAACACGGGTGGAAGGAATGCAAAAATGAGAAACCATAACTCACTTTCTTTATCTATTTCAGGGCTTATTGCCAATAATAATAAAGTGCGCCACTCAGCCCCTTCGCTTACTTCATCCTCAACAACCAGCACATCGTCAAAGTCTGTTTATTCTGAATTCTGGGACAAAAATGAAAATAGCCCAGGGCTTTTCACTAAATTTAAAAATAGACTATCGAGTCCGGGCGGTTCGATCTCTCTGCCTACTCCACCATTAACTGCCAGCGGATCGTCAAATTCAACCAGTATAAGCTACAACCTTGCCAGCAGTATTAAATCAGGAAAAAGCCCTGTTCAGTCTGTATTCTCGGCCAAGAGTGAAAATAGCCCAGGGCTTTTCACTAAATTTAAAAATAGGCTATCGAATCCGGGCGGCTCGATCTCTCTACCTACTCCACCATCAACTGCCAGCGAATCGTCAAATTCAACCGGTATAAGCTATAACCTTGCCAGCAGTATTAAATCAGGAAAAAGCCCTGTTCAGTCTGTATTCTCAGACAAAAAAAGTAATATAGAAAATAGCAGTAATTTAAAAAATTTATCGACACCTCCTCCGGGTGGAAATACTTCAAAAGTTTCTCCTCAGTATGTATTAAATTTGGTGATAGAAGAAACTTTTTTGAGAGATCCTAAGTTAGGAGGAGGCGTTCGACATATTCCTAATTCATTAAATTGCTACACGGATAGAAGCGATTCCTCTGACATACCAAACGCAGAGGATAGGAAAATATTTTCTGCAATGATGGAAGAAAATGGCAATAATCTTTCAAAGACTGTTGAAAAATTTAATACATTTCAATCTCAAGATATAGAAGATAGAAAAACATTTTCTGCAATGATGAAAGAAAATGACTACGACCTTTCAAAGACTGTTGAAGAATTTGGTAAATTTCAATCTCAAGATATAGAAGATAGAAAAATATTTTCTGCAATGATGAAAGAAAATGACTACAATCTTTCAAAGACTGTTGAAGAATTTGGTAAATTTCAATCTCAAGATGTAGAAGATAGAAAAATATTTTCTGCAATGATGAAAGAAAATAATTATAACGTTTCAAAGACTGTTGAAGAATTTAATACATTTCAATCTCTATGCACAGAACAAAAAAATTCAATAAAATATCTTAAAGAGATTCAAGAATTAATAGGCGAACCAGAAAAAAGCATAGAAATAACAAAAAATTTATCGAAAAATAAAAATGCAGTTGAACTAAAAGAATTGGTAGATCATTTAAAAGAAATTAAAAAACTAGAAGACCCAAAAACAGCCAAATTTAACTATATACTCATGCTATTTGAGAATGGAGTAACAAACGACCCAGAAAAGCTCAAACAAATAATAGAAAAACAGAAACAAACCATAAAACGATTGTCGAACGAAAAAAAACTAAGCTTTATGCCAGAAGTTATTTCTGAAAAAAAATCTGGCATGGTCGATAAATTAGAGCTGCCCGATATGCATCTTGCAAAAAAAAATGTCGGCCAGCACTTATCAACCATGGTAAGTTCTGTACGACATTTTTTAGGTAAGATAGCCGTCTTATAGATTTAAAATAGGGTATGACTTTACAGAAAAAGTACCTGTATATTTTTTGCTATTCAATTCAATCATTTTTACGTCGCATAGACCCTGCAATCAAATCAAACCGGAATAAACGACACTCTAACGGGCCGTTAAAAAGCGGGGTTTTTAGTGCTTCTCTTAAACGCAATTTTCCAGGTAAGCGTCGATCTGGTGTAAGAATGCAAGCGCGCCAGCCTGTGAAGCGCTGCTTAAGTGCATCCCCCAATTCTTTGAAAAATTCAAAATCGTCAGGGGCTTGTGCATTTTCTAAAGCAGCAGGCTCAGATAGCCGTGTGCGGTAGTGCGGGCTTTGCTCTTGGGGGCGAAATCGGTCTTCTCGTCTGCCTCTTTCTGAATGAGGCGCACGTTCACCACGCACTTCAATACGCTCTCCATAGGGAGGGTTCATTACGATGATGCCTGGGGTAGTGCTGGGCGGGGTTATTTTTCTTGCATCTAGTGCTGTAAGTGGCAGAGCAGGCAGGCCTGCCCTGGAGAGGTTTGCGCGCGTGATGGCTAACATCTCTGTAGAAATATCACTACCTGAAATACCCAGACTTTCTCCGAGCTCACGACCTGGTCTGTTGATGACGTTGCGATACGCCTCTTGTGCAGGAATTTTGATGGAGCGCCATGCTGATCCATCAAAAGGAGCTAGGTTTTCAAAACCAAAGGAGCGGTGTGCACCAGGAGCGAGATTCAGTGCCATTTGTGCTGCTTCAGCGAGGAAGGTGCCGCTACCGCACATAGGATCATATAGAGCGGTTCCTGGCTTCCAGCCGCTGAGTCGTATGATTCCTGCGGCTAAATTTTCGCGTAAAGGCGCGGCCCCTTTGTCTAACCGCCAGCCGCGCTTAAATAGAGAGTCGCCTGAGGTATCGAGGTAGAGCGTGCAGATGGTGTCGCTTAGAAAAACGAAAATACGTACATCCGGTTCATAGGTATTGACACTGGGGCGCTGCCCTGTCTTTTCACGAAAGCGATCGCATACGGCATCTTTTACCCGCAAAGTGGCAAAGTCTAAGCTGCGTAATGGCGATCTTATTGCACTCATATGCACACGCAAGGTGTGCTGCGGTGTAAACCAAGCTTCCCATTCTTGCGCAAGGGCGAAGTCAAAAATATCCTCCTCATTCTGGTAGGGCCGCTCATCTAGCTTGAGTAGTACCCGACTGGCTATTCGGGAGTGCAGATTCAACTGCATAGCAGCTTCCCACCGTCCTTTGCAATGCACGCCACCAGAGACTGTTTGGCCTATTTTTAAACGGCTAAAAGAGCTGGCTGCTTTGGGAGCAGAGGCACCGGGGGCATGAGGAGACAAACCTGCTGCAATCTCATTTAACTCCTCAGATAACACAGATTCCAACCCACTAGGGCAGGAGACAAAAAAATCAAATAGCGACATGAAAGGAGACTCGAAAGAGAGATAAAAATGCACGCAGGGCTTGCAGTGTGTTTGTAGGGTGAGGTTTGCACCTCACCTGAACCCATGAGGGCTATATAGTAGAGTGAATAATGCCCCCGCCTAGGCATACTTCGCCTTCATACAATACGGCGGACTGTCCGGGGGTAACTGCCCATTGAGGCGTATTAAAATCCAAAGCAAATTGTGCAGATATAGTCTGCTCTGTAGGCAGGTCACTCTGTATCGAGGACAGCATACAGGGTGCATCCATTTGGCGGTAACGTGTTTTGGCATGTAACTGCATGGATTTAGGTGGCTCGCCAGCTATCCAGTTTGCTCGTTGGGCGGTCAAGCGCTGGCTAGTCAGTGCTGGATGTTGATGGCCCTGCACTACGTAGAGCGTGTTTTTGGCCAAGTCTTTTGCTGCGACAAACCAGGGTTGGCCATGCGATGAGGGTTCTTGGCTCGAGTCTCTACCTATAGGCTCGCGTTGCCCTCCTACTCCCAAACCTTTACGTTGACCTAAGGTATAAAACGAGAGGCCTATGTGTTCACCGAGTATCTGCCCTTCTAGCGTTTTAATAGGGCCAGGTTCTGTAGGTAAATAACGCTGCAAAAAGGCCCGAAACGGACGTTCGCCGATAAAACATATCCCTGTGGAATCTTTTTTACGTGCATTGGGTAAACCAATTTGCGTGGCAATCTCGCGTACTTGAACTTTAGTCAACTCTCCCAATGGAAAGAGCGTGTGCTGCAACTGCGATTGGGTCAGGCGATGTAAAAAGTAGCTTTGATCTTTACTGGCGTCTTGTGCTTTGAGCAATTCCATTTTGCCTTCAGCCGTTTCACGCAAGCGGGCATAGTGGCCTGTTGCAATTTTGGTATGGGTCGTTGTCAAAAGTGGGCTTTTATCATCACTGCCGTCTTTTAAATGTAGAGCATGTTCCAAAAAAGCTTTGAATTTAATCTCTGCATTGCACAGTACATCAGGGTTAGGCGTACGCCCCGCTGAGTACTCCGATAAAAATTCTTCGAAAACGCGCTCTTTATACTCTTGTGCAAAGTTCACTACCTCTACATCGATACCGATTTTATCGGCAACCGATACCACGTCTAGCCAGTCTTGACGCGCAGAGCAATATCCCTCGGAAGTACCATCGCTCTCTTCATCGTCATCTTCCCAGTTTTTCATAAACAGGCCGATGACTTCATAGCCTTGCTGCTTGAGCAGCCAAGCCGTGACCGAGGAATCTACCCCGCCAGACATTCCAACCACCACGCTGGGTTTAGACATATTCATAGACTTAAAAATCGGTTTAGCAAGTAGTTTTATCTTTGGTTTTGAGCGTTTATGGGCTGGTCTTCAAGGACTCTGTGGCGCGCATGTTGGGGTTCCTTCGTCACCACCAACCTACGTTCAAGCAAAGGGTCTAGGATCTGTAACAGGGCTTGAGGCGATATATAGCCTACGCGGCGTAAGGCCATTATCTCATTGCCGTTTGCATCAAAAAAAAGAAAAGCAGGGGGGCCATATAAGCCAAAATATTTCAGCAGCTCCGCAATGGCGGGCGTATTCGTACTCACATTTAGGCGCAATATATTAAAGGCTTGTAAATGCGCGCGCACTTCTGTTGCTGCCAGGGTTACACGCTCAATTTTGCTACAAGCTGCGCAATTGTCGGCATAGACTTTTAGCACAGATATTTTTTGGTTCGAGCGCACAGCAGCGTTGAGTTCGGCCTGTGTATGCACAGGATGAAATATCAAATCTGCATTAGGGCGTGTCCTCAATTGCCCCGCTCTATCTGGGAGTGTGGATGCCTTTTGTTGCCAGCCAGCAGCGTGTAGCAAGGTTATTCCTGCTGGCAGGGCTAAATACAAGGCCACACCTAATAGCACGATAGCAATGGCTTGTTGTACATAACGCATCCACGCTCCTGATCGGGGCAGATAGGCACTTAGGCCTACTCCCATCGCGATAAGCGGGAGCCCTAGACCCATGCCAAGCGCAAATAATGCAAGCGCTCCAATCCCAATATGTCCTGTTTGCCCAATAAATGCGAGCACTCCAAATAGAGGAGGGCTCATGCAGGGGCTCAACGTTAACGCAGACACCGCACCCATAATAAAAGCGAGGCTGGATCTACCTTGCGCGCTCAAGCCTAAACTAGGTGCCACACGCCTTATAAGAGAAAAAGCAAACCCCCGACCGCGCAGCAACATTATCGCCATAATAAAAATGACGGCTGCAAAGCTAGCTTGCACCCACGGATGTCCCATACTCGCGCCAAAACGCTGACCTGCAAGCGCTGCTATTACGCCAAATAGCGCATAGGTGCTGGCCATACCCAATACATAGAGCAATGAAAGGCGCAATCCACGCCGCCATGAAAAAGTAGCAGGCGGCTTTTGAGATGGCGGTTCGTCTTTAGATAGTACAAAGCAGCGCTTCTCAGAATGCGCATTAGCCTGCAATATCAAAGCAGACACAATGGGAATCATGGGCCAGGAACAAGGTAGCACACTTAATGCCACGCCAAAAAAGAAGAAGAGCGCAAAAAAGGCTAAAGGGGTAAGCCCGTATAGCCATTCAGGAGCATTACGTTTTGCATCCAACTTATGCAATGTTGTGAGGGCAGCTTGCGAATCGGTAAGGCCTGACCATGCTGCATGTAATGTGGAGGATGGAGGAGGCAATACGGTGGGAGTGATCGTGGTATTTGTAATGCGCTGGCGGTATGTGATGGGCGCATAACATAAGCCCGTATCTGCACACCCTTGCAGCGTTACTGCCAAAACAAAAGGCTTTGGCCTAGGCAATTTAGATTCTTGATTCGCATCGCGAACAGGAAAAGATACAGGAATAGCTACAGTTTGCTTTTGCCGATATATCTGCACATTTTTTTGTAAATTTGCATCCCATTTTTCTTGTGCAGCCGGCAGGCGTAGCGGACCCAGCTGAGCATTGCCTTTTTCAACGACCACCTTCAGGCGCTCTGCATACAGCGCATAACCTGGAGCAATGTCCAAAAGCAAGTCGACCTGGCCCAATTTTTCCTGAAAACGCACACGAAAAGCTTGCTCAGGTGGCAAAAAATCCGACGGCATCGAGGCTGCCATCCGTGCCTGGGAAGGCAAAGCATCAATAGATGGCCTAAAGCTCCAAAGCACAGCTATGCCAATTAACAGCACAGATAAAGCGATACCCCAAAGGCCTTGGGCAGTACGGGTGGTGAATAAGGTGAATTTGGGCTTCATGCGCATCACTGAATGAGAGGGGAAGTTTCTGGGCGCGATTACGCCAAGCATAATGCTTTTTAGTAAACGCCCTTCGCTCAGAGTTCTCTTTATTTTCCTAAGAATTTTTACACAGGAAAATCAATAACACAGCATCGCACACGATACAAGAAGAGTCTCACACAGCGGTTAATTGTGGAGCGCAATTAAATCTGTGTTTTTCTAGGCGATTGAGGGCATGCCCTAAGGCTTTGGAAGTAAAAGCCACATCCTTCCCTGTTGCCGCATACGGCCGGCTATGTCGCCTGCTTCATCGCCAAAACCCCAAAAATAATCGGCACGCACGCCACCACGAATCGCTGCGCCCACATCTTGGGCAAATACCAAGCGCCGTAGTGGTTCATCCGTTGCGGGGCGTGTGGTGGAGAGGAAAACGGGCGCCCCTAGTGGGATGGCGTTGGGATCCACTGCGATGGAGCGTTCTGGAGTCAATGGCACGCCAAGCGCGCCTATCGGACCAGGCAGGTTGGCCACTACACGTTCTTGACCTAATTCTGCGCTAGTTGCTACGGATGGGAGAGAGGGTGTAGGTGTTGTCACGTCTTTAAAAAATACAAAACGCGGATTGACAGCTAATAGCCCGTCTACGCGTTTTGGATGCGCGCGCGCCCATTTTCGCAAGCCTTGTATAGAGGTTTGCGATAGGGTGGCTTCGCCTCGATCTACTAACCAACGGCCAATAGATTGATAGGGTTGGCCATTGGTGCCGTTATACCCCACACGCATGGTGCTGCCATCTTCCATCACAATACGGCCTGAGCCTTGTATTTGTAGAAAAAATGCTTCGATGGGATCATCGACATATACCAGCTCTTCGCCCTGTAGCATCCCACTACGCAAAAGTTCCGCGCGCGCAGGTAATTTTTGCCCTACTGGGTAACGGCTAGGCCAGCGATAAAGAGCGTGGAGATAGGGTGCGCGCCGCGTACGTGAACCTCGTAGCACCGGCTCGTAATAACCCGTTACCAATCCGTATACATTGCCTTGCTCACCAGACAACTGAAAAGGCAGGAAGTTCTGCTCAAAAAAAGCACGCACCCCAATTAGATTCTGCTCACCCCCTTGTTGGCTCAATGACTGCGCTCTGCTACAAACTTGCTGCCAGTTTAACAGGGGCGTTACATTGGCTTTGGATGGTTCTAATACGCGTTTGCAATTGACATATAAAACCTGCATTACCCCGCTCAAAGAATCTTCTTGCCAGCCTTCTACTTCTGACCAACTAACGGGTGTTAATCGATAGGGAGATCCCACTCTAGTCGGGAAGGCTTGGCCTGTAGAGGATTGCGCATTCGCATTTTGGTTGGATATGCTGGGTGATGCGCCGAAGTTTGTATTGGCAGGCAAACGTGAGGAAGGGGTTTGCGGCGATTGCGCACAAGAAGCTAAAAAGCTGATGCACAGCCCTATACCTATATATTTAATGGCAGGCCCTTTATTTACCAAAATGGCTTTCAGAGCGCTCAATCCATGACGTAAATGGAGGCTCTTTTTATAAAGAAAATTTCTCTGTACAGCGGCAGCGCAGCTAGCAGATTTTTTAAGAAATCGTAGACGGGTTCTGAGAAAATACATGCCTTCCTTAGGGAATTGGTAAGTTTGCGCTAAAAAATGTCTATTTTATCTGCTATAAAATCGTATAAGCCTATTTATAAACGACACAGAATCTGAAAAATTATGTTGGGTATCACTGTAAACCTAGGGCGTGTCCTCAATTGTCCCAAAGCCTAACAGGTACAATATATTTTTCTGACCCCTTCTCACTTATCTATTGGTTCTAATTATGTCCTACACCATAGCTCCAAGCCTGCTCAGTGCCGACTTTTCTCGCTTAGGCGAGGAAGTGCGTAGTGTTATTGATGCCGGAGCAGACTGGCTGCATTTAGATGTGATGGATAATCATTACGTACCCAATTTAACTTTCGGGCCCATGGTGTGCGCTTCGCTGCGCGAACACTCCAGTGTGCCTATGGATGTGCACTTAATGGTCAGACCTGCTGACCGATTGATACCAGAATTTGCTAAGGCAGGCGCGCAGATCATCACCATTCACCCCGAAAGCTCCGACCATATAGATCGCACTCTGACACTGATACGTGATCACGGCTGCCAAGCTGGGCTCGCATTTAACCCCGCAACCCCTCTACATTACCTAGAACATGTGATGGATCGTATAGATATGATCTTAATCATGTCGGTGAATCCGGGTTTTGGTGGTCAGACATTTATTCACTCTGCACTGAGCAAAGTACGCACAGCACGCGCACGTTTAGATGCCTATGCAGAAAAAACAGGCCGCACTATCCGGTTACAAGTGGATGGAGGGGTACAGCCTAGCAATATTGCGCAAATCGCCGAAGCAGGAGCAGATACCTTTGTAGCAGGGTCTGCTATTTTTGGGCAACCTGATTATGCAGTAGCTATACAAGCATTACGCACATCGTTACAGCAAACTGTTTAATTTGATGTAGGTTGGTGGTGAGGCACGAACCCCAACATGCCTACCATCGACTTTTAATCTTTGCTTTTAGACAACCTATAAGCAGGTCTTCAAGAGCACCGTGGCGCGCATGTTGGGGAACGTTGCTCACCACCAACCTACATTTCTTTCCACCTCTTTTCATTGCGTTTTTCCATTGATCTCCGAGCTCGAATTTCAAGCGTTAACTGACGCGGGATACAACCGTATTCCTCTTGTGCATCGCACATTGGCGGATCTCGACACACCTTTGTCGCTGTATCTCAAACTCACGCAAAATCAACAGCAAAGCCAGGCTCCATCGGGTTCTGCGTCTAATACACGCCCAGAGGCCTACTCCTTTTTACTGGAGTCGGTCGTTCAAGGGGATCGCGTTGGCCGATATTCCTTTATTGGCTTACCTGCACAAACGCGCTTACGAGCAAGTGGTCAGCACTGCGAGGTATGGAATGGAGAAGACTGCATTGAAACGCATGAAGGGGATGCGCTGGAATTTATCGAAGGTTTTCAAAAGCGCTTTACCGTTGCTCCTTGCAAAGGCTTGCCTCGCTTTTGCGGTGGCTTAGCCGGGTATTTTGGCTACGACGCAGTGCGGTGTATCGAGAAGAAAAAGCTCACCCATACCCCTCCTGATCCATTGGGGTTGCCTGATATTCAGCTGCTATTAACAGAAGAAGTCGCTGTTATCGATAACTTATCAGGCATGCTGTATTTAATCGTGTATGCCGATCCCTCTAAGCCCAATGCCTATGCGCAAGCACAAGCAAGGCTGGCCACTTTACATGCGCGGCTAAACGCACCGGTACAAAGACCCGACGCCCCCTTAAAAACCACTACTCCTGCGCAGATACAACGCGAATTTCCGAAGGCTGCTTATTTAGAAGCGGTTGCACAAGCAAAAGAAGCGATTGCGGCAGGGGAGCTGATGCAGGTGCAAATCAGCCAGCGGTTGGTCAAACCTTACCCTTATGCCCCGCTTTCACTTTACCGTGCGCTGCGCTCGATCAATCCGTCGCCTTATATGTATTTTTATGATTTTGGCGATGTGCAGGTGGTGGGTGCTTCTCCAGAAATATTGGTCAGGCAAGAAGCGCGTGGTGACGAGAGCATAGTGACTATCCGTCCGCTAGCAGGGACCCGCAAGCGCGGCGCCACACCAGAGCAAGATGCAGAGCTAGCAGCTAAGTTATTGAGCGACCCGAAAGAGCGCGCTGAGCATGTAATGCTTATCGACCTCGCACGCAATGATATTGGCCGCATTGCGCAAACTGGCACGGTCCAAGTCGCAGATATGATGGCGATTGAGAAATATTCTCACGTACAGCACATTGTTAGTGCAGTGGAAGGGGTTTTAAAGCCCGACCTGAGTCATTTGGATATTTTGCGTGCAGTCTTTCCTGCAGGCACCTTATCAGGCGCTCCTAAAGTTCGCGCAATGGAGCTTATTGATGCGCTTGAACCTGTGAAGCGTGGTTTGTATGGGGGAGCTGTAGGGTATTTGTCTTTTTCAGGCGAAATGGATTTAGCAATTGCTATTCGAACTGGGCTGATTTTTAAAGGTAATCTTTACGTTCAGGCGGCCGCAGGCATTGTGGCAGATTCAAATCCTGAGGCGGAATGGGAGGAGACGGAAGCCAAAGCACGCGCGCTATTACAAGCAGCAGCAGAGGTAGAAAACGGCGTAGGTTGGTGGTGACGAAGGAACCCCAACATGCAGGCCACGGTGTCTTTAATGACCAGCTTAGAATCTCTCAAAAGTAAATATTAAAAGTCGGTGGCGCGCATGTTGGGGTTCGTGCCTCACCCCAACCTACCGAAATGCATAGGTAAAAGGGTTCTAAATTCGTATTTTGTCTGGTAAATCCGATCTCATTCAAAAAGGATATGCATGCTAAACCCTATTTCAAGCTCTACTACGGCACCCTGTCTGGCAGTGCAACCATCTCCAAAAGCCTCATTCGTTTCGTTGCCCGTCGAAGTTCGAGAAGAAATAGAAAATCATCTGCAAGTATGGGAGCGGCAGAATCTATTTAAAGCATTAACTACGGTGACTCATCATGGTGAGCCGGTGGATTCCCCTGCTTTAAAGTTACACTTGCTGCAGCAAAGGATTGCGGCTAAATATCATCAGAGTTTGGCGAGTTCGGACGAGAGCTTGCGCACCTTTGCATTGAATCAATTGCAAAAACTAGGGGAACAAGGGCAACTCGATAAAGTGGTCGAGAAGCGTGCACTTTTTGGACTATTGAGTCTGGTAGGTGAGCAAACAATATTTGGCTATTTAAGAGAAAAAATCGAACAAGAGCCGGCGTTAAAGGAAACGCTACTGAACTGGGTCGAACGCTCAAAGACAGAAGACGTGCAGCCGATGGCAGCCAATGCGATGACCGTGTTAGTCAAAAGTGGGGTTCAGTTTAAAGAAGCGGATTTAAGGGGAATCCGTGTACCTGGTGCGGATCTGAGTTTTGGGGTCTTTGATTCAGCGCAGTTGCAAGGAGCGGATTTAAGCCACACCCATCTTCGGGCTAGCTGGCTGCGTCGGGCAAATTTAAGCAATGCGCAGATGAACGGGGTGCAGTTTGGCGAATGGCCTTATCTCCAAGAAGAAGCTGTGGTGTATCCCTGTGCGTATTCACCGGATGGAAGAAACTGTGCGATAGGTAATATAAAAGGCCGGATCAGCGTGTATGACACATCAAGCTGGACCAAAATCCACACCTTAGCAAGACATACCAAAACGGTTATTAGCTTGGTGTATTCGCCGAGCGGAGAGCAACTCGCCTCGGGCGGTGCTGACAATATGGTGTGTCTGTGGGATGCGAAAAGCGGTGTCCTCATACACACATTAAAAGGACATACCCGAAATAGCATCCTGTATTCGTCGAAAGGTGCACAACTCGCGTATTCGCCGAACGGTGCGCAACTTGCCTCAAGCAGTAATGACAAGACAGTGGTGCGCATTTGGGACACGCACAGCGGTGCGCTCGTGCACACCTTAGAAGGACATACAGATTATGTCGGGAGCGTGGCGTATTCGCCCAGTGGCGCCCAGATCGCCTCTGGCAGTGAGGACAAGACGGTGCGGCTGTGGGACGCGCACAGCGGCACCCTCTTGCATACCTTACATGGACATACCGGCACTGTTTTGAGCGTGGCGTATGCGCCAAGTGGCACCCAGATCGCTTCGGCGGGCAGTTGGGACAAGACGGTACGGCTATGGGACGCGGCAAGCGGTGCGCTGCTCTACACATTACAAGGACATACCGGCTGGGTTACTAGCGTGGCGTATGCGCCGAATGGGGAGCAGATCGCTTCGGGCAGTTGGGACAAGACGGTGCGCCTGTGGGACGTGGCAAGCGGTGCGCCCAGGCACACCTTAGAAGGACAGATCAGAGGTGTTAATAGCGTGGCGTATTTGCCCAGCGGCACCCAGATCGCCTCCGGCGGTTTTGACCATACAGTGCGGTTGTGGGACACGGTAAGCAGTGCGTCTGCGTACACCTTAGAAGGACATATCGACGATGTTACTAGCGTGGCGTATTCGCCGAGTGGGGAGCAGATTGCCTCCGGCAGTGAGGACAATACGGTGCGACTGTGGGATGCGCACAGCGGCACGCTCAAGCACACCTTAAAAGGACATACCGACTGGGTTAACAGCGTGGTGTATTCGCCGAGCGGGTTGCAAATTGCCTCTTGCAGTAGGGACAAGAAAATACTGCTGTGGGACGCGGCAAGCGGTGCGCCCGGGCACACCTTAGTCGGGCATACCGGCGATGTTACTAGCGTGGCGTATTCGCCGAGTGGGGAGCAGATTGCCTCTGGCAGTGACGACAAGACGGTGCGGTTGTGGGACGTGCACAGCGGAGCCCTTGGCCACATCTTAGAAGGGCATACCGACAAAGTTACTAGCGTGGTGTATTCGCCGAGCAGCTTGCAAATTGCCTCCAGCAGTAGGGATAACACAGTGCGGCTGTGGGACGCGGCAAGCGGTGCGCTGCGCTACACTTTACAAGGATATGTCGGCTGGCTTACTAGCGTGGCGTATTCGCCGAACGGGTTGCAAATTGCCTTTGGCAGTATGGACAATACAATAATACTGTGGGACGCGGCAAGCGGTGCGGTGCGCTCCACTTTACGAGGACACGCCTGGCTAGTTACTAGCATAGCGTATTCGCCAAGTGGTGAGCAGATTGCCTCCGGCAGCCAGGACAAGACAGTGCGGCTGTGGGACGCAGCAAGCGGTGCGCACACGCACACCTTAGCAGGACATGCCGACAGGGTTACTAGCGTGGCGTATTCGCCGAGTGGCGCCCAGATCGCCTCCCGCAGTGAGGACAAGACAGTGCGGCTATGGGACGCGCAGAGCGGGCAGTGTTTAGCGGTGCTGCAAGATTTTGGGGGAGTGGTCAATAGTATCGCCTGGAAAACGACCCTCGACGGTACCTATTTAGTGACCGGCTGTGACGATAAATCAGTCCGTGTTTGGCAGCTCATTGAAAACGAAGGCCAAGTTCGGATGCGCCTGCATTGGAGTTCGACATATGATAGGTTGGCCGTCGCCGAGATGATTATTCAAGGTGTGCAAGGCTTAAGCCAGGTCAATCAGAAGCTCCTAAAGCAGCGTGGCGCGCATGAAGGAATTGTATTGCCAAATTTAGCCTGAGAGTCCATCAACCACAAAAAAAGGCAACGAACGGTAGGTTGGTGGTGACGAAGGAACCCCAACATGCAGGCCACGGCGTCCTTGATGACCTGCTTACAAACTTTCAAAAATAAATATTAAAAGTCAGTGGCACGCATGTTGGGGTTCGTACCCATGCGCGCTAACTTAAGCCAAAGACCAGAATATATTGTCGCTAAACTGTACA
>JASSUD010000024.1:0-34533 GCA_031963225.1 Mycoavidus cysteinexigens
TGCATCAGTAATGTTAGGGCAGTCATATAGATCAAGCTGCGGCAACTGGGTCAATCTGCTTATATGTTCAAGGCCTGCATAGGTAATATTGCGGCATTTCCTTAGACTGAGCTGCTGCAACTGAGCCAATCTGCTTATATGTTCAAGCCCCGCATCAGTAATATTGAGGCATTTCCATAGAGTGAGCCGCTGCAACTGATTCAATCTGCTTACATGTTCAAGCCCTGCATCGGTAATGTTGCTGCATTCATCTAGGCCAAGCTGCTGCAACTGAGTCAATCTATTTATATGTTTAAGACCTGCATCGGTAATACCGCTACCTACTAGATACAACAGCCGTAGCTGAGTCAATGTGCTTACATGTTCAAGCGCTTCATCGATAATATTGCTGCTTGCTAGGCGAAGCTGACGCAACTGAGTCGATCTGCTTAGATATTTAAGTCCTACATAGCTAATATCGATTCCTGATAGGTGGAGCAGCTGTAGCTGAGTCAATCTGCTTATATGTTCAAACGCTTCATTGGTAATATTGTTGCCTTGCAAATAAAGCTGCTGCAACTGAGCCAATCTGCTGACATGCTCAAGGCCTGTATCAGTAACCTCCTCGCACCTCCCTAGGTTAAGTTTTTGCAACTGAGTCAGTCTGCTGACATGTTCAAGGCCTGTATCAGTAATGTTGCTGCAGCTATATAGATTAAGCTGCTGCAACTGCGTCAATCTGCTGACATGTCCAAGGCCTGCATCGGTAATATTGTGGCAACCTGATAGGTCAAGCTGCTGCAATTGAGTCAATCTGCTGACCTGTCCAAGACCTGCATCAGTAATGTTGCGGCACCACGATAGGTCAAGCTTCTGCAGCTGCGTCAATTTGCTTACATGCTCAAGGTCTGCATCGGTAATTTCGCTACTTCGTAGGTCAAGCTGCTGCAACTGTGTCAATCTACTTAGATGTTTAAGGCCTGAATGGCTAATGTCGTCGCAGTACTCCAGGTTGAGGTGCCTCAGCTTTGTCAGTCTACTGATATGTTTAAAGCTTGTATCAGTAATTTTGTCCCAGAACTTTAAAGTTAGGTGCTGTAACTGAGTCAATCTGCTGATATGTTCAAGGCCTGCATCGGTAATATTGTTGCAGTGTTGTAAAGTCAAACTGTGTATCGACGATACCGGCAAATTTTGTAAATCTTCATCTTTAAAATCTGATCCATTAAGTATTAGTGAAGCAATCTTTCTCTTGCCATCATTCAAAGCGCTTAATGCCTCTTGAAGCTCATTCCTGTTGTTAATTATTTTTATAGGCACGGGAACGGTGATGGCAAATTGATTCAGCATAGAGCTGACTAGCCGCACCTTATTGAGCGTCTCTGTATCTAAATAACGTATTACTATCGATAACAGCTCCGGAGGAAGCTTTTCTAAGGTGAGATGCGCCTTTGGGGCAGAGGGTGTTATTAAGATAGACTCACTTAACTCAACACTTTCGGAAGGCTGATCAATGCGTTGAGCGTGTTGAGTCTGAAAGAATAAGGGAGAAGTGCTGGAATTTATTGGGTTTGTCATAACCAAGCGTGGTAATAAATTTCTGAAATAAAAGTTCAATGGCTCCGAATTTTACACACTGCAAATTTAATTAAAAAGGAGTGACGGAGCAGTGGCGCATACCTTTTCTTGTCATGAAAAAACCCCAAAAAATTAGAACGTGGCATCTAACCTTTTGAGGTCACATCGCTGAGCTAACTTTTTTGGGGTTTTTTATGGGGGCAATATCGCCGGAGTAATCTAAAAATCTACACCTGTGCCCCAGCATTAGGATCATTCAAATCTGTCTTTGGTTTAATCGGGCGGATTAAATCTTCTCTTTTAATTCCAAGCCACATGGCTAAAGAAGCCGCTACGAAAACTGAAGAATAGATGCCGAATAAAATACCAATAGTGAGGGCGAGTGCAAAAAAGTGCAGGCTAGGGCCGCCCAATAGGAGCATCGCAAGCACCATCATTTGGGTGCAACCATGTGTGATAAGGGTGCGAGAGATGGTGCGGGTGATTGCGTGGTCGATCGTTTGGCCTACGTTCAATGCTTTTTGTTTGCGAAAGGTTTCACGAATGCGATCGAAAATAACCACCGATTCATTCACCGAATATCCCAATACCGCCAACACAGCAGCCAGTACGGATAATGAAAATTCCCACTGAAAAAAAGCAAAGCAGCCTAGGATAATCACGATATCGTGCAAATTGGCTATTAAGCCTGCAACGGCATACTTCCATTCAAAGCGTATAGATAAATAAACGCCAATTCCTAGTATCACGCATAACAAGGCAAAAAGACCGCCAGTTGCTAGTTCTTTGCCTACCTGAGGGCCTACAAATTCAATGCGCTGAAGATGCGCGCCAGGCTGCTGGGTACTGAGCGCTTGCATGATTTCTACACTTTGTTGTGCGGAGGTGCGCCCTTTTTGTAGCGGCAGACGAATGAGAATGTCGCGTGAGGTGCCAAAGGTTTGTACCTGCGCGTGTTCATAACCCAGCTTATGCAGCGTGTTTCGCACTGGCTCCAGCCGAACTGCGTCGGGGTATTGCACTTCAAGCACCGTGCCGCCTGTAAACTCAACAGAAAGGTGCAAGCCTTTGTGCACTAGAAAGAAAATGGCAGCAAGGAAAGTGCATAGCGAGATCGCGTTAAATAACAGCGAGTACCGCATAAATGGAATATCTTTACGAATAGGGAAAAATTCCATTCAATGCTCCAAAAATAAAAAAATGGGAGTTATAGGATTTACCCTACGGCTACTTTTTTGAGTTTTTTGCGTGAGCCATACCATAGGTTAACGAGCCCACGGGCAAAGAAGACCGATGAAAACATCGATGTCAAAATGCCGATGCAGTGCACCACGGCAAAGCCTCGTAATGGCCCTGCACCTAAGGCTAGTAGCGCTAAGCCTGCGATAAGGGTAGTAACATTCGAATCTAAAATAGTGGCCCATGCATGGCTAAAACCTGCAGCAATAGCCGTTTGTGGAGGTGCGCCATTCCGCTGTTCTTCTCGAATGCGCTCATTGATTAATACATTTGAATCAATAGCCATACCTAGTGCAAGCGCAATGGCAGCGATGCCAGGCAGGGTTAAGGTGGCTTGTAGCAAAGACAAAATAGCTATAAGCAGCAGTACATTTAACCCCAACGCCAAGACGGAAATAACCCCAAAAACAAGGTAATACACGCCCATAAATAGCGCGATGGCGAGTAGGCCGTAGCGTACGGAAGCCATCCCTTTTTGAATATTATCAGCCCCTAAATTAGGGCCGATGGTGCGCTCTTCAATGATTTCCATTGGCGCAGCTAGTGATCCTGCGCGCAATAAAAGGGCTAAATCGTTAGCTGCTTGTGTAGAACGCGAACCGGTAATTTGGAAACTATCACTGAGCTCAGATTGAATAGTGGCTACGGTCAGTATTTCTGCTTTGCCTTTTTCAAACAAAATCATCGCCATCGGATGGCCAATATGCTCGCGTGACACACTTTTGAGTGCGCGCCCACCCACTGCATCTAGGCGAATTTTGACAGCAGGGCGTTGTTGCTCATCAAATCCAGCTGATGCATCCATGATGCGATCGCCGGTAAAAATAACCTGCTTTTTAAGGCGTATCGCGCTGCTTGGGCCTTGCATGAATAATTCATCGTCAGCAGGTAGGGGTTGAGATGGATCTAGCCCAGCTGGACTGTCATCTGCTAGACGCGCTTCCAAGGTGGCGGTACGTCCAATAATATCTTTTGCTTTGGCCGTATCTTGCACGCCTGGCAGCTCTACTACGATGCGATCTACGCCTTGGCGCTGAATAATCGGTTCGGCAACGCCTAGTTCATTAATACGGTTATGCAGTGTGACTTGATTTTGTGCTACAGCGGCATCTTCTACGGCACGCTGAGTAATATCGCTCATTGTGCCGGTTAATATATA
Source organism: Mycoavidus cysteinexigens (assembly GCA_031963225.1). Lineage (GTDB taxonomy): Bacteria > Pseudomonadota > Gammaproteobacteria > Burkholderiales > Burkholderiaceae > JASSUD01. The sequence continues at coordinate 3,956 of JASSUD010000024.1, forward strand.
GCCTTTAGCGCCGTCTGGTATTTTGCGCCACTGTAAATCTTGAATTTGATTCGAAAGTAAACGCTCCGCTGTGCTGGCACTATTTTCTTCATTTACATGCACGGTGATGCGGTCATCCACGCGGCGCACAATGGCATGAATTTTGCGGTCTCGTAAACTAGCGCGGGTGTCTGCGAGCGCGGTATCCAGTTTTTTACTCAGTGCAGCGTTTGTATCTACGCGCAATAAAAAATGCACGCCACCGCGCAAATCTAGCCCTAAGTACATGGGCCGTGCCTGCAGCGTTTCTAGCCAAGCTGGCGATGCGCTTTGCAGGTTTAGAGCAACAATATAAGCAGGATTATTCGGGTCAGGATTAAGTGCCTTGAGCAATACCTCTTTAGCTCGCAGCTGGGTATCGGTATCTTGCATGCGCACAATGATATTCGCTGCCGATGCTGCTCCAGATGCATGGTGGGCTGTGTGATAGAGGCGGATATTTTGTGCACTGAGATGTTCGCGAGCTAGTGCTGCTTCAACCATTTGCAAGGTGCTTGCATCGAGCGCATTTAAAGAACCGGTAGCAGAAGCTTGTGCGCTAGATATTTGGATGGCAGGGAAGGTGCCAAATATATTGGGTAGCGCATAGAGTAGGCCAAATGCCAGCGCTGCAAGCATTACAGCGTACTTCCACAGAGGGTAGCGATTCATGGGCAGGAGAGGGATTTTTTTGAGATGGGTGCTTTTTAGAGTCTGTTCAAAGGCGTAAAAAGCGAAATGGTAGAGGAGGGGGGAGTACCACCCACCTCTATTTTTACTTTTCCAAAAACCTTAAACAGAAGTTTTTGCAAAAACTCAATTTTACAGCGCCTTGATAGTGCCTTTAGGCAAAGTAAGCGTAACAGCGCTTTTTTGTACAGTAACCGTAACATTCTCTGCAATTTCAAGGCTGAGATAAGGCTCACTTACTTTGGTGACCTTTCCAACCAAACCACCGCTCACCAACACTTCATCGCCTTTAGCGACCGAGGCCAGCATGGCGCGATGCTCTTTTTGGCGCTTCATTTGAGGGCGAATCATAATGAAGTACAACACCGCAAACATCAAAATCAGCGGTAGGAAATTCATGAGACTAGATTCGGTGGTGGTTTTCGCTAATGAGGCGGTCCCTTCTGCAAAAGCTTGACTAATAAACATGCTGCATCTCCCTAAAAATTAAAAATCGATTTTTGATTGATCAGAAAAAGCGCGCCACAAAGGTACATCGCGGCTGACACGCCCGTGATAGTACTACTTCATCATACAAATAAGCTAAAGCGGATCCTGTATTTGCATACACGGCCCCTCTTTGCGCTCATGATCTTTTAGGCGCTATGTAAACCTGTTTTCTAGACCAATCAACAAGGCACGCATTCTAGAGCGTTTTTCAACGCACGTGGACGGCTATACCCCTTTATAAGCACTAAAAAAGCGTTTTTATGCAAAAAATGACCACTTTTGAGCCTCGATGAGCGTTCTATCTGGTAGGTTGGGGTGACGAAGGAACCCCAACATGCGCACCACCGACCTTTTAAAACCTGCCTATATTTGCAAAAGGCCATGATTAGAAGGTGTTGGTGTGCATGTGGATTTCAAAAGCAATGATTACAGGTCTGTGGTGTGCATGTTGGGGAACGTTGCCCACCACCAACCTACATTTCATGGAGCGCGTACGGTACGTAACGCAACTAAATTAGTTACCTGCTTTGCTCCTGCGTTTTTAAGCAGCCTAGCAATGACTTCAAGCGTGGTACCTGAGGTCATCACATCATCTACCACAGCAATATGCTGCCCAGCGAGAGAAGCAATAGGGCGAGCAAGTTCAAATGCTTTGGAAAGATTGCTGCGACGCTCACGTGCACTGAGCTGAAGTTGAGGAGGGGTGTCTCGGATGCGTTTGAGCAAATCATATTGTGTCGGTAAATCGAGCGCGCCTGCTAGCGGTCGTGCAATTTCCCACGCTTGGTTATAGCCTCGTTGACTTAACCGTTGAGCAGACAAAGGAACGGGTACGATGAGATTAGGCCAATCTGTTGTAAGCCATGTACTACGCGCCACTTCTGCAAGACGACTTGCCCAGTCGCTGGCAACAGCCAAACGTGCATGAAATTTTAGACCCAGTGCTAATACATCCAGTGTAGGAGCGTAATTGGCGAGGATGAGCGTGCGCTCAAAGGAAGGACGGTGCGTAATGCATGCACCGCATAGCAAATTACTAGCAGTAAGCGGTAATGCGCAATATGCACATCGATATTGCCGCATACCAAAGTACTGGGCATCACACGGTGCGCATAATCCATGACTCGCGGGTTGTTTACAGATAAGGCAGCTAGCAGGCAATAGCACTTGCCCAAGTTTTAGCCCTACCACCCCCAATTTTTTTAAAATTTTTTTACGATTTGCTAAAAGCAATCGCCATTTTTGTGCAGTGAGCCAGGCATGCTTTTGTAACGTTGAAAAGGAATTTTCAAAGATAGAAGGCATAATAGAAATAGGGATCAATAGGCGCATTTAGAAAGGCGTTGCGTTACTATTTTTTATGGCATTTATTAGACAGGAATCAATAGTTTGCGTCTATTAGGCTGTATGGCTTTAGAATTGATCCCGTTTTGTGAGATGCTCTTATCCTGGGTACTAACTACTCTCAATCTGCTATTAAAGCAATTTCAAAAAATCACCTTAACGATGATGCCCAGTACCACCACCGATATCGCAAAATTTAATCCTTTGAACGAGAACTATGCTGCTCTACTTGCTGCCGCAAAAAGTAGGATTCTCTCCACGCGCATTAGCGTTGCAAAAGCTGCTTGCCGAGAACAGATTAGCCTTTATTGGTGGTTTGGGGAGCACATTGTTAAAGCACAAGAAAAGCATGGCTGGGGGAAAGCCATTGTCGAATGTCTATCAACAGACCTCAAGCAACTCTTCAAAGATACGACCTTTGGATTTTCCCCACAAAATCTTTGGTATATGCGGCAATTTTATTTATCGTATAAAGATCACCTGGATCTCCAACAACTTGTTGGAGAAATTGGATGGGGGCAAAATCTCCTCATCATTAGCAAAATCAAAGATCTCAATGCACGTCGCTACTATCTAGAATCTACGCGAGATAGGGGGTGGACGCGAAATATCTTAGAGCTGCAAATTCAATCAAATACCTATGAACGTCATCTGCTCGAAGCCAAACAGCATAACTTTAACGATACCTTAGAGGTTTCTTTAGCAGAACAGGCTGATCACACGCTCAAGAGTGTTTATTTGCTGGACACATTAGGATTAACCCAGCCTGTTCTAGAAGCGCAACTTGAAGCTAGCATGGTGAGCAAAATCAAAGATGTGATGTTGGAATTAGGTTATGGCTTCGCTTTTATTGGAAATCAATATCGGATCGTCTCACCCAGCGGTACGGAATCTTTTATTGATCTTTTATTCTGTAATCGGCGTTTACGCTGTTTAGTCGCTATAGAACTTAAAGTCGGCAAATTCAAGCCTGAATATGCAGGCAAGATGAATTATTACCTCAATCTGTTAGACGATTTTGTCAAAGAAGAATGGGAGAACCCTTCGATTGGCATCATCTTATGCACATCAAAAAATCGTATTGATGTGGAATATGCACTGAGAGGGATAAATAAACCTGTAGGGGTTTCGGAATTTAAACTCACACAGACTCTGCCACCGTCACTCAGTGATAAATTGCCTGCTACGGCAACGCTTGAGGCAGAAATTTTGAAAGTGCTTGGTGCTTAAACTCACCTTTCAAGTAGCGATTTAAAAAACCTTTGTTATATAAGCTTATACAATAACTTTATTATTATATTGAGAGCGTAAAGCTATACCACTCTTATGCATTTCTGTAATGACAGGCCAGTATCCTTTAAACTTTTCTTTTTTGTTAGGCTTTGCTTTTTCATATATAGGCATATAAAAAGGCTCATAAGTAATATAGCTTCTCACCGCAGCCTTCTCAGGCAGAGTAAGCCATTTTTCACTTGCTGGCGACTCCATAACATGAGGCACCCATTGCCCATCTATAAGGGCGCTATCATACCCATCAGTAACTTTAAGCCCTCTCCCTTCCCATTTCGCCATTTTATGCTTCCATTCTTCAGGGAAGTCAGTCGCCTTGCAAACAATGTTTGCCCAAACATCGCAGATCACTGCGTCTTTGTCCCAGTCGAAAAAATTGTCTGGAAATTTTCCATTAGTCAAGGGTTGGGCTAAGGCAACACAGAGATGCTCTGGCTCACTCCATTCAACAAGATCTATTGACCCTAACTGGCTTTGCCCATTTTTGTGCTTTCTATCCATTAAGTTTTGCCAAGTTAAACAACTAAGGTCTCCACAATTTGCTAATGTAATCTTATCGATAGATGAATTCTTTTGTTCCTCCTGCCAAGTGTTGAAACGGTTAGTAAGCGCTGGTTGACTGTACAGTTTTGATTTTTCAGGGGGCGGATTATGCCCATACGATTTATTTGTTGACTTGCCCGGAATGCGCTTTCTTATTTCGCGAAGTGCTTCCTCCGCTGCCGCTATGCGTTGTTCTACGTGAGATGACTTAGGAGAAGATTCAGAAACAGATTGCGTGGATAAAGACGAAGAATGGGGTGCATTGCTCTGAGGCCGCGAAATATTGTTTGCATTAAGAGGAAGCATACATATCTCCGAAAATTAGGCCATTCAATTATTTTATGCCGAATAGTAAGCTTTTATTTACTTTTAAGATATTGCTGCGGCGCCAGTATGGCCGACTAACTGCCCTGTATTGCCCATCAAGTTATCTGAAGTAGCAGAATGGTTCGCATGGCTATTAATTGCAGTATAGAAAAGGCTTAGAAAAGCAGAATAGAAACCTAGAAAAAATGTATTGTTGGACGAAGTGGAAATTCGGAGCATCGCACCAATCATTGCGCAGCGTCTGGCTTACCGCCAGGCGCTTGTGAGCCTGCCCTTATTCACAGTACACTGAATGCCTGCTTTGCCAGGAAATCTCTGTATAGCCTCTCGTTACCTTCCAATGCGCACTATTTAGTCTAGTATTGCTGTGCTCTCTAAATCCTCGTCACGCTCACATAGAGTACGCGGGGATTTTTCTTACTGTGAGGCCACATTATTTTTGAAATGGATATCCATGACACAGCATTCCCTAAGCCAAATGGCTAGTTCTTTAATTCATCCAAAAGAAAAAAAAGCGGTAGGCTGGCAATCGCTTTGTGTGCCTATTGATCGGGCTTCTACAGTAGTGTTTCCCGATTTGGCTACGTTCCGATCTCATGATTGGGATGATGATACGAAATGGCGTTATGGCCTCTATGGCACCCCTACCACTGCTACATTGGCACAGCGTATAGCCATTTTAGAAGGAGGGGAGTACGCGCTTTTGCAACCGTCTGGGCAGGCGGCTATTTCGAATATTTATTTTGGGTTGCTTAAGGTAGGTGATGATGTATTGGTTCCCGATAATGCCTATATTTCTAATCGAGAGCATGGCGATTGGCTAGCAGAGCGCCTGGGAGTTTCAGTGCGGTATTACGATCCTATGATTGGCTCGGGTATTGCCGACTTAATAAAACCAAACACGCGCCTTTTATGGATTGAAGCCCCTGGCTCGGTGACGATGGAAGTGCCAGATGTGCGTGCTCTGACGGCCGTTGCGCGTCAGTATGGTGTTATTACCGCTCTAGATAATACCTATTCAGGTGGTTTGGCTTTTAGGCCTTTTGAGCATGGGTGCGATATTTCTATGCATGCACTCACTAAATATCCCTCTGGCGGTAGTGATGTGCTGATGGGCGCTACGGTTACGAAAGATAAGCACTTGCACGCGCAACTTAAGCTGGCCCGTATGCGTATGGGGTTAAACGTGTCGGTAGATGATTGCGCGCTGGTTTTGCGCAGTTTGAATAGTTTAGCAACGCGTTATGAGGCCCATACCCGCAGTGCTTTGGAGCTTGCTAAGTGGCTTAAGAGCCGCTCTGAAATTGATTTGGTTTTACATCCTGCTTTGCCGGATTGCCCAGGCCATGCCCACTGGAAGCGTGACTTCGATGGAGCAGGGGGGCTGTTCTCGGTGGTTTTTAATTCGACTTTCTCTGACGCGCAGATAGATGCTTTTATTGAAGGATTGCATCTTTTTAAAATTGGTTTAAGTTGGGGCGGAGCACATAGTTTGGCGCTTCCATATAGAGTCGCTAATCTGCGCACCGCCACCCGCTGGACGCATGCCGGAACTTTGGTGCGCTTTTATATTGGCTTGGAAGCTACGCAAGATTTACGCACAGATTTAGAGCAAAGCCTAAAAACGCATTTATCGTAGAGTGAACGGTAGGTTGGTGGTGAGGTACGAACCCCAACATGCGTACCACCAACTCTGTAATCATTGCTTTTGGGCATTTATAAGCTGGTTATCAATGACACAGTGGCTTGCATGTTGAGGTTCCTTCGTCACCACCAACCTACGCTTCTCTCAAAGAAAAAATAGCTTTAGAGGTAATCCTGGCATATATAGCGTGATGGCAGCAGATAAAGATAAATAAGGTCCAAAAGCCAAACGCAGTTCTCTATTTTTAAGTCGTCTACAAGCACATTGAAGCGTACCGACTACCAAGCCCATGATAGAGGCTATAAGCACGATCTGAGGCAAGGTGTACACACCTTGCCAAGCACCGATTGCGGCTAATAATTTAAAATCGCCATAGCCCAGCCCTTCTTTTTTTCTTATAAAAAGAAATGCCCAATACACACACCACAACAATACATATCCTGCAACAGCCCCTAATACCGCTTCTTCTAGCGGAACAAATCCTCTGTTTACATTGACTAGTAATCCTGCCCATAAAAGCGGCAACGTAAGCGTATCGGGGAGTAGATAGCTTGCCTGATCAATGCATGCTAAGGCCAATAACACAGCAAGTAATGCAAAAGCAGCAAGTCCTTGCCACGTAGGCCCGAAATTCCACAGCGACAAAGCCGCTAAGCCTGCACCAGCCATTTCTAGAAAAGGGTAACGAAGACTAATAAAAGCACTACATGCGGCACATCGACCACGTAGTGCTAGGTAACTCAATAACGGAATATTTTCCCAAAATCGCAGTCTGTGTTGGCATTGTGTGCAATGTGAGGGGGGATAAGCTAGTGTCAATGGGCGAGATATTGCATGGCGAAAGCCTGCTGCATATTCCAACCTTTTTGGCAAACGATAGACCACTACACTCAAAAAACTACCGGTTACAGCACCTAGCAGGGTAGCCAATAAATATTGGAAGGCTGGCGAGAGCCTCTCCAACAATGGAAGTGCGTATGTGAAGTTCCAAAACGTGGGGAAATTTAGAATGATCGTTTGCATAAAGAATAAAAAAAACCAAGAAGTTTTGATCAATGAGTGCCCACCGCTCTATTGCAGGCTCACTGTGGATTATCAGTTATTTTTTATAGGGTGCTTCGTATATTTTGATGCTATTTCGCATGGATAAAATATTATATGGCTATGTATCGTATTATATTAAATAGCATAATAATTTTTAAAAAATATGCGCATTAAAATATAAATAGGTGGGAGTGTTTAATATGCTGCGCTGGCCAGGTAATCGTGAAGTACTTAACTCTGTAATATCGGATAAACCTTGTTTAGAAGAAAAAAATGGGTTTTCTAAAAGTGTTCCTAGTACATCTGAGAAATCTGGTCCGCTAAATGGACTACATTCTACTAATGCGTCTTCTAGTATAAGAAAATCTAATCCTAAACCTTTAAGCGGAAGAGCTAAAACCTTTAATAAAAATATAGACATTCTAAAAAATTATAAAAATAATGAAAATTCATATGGATATAAATCTATGAAAAAAATTCATAGAGAATGTCTAAGTTATATTAGGGATAATGATGTGCGTGATGGTGAGAAATTAAAAATTTTCTGTGGTTTTGACAAAAAATATTTTTCGAATCCAAATAAGCGTGCACGGGGCATTGAAAGAAATAATATAAAAAATGCAAAATATAGAGAATCCAACGAGAGAAATTTCTCCATTAGCATTAACATGCTAAAAAATGCTACTTCAGGAGAAATAACTCAGGAACAAAGAGAAGCATATGAGAGATGCGAGTTATATATAAAAATGGCAGGTATAGAACCTACTCCTGATCAAAAAGAGCTATATGATAATTTTTCTCGGCTTTTGCAAGGATAAATGAATATAGCGCCTACTTTAAACCACCTGTCCTAAACCAATAATAGGTAAATAGAGTGCAATCACTAAACCTCCAATAAGTGCTCCAAGAAGTACAATGATAAGCGGTTCAACCAAGCTAGTAAGCAGTGCTATGCGTTCATCCACTTGCCGCTCATTAAAAGCGGCAAGGTCTTTTAAAAGCCTCTCCAACCCTGCGCACTCTTCCGCTACAGCCATAGGTTGTAAGATGCTTGCTGGAAAGCAGCCTGTAGCTTGCATGGCCTGTGTTAATCGTTCTCCGCGTTTAACACGCCGCTCAATATCTCTAGTTGCCTGGTAAAAAACAGCATTATTTGCAATCCCTTTTAAAATGTCGAAGGTATGTGCTAGTGGAGTACCGGCCTGCAATAAAAGACTTAAAGCGCGGCTCCATCTTGCAATAGCCAGTGTTTTAAAAAGTGTTCCAAATAAAGGAAGTTTTAAAAGCAGTTTATCGAGCCCCAGTTTGAACATTTCTCGGCAGGTTTTGGAGCGGTATAAAACCCAACGCAGCAGCACGATGAATACGGCTAGGCTGCCACACATCGGCGCTAGGCCTTTGTTTATGGCTCTAGAAATAGCTAAAACCGCTTGCGTAGCGGTTGGTAAACTAGCTCCAAAATCATTAAAAATATGCTCAAAAGTAGGAACTACCCCCACCATTAAGCCACAAGTAATAGCTAGCGAAACTAAGAGCACGCCTATTGGATAGCTTAGTGCCGCACGCAGTTTTGATTTTTGCGCAGCAAAGCGCTCCCGCTCATCGGCTAACTGAAGTAATAAAAGAGAGAGTTCGCCTGAAACTTCCCCTAGCGCAATCAGTTGGCAGTACATCGTATTAAAATTTTCAGGGTATTTAGCTAGCGCGCGGGAGAAAGGGAGGCCTTGTGCAATATCTCTAGCCAAGCTGCTTATTATGCTTGCCAGTGCAGCGCGCGTTTGGCTTGCTGCAATAACTTGTAAGGCGGGTAATAGTGCAATGCCTGCATCTAAAAGGCTGGCCAGCTGACGCGAGAAAAGAGTGATTTCTGCCGCGCTCAGTGCACGCGCTTTGACCGGTCCCTTTTTATTTAAGCGTAAAACAATAATATGCTGACGTTTTAAATCTTCTCGTGCCTCTTTTTCATTGGTAGCTATAAGCTTGCCTTTTTGTGGCCGCCCATTCGCTTGTAAACCTTGCCAGATAAAGTAAGAAGGTCTAGATGCCAGAGTAGTTGATAAAGCAGTGTTTTGCGATGTAAAAGCAGTTTTTTGTTTATGGTTTTCTGTTTTTGCTTCCAGGCTAATTTGCGAGGTTTCGGCCTCTTTCAAAATCTTAGGGCGCGTTGCAAGCCTAGATTTTTGACGCAGTGGTAGCATTTTTTCAGAGGCCCCAGTCATGGCGTTGACTCCGTACTACCTAGCACCTCTTCTAAGCTAGTGATTCCAGCCATTACTTTGAGCAACCCTGCCTCTCGCAGAACCATTACGCCTTCTTTTTGTGCTTGCGCAGACAGGGCCTGTGTACTACCACGTGCCATGATGATGTCGCGCATTGCAGCCGAAATAGGCATCACTTGATGGATACCTACTCGCCCTTTATAACCAGTTCCATAGCATTGCTCGCAGCCTTTTGCTTGGTAGGCCATGCTTTGGGAAGGTATGGATTCTAAATAACCTGCTGCATGGAGTGCTGCTTTGCTGAGTTTTACGGGTACTCGACATGCTATGCATAGTTGCCTGACCAAACGTTGTGCCGTGATGACGCGTATGGCGGATGCTAAATTAAAAGGGGCTATTCCAATATCTAGCAGACGAGATAGTGCTGAAGGGGCATCGTTAGTATGGAGTGTAGAGAGTACTAAATGGCCTGTTTGAGCTGCTTTGATCGCTACATCGGCCGTTTGGGCATCACGAATCTCCCCCACCATAATTACATCGGGGTCTTGGCGTAGAAAAGCGCGCAAGGTATTGGCAAACGTAAGCCCCGCTTTTTCGCGAACACTGACTTGAGTAATGCCTGCTAGATGTATTTCAGCTGGATCTTCTACTGAACATAGATTGCGTGATTCTTGATTGAGGCTTTGTAAAAAGCAGTACAGGGAGCGCGTTTTCCCGCTGCCTGTAGGGCCTGTGACTAAAATCATGCCATGCGGAGCAGCGAGTGCTTGGGTGAGGAGCTTCTGCTGCGCCTGCTCAAAGCCTAATTGATCAAGATCTAGTGAATCAGGCAAGGTGTCTAGGCGACGCAATACCAGTTTTTCACCAAATAAAGTAGGAAGGGCACTAACCCGATATTCCTCGTATTGACCAGGAGCCGTGGGCAATTTCAATCGACCATCTTGAGGAATGCGGCGCTCAGCAATATCTAAGTGAGAGAGCACTTTGACGCGCGTAATTAAAGGCTCTTGCAAATACCGAGGAGGGCGCATGATTTCATGCAGTTGCCCATCTACACGTAGCCGAATGCGCCAATCATGCTCTCTAGGCTCAATATGTACATCGGAAGCTTTGCGCTGCGCTGCTTGGGTAAATAATGCTTCCAGCAATTTTACCGCTGGTACTTGGCGCTCATCGCCAAGCTGCAATGGAGTGCGTGAAGTGCGCTCCTTGCCAAGGCGAGGAGGCTCTGAATCCAATGGGGGCAGATCCGCATATTTCATGGGCATGGCAGCTACCGCAAGAAAAAATAATAGGGTAATGGATGACACGCCCTAGAAGGGCATAGAGTGAATGATGCGCAATCGAGAGGGGAAGAATCTATTCCCCATTTGGCTAGAAGTTTAGAGAGGGAGGTTCACTATATAGGCGAAACTAGGCGCGGTGATTACTTAAGCGCTTTGATAATTATCATCAAGTACATGATTCCTATACCAATGCCGACAATCCATGCAAAGCAGGCTAATTTGGCATTTTTGTCGTCTAGGCGGCGCTTGTCGATGTGATGTTTGATCTCAAAGCATACCTGGTCGAGCTTATTTTTGATATTTAGGTTGGACATTTCAATTTTGTGAAGAATTCTATCTAATTTATATTCTGGACTCATTTTTTCTATGCATTCAATAGCTCGTAAATTGGGGACAGCTTCGCTCAAACCTATAGTGTTATCCAAATATTTTAAAACCTACCATTAGGCTAACCATTGTCAAGCCAACGCCTAAGATCCATTTGATCAGATCATGTTTGATATTACTGATTTCACTTTTGAACTCGAGGCGAATTTGAGTGGCTTCAGTTTTGGCGTCAGTGCGGATTTGTTTTATTTCTCGAAAAACTTCGTCAAATCTATGGCCTAAGCTAATATCAAGTATTTTGAAGTCATGTGTAATGTCCGATTTGAATGCACGCCAATCAGATTTGGTTACATACTCGTTTAAATCAGATTTGGTAATAAGATCATCTGGCATATGTGTTCTAGCAAAGAGATTGGCAAAAAGATGGGCTTGTCGCTTGGGAATTCCTACATTTTTAAAGTTGTCAAATAGACTCAGCGTATTGAGTGCAGCGGCACACATAATTTTTACTTTCCATAAAAGAGGTTTCGACGCTAAGCTAACTCTTGTGATCATGAGAGAGGTGCAGCCTGCGAAAAGTAATTATGCAAATAAAAAACGCATAAATCAACTGTTTGGTTGATTTATACGTTAAAATTCCATTCGGCTTTTAATAATTTTAGTATTTTTGCCGTGGCCCTCTCTTGTCGGGGTGAGAGGTCAGAATGGAAACGGAGGCAAGTATGAAAAAATTAAATGGTACTGTATCCCATCATGAGCGAGAGCTAGCTGAACTACGCGCAGATCCTGAGCTAGCAGCTGAATATTTAAAAGAAGCAATGGAATCTCTTGACAACCCTGATGAGCGAGCTGCTGGTTTGTTAGCCTTGCGTACTGTTGCAGAAGCTTATGGCGGTCTTGGTGCCATAGCAAGCGACGCGGGTATTAACCGCGAATCTCTTTTTCGCGCTCTTTCACCCAAAGGTAACCCAACGCTAAAAACATTGTTGGCGGTCATGAAAGTCGTTGATATGCGCTTGTCCGTTAAGCCAGCAAGCCATGTTCACGCTCAATCTTAAAATTTCCTAAGCTGATTTACCAATTGCCACACACAAACCGATGTATCTCCACTATCCACCACTAAGTAAGCGTACCTGGTTGAGCTCATTTTTTAAGCCAATAGCGCAACAGCCTAACCAGGGCCATGCGTCTACCGTGCGTAGGGTTCACAAAAAATAGAGGTTGCAAATTTGTAATGCTAATTTATAAGTACCATTACAAATTATGTGGCAGGAGAGACCACATGAACGTAATGAAGTTAACAGGGAAAGGTCAATTTACTCTTAGTAAGCCATTTCTTGAACATATATGCGCGAAGCCCGGCGATCAAGTAGTGGTAACAAAACTGATGGGCAATGCTGTAAAAATTACATCTAAAGCTAACTTCACTCCGCTCGATGCCTTGAAAGGCTGCATTGAAGTCAGCACGAGCTACAGCGATGATGATATTCAAAATGTGATTAAGGATGCTTATGTTAAAAGCGGCATTTCAGGCTTGGAGAGTGAGCAATGAAAACCGTTATAGACACCAATATTTTGCTGACAGGATGAATGTGTATACTGGAAGAGCCATGACACGTGGTAAAACAGTCTTTGTATCATTTGATAAAAAAGCTATTCGGCTATTGAATGAACAAGGTATAACAGCAATGTCACCTCTTTGACCGTACTGACCGTACCCCATAGTGATTTACTAGATGATCTACACAGGCTCTGTGCTGAGAAGGCATTAGAGCTTTTTTGACAAGACGCCCTGCAACATGACTTTGTCTAATGATAAATCTGCTACCAGGCGCTTGAGTTTCGTATTCTCTTCTTCTAATCCATAAAAATGGTCTTGACGCTAAGCTAACTCTCGCGACCATGAGAGAGTGGCAGCCGGCGAGAAGTGATTATGCAAATAAAAAACGCATAAAACAACCGTTTGGTTGATTTATGCGTTAATATTTCCTCCGGCTTTTAACAATGAATCAAGAAGAAAAAAATATGGTTGCCCGCGCGGTTGCCTTAATGGGAACAACAATGGCAGGGTTTATGCATATGGCTAAAGAGAAGGCTCATGCGTTGTTGGGTCGAGAAGAACGCATTACGATGACCAATCATGATTTTGAAGCACTCACATCTGCACTGAATGTCCCATTTATACCCAATATTGCTTTGCAAAATGCGCTAGATACTGCAGGCAAAGTGAAGCGTGGATGAAATTACTAGAAAAATGGCGCATTAATTGCAGTTTGTCAGAAATTCAAGGATATTTTTATACATAAATATGTCTATCAAAACTTCCAAGCTGATTCGCCAGCGTGTCGAGGAAATACCGATCGTGGAGCTATTGAGCGCATAACTCGGGGTGCTTATGTACGCTCCGAAGTAAATCGCTTTATAGGTAAAGTGATGCCCAAGCCGATTAAAGTGACCGCAACCATTGCTAAAACTACCGGGGCCACCATTCAAGTTCATGGCGCAGAAGCAGCACGCAAGTTAGAGTTGACTACCCGGGCCCCAGTTCAAACGATATTTTTGACATCTGGCCTGTCCAGACGGATCCAGATGGGTATGCTGGAAATTCGTTTGCAGCATGTTTGCCAGCGTAAGTTGGCTTTAGCTGGTCGACCAGCCGGATTAGCTTTGGCTGCAATGTGGTATTTAGGCAAAAAAAAGTCACGCTGTCCTTAATCGAAAAAATCCAAAGCAAGCTCTTTGGAGGATTAAATTATGTCTAAGAAGATCAAAATTGCTGAACTCGCGGACTTTGATGCTACCGAATACCTGAATAATGATGAAGATACGGCAACGTACCTGACCGCTGTTCTAGAAGAGAATGGCCCAGCACTACTGGCCGCGGCATTGGGTGATATTGCTCGCTCGCATGGTATGACACAAGTTGCGAAGGATTCTGGTCTCACGCGAGAAGCCTTGTACAAAGCACTGCGCCCTCGCAGTGAACCACGCTTTGATACGATCAGTCGAGTGTGTGCCGCTCTTGGTGTGCGCTTGATAGCTCAACCCATTCATAGACACTCTGCGGCTTGATTTCGAGTCACATTACCCGACTTCGCACGAGCAGGGCTCACGCTGCAGGAACAGGAATTGCGAGCGCCATCTTGTTGAACAACGTATCACTACCTCTGCTTAAGCAGTTTGCTGTCGTTCGCCCCGGGTTATTGAGAAGTTACGGCTAACCTAACAAACGAGAAAAAAATGGTTGGTTGGCAGAGACGGTGCTCTCAGAATCCTTTTTATGGACGCTTGTGCTTAGGGAAGAAGCGAGAGGAAGGCCAACCTCCTGTTGGGCGTGTTGAATCGCTTGCTTGAATTTGACTGGATCGCCCAATAAAGCGGTCTGGCGCCCTTCAGCCGTATAAAAATACAGGGCTTTCTCCTGAATATAGAAAGGCACACTCTGATCAAAGCGTTGGGTCAGTAGGTATTCGTAGATCAGTACTATCTTTTGCTTATTCGATGTTAGTAATAAGCGATAGAGGCCCCAGCGATTTTTGCCTAACGCTTGAGTCACGGCGTCCACCAAGTACTCGTCCTTGCCCTTCGTCAACGCGATCAAGAGGTGGAGAGCCGATTCCGGTAAAGCGGTCTGGCGACCTAACGCTTGAGCCGCATTGCGCCTCACGCCCCTGTCCTTCATTACAGCGATCAATGCGTGGATAGCGGATTCCGGTAAAGCAGTCTGCTGGCCTAACGCTTGAGTCACAAAATCCGTCACGTCCCAATACGATTCTTTTAATAGCGGGATTAATGCGTGGATAGCAGATTCCGGTAAAGCGGTCTGGCGACCTAACGCTTGAGCCGCATTGCGCCTCACGTAGCCGTCTTCGTCCTTCATCAAAGCGATCAGGGCGTGGAGAGCCTCTTCTGGTAAAACAGTCTGCTGGCTTAACGCTTGAGCCGCGGTGTGCCTTATGTCCTTGTCCGATTCCTTGAGCAGCGCGACTAAGGTGCGGATAGCGGATTCCGGTAAAGCAGTCTGCTGGCTTAACGTGTTAGCCGCGGCGTGCCTTACGTTCTTGTCCCTGTCCTTTGTCAAAGCGATCAATGGGTGGAGAGCGGATTCCGGTAAAGCAATCTGCTGGCCTAACGTGTTAGCCGCGGCGCGCCTCACGTTCTTGTTCCTGTCCTTTGTCAAAGCAATCAATGCGTGGAGAGCGGATTCCGGTAAAGCAATCTGCTGACCTAATGCTTGAACTGCCCTTTCCCTCACGCTCCGGTCCTCGTCCTCGTCCTTCGTCAAATCGATCAATGCGTGGAGAGCCTCTTCCGGTAAAGCAGTCTGCTGGCCTAACACCTGAAGCGCGGCGTACTTCACGTCCCAGTTTGGTTCCTTCAATAGCATGATCAAGGCGTGGAGGGTCGATTCCGGTAAAGCAGTCTGTTTGCCTAATGCTTGAGCCGTGGTGTGCCGTAAGTTTTTGTCTGATTCCTTGATCAGCGCGACCAATGCATTGGTCGCTGATTCCGGTAAAGTAGGCTGTTGGCCTAACATTTGAGCTGCGTCGCGTCTCACGCCCCTGTCCTCGTCTTTCGTCAAAGTGATCAATGCGTTGAAAGCCGATTCGGGTAAAGCAGTCTGTTTGCCTAACACTTGAGCCGTGGCGTACTTTACATCCCAGTTCGGTTCTTTCAATAGCATGATCAAGGCGTGGAGGGTCGATTCCGGTAAAGCAGTCTGCTGGCCTAACGCTTGAGCCGCAGTGCGCATTATGTCCTTGTCCGATTCCTTGAGCAACGCGACCAAGGTACGGAGAACCTCTTCCGATAAAGCAGTCTGCTGACCTAACGCTTGAACCGCGTTGTGCCTTACGCCCCTGTCCCAGTCCTCCGTCAAAGCGATCAATGCGTTGAGAGCTGATTCCAATAAAACAGTCTGCTTGCCTAACGCGTAAGCCGCAGCGCACTTCACATTCCTACCCTTATCATTCGTTAAGGCGATCAATGCGTGGAGAGCCTCTTCCGGTAAGGCAGTCTGCTGGCCTAACGTTTGAGCCGCGGCATACTTCACGTCCTTGTTCTCGTCCTTCGTCAAAGCGATCAAAGCGTGGAGAGCCTCTTCCGGTAAATTAATCTGCTTGCCTAACGCTTGAGCCGCGATGTACCTCACGTCATTGTCCGATTCCTTTATCAGCGCGATTAAGGTGTGGAGAGCGGATTCCGGTAAAGCAGTCTGCTGGCTTAATGCGTGAGCTGCGATTTCCATCACGTCCATATCCTCGTCCTTTGTCAAATCGATCAATGCGTGGAAAGCCTCTTCCGGTAAAGCAATCTGCTTAACTAACACTTGAGCCGCGGTGCGCCTTATGCCCTTGTCCAATTCCTTGAACAGCGGGATCAAAGCGTGGAAAGCCGATTCTGGTAACACAGTTTGCTTGCCTAACGTATCAGCCGCGGCACGCCTCACGCTCCAGTCTGGGTCATTAAACTGCGCAATTAAGGTCTTAATGGCCGCTTCTGATAACGCCGACCAATGTTGAAATGCTGTTGTCACGGCTTTTTTTGTGTTCGTTGATTCCTCATGCTGAAGGCATTGAAGCAGGACCTGTTCCGGAAACGTAGACTGATACGCCAGCGTGCCTCTGCCGGTCCAATTGATTTCCAGTTGCAGCCATCGCCCTAAACTCTGCTCCAGCTGGTCTCGAATCTCGATGGATAGCCCACCGTCCTGAGCGCGAGAAGCTTCATACAGAGTATTCGCAATCAGGCGCTGATGCCCTGCGCCAAATAAATCCCGCGGCTCAGCTTCAAGTGAAACGAAGAAGCGATTCAGCGCTTCTTCGCGCAACAGCCCTGCGACAAACCACCAAAAAATTTCATAGCGTGGATTGTATTTGTGTTGATAAATCAATGCTTCAGGCGGTGCCTTCGTCCACCGTTTACTGTCGGGGGAAAGAAAAGTGATCTCTCGACTTGCCTCCCAGTGTTGAACAAAATATTTGGCTGCAAAAAATTCTTGAAACGTCAAATGCATAAAGTGGGAGCTATGCTGCTCTCTCTCTGCTTCATCCGTATGCAAAAACGAGAGTTTTTTAAGGTTTGCTTCCAACGTAATAGGCAAATCCTTCCCTTCTCTCTCCAGCTGATCAATCATCGCATGCAGATCACGCTGATGGAATTCGATTTGATTACGCTGCAATCCTGTAAATGCTAAGGTAGTCAGAAAATTCTGCTCAGCTCTCACCAATTTCTCAATCCGGAATGAACTTTGAAGCGCATTAACTTGGCTTTCGGTTAATAACTTTCCGCCCTCTTGCTTGCCTAGCCGAAGGATATCCTTACGCCATAATTTATTCATTATCGCTTGGTAGAGCGAGGTGACCGTCGCAGGACCTGACGCTGCTTGCTGCAGACGCTTAATTTCATCCCAACTGTAACAAAGAGCATCCAACTGGATCGGCACATTGGCTAGTCCCTGGATAAAGGGATTGGTCTGGATGAAGCGCTTCATCTGCTGGGCCTGTAAAACCGGCATGATGGCTGAATTATCTAGATACGCGGTGACGTTCTCCGTACTAAAGCCGATCGTCTCTAATTCCAAATCCATTGGCAACGCACGCTTCAACTCCACATAAGGCCGAGAGGTCACCAGCACCGCTGGTTGATTGAGCAACTCCTGCAAAAACACCGACATTGGTTCCTGCTCGCCCCATTCTTGTGCCACTTCATCCCAGCCATCTAGCACAAAGAGCGTTCTCTCTCGCGCTTTCTCACGGATATGGTGGGCGAGTTTCTCCGCTAAAGCATGACCTTTTGGATGGCTCTGGAAATAGGTTTCATAAAACAAGGTCATCCAATTACAGTGGGTTTTACCCTTTAGCGTACGCAGCGGAATCCATACAAGCCAATCGAAGTGATCCCGCCATTGGCCTTGCTGGGTATAGTCGTAGACAATTTTTTTGGATAACGTCGTTTTGCCTATACCTGCCCGGCCTCGAATCAAAATCCGTTTCGGTGTTACGGTCTTGCCATTGCTGAGTGGTCTTGGCTCGAATAATTCCTCTAAAGGCACTAATTTTTGCTGATTGAAATCCATTGCCTCAGCACTGGGTAAGCGATGAAAAGGACTGAGCACCATTTCCTCTTCTTCTGATTTTTTTCCTTCCTCTTCTTCAGGTTTTTTCTCTTCCTTGACTTTTTTCACCTGCTCCACGACCGCCAGATTGATATAACAGTCTTTCATCGATAGGGGTGGCCCCGATAACCGCTGAATTGCTAGTCGATCCAGCGAGGCATAGCGAGTTAACGCCGTACGCAGTTCATGGGCGTCGACTTGGGTTTGCAGTGTTTGCAGTGCATATTGGACTTTTTCGGACAGCTCCTCCCAGATGCGTACATAGTTCTTCGGTACGGCTTTCTCGTTTTTTAGGTGCTTGATCCAGCCGGTATAGCCTGTCCAAAAGGTACTCAACAGCATTTCTGCATCGTGTTGTACCAGCAGTCGCTCCAACAGCTTAAAGAACACTAGATGACGATCTTGGTTTTCGTACACAGGCTGACCATTTGCCCGTAGCGCGGTGAAGTGGGACATATCTTCAATGCGTACCGTAGTCGAATCAATTAAATTTTGAAAACAGCTTTTGTAGGTACCTTTACATAATGAAACTGGAATGATTCCATGCTGAGTTAAATACTCAGTGCGGATTTTTAAAAACGCCATTTCGGTCAACACATGATGGAAGTTCGCTTTGCTGGCATAGGTCTTAACCACTTTACGTATTTCCACTTCGGCTTGCGTGGTGTTTTGTTGGGCCAGTCCATAGGCAGCTTTCAGATCCTCGCAATAAGCGGAATAGGGTATCCATCGCAGATACTGGCTTAATACCTGCGAGCCACAGACAATCACCTTATCAACTGGTTGGATCGACCCGATTGCGGTGGGCAATAAGCACAATTGACTGGTCAGAATATCGTCCAGCCGGGCAGCGTCTTCTCGTGTACTAAAAGATGCTTGCTTTTCTTGCCCTTTTGGTTTTTGATCAGAATACAGGTTGATGCCCACCTCGCCCAGGTGATGAATCAGAAATTTTGCTGTTCCCGCGTCAGCTATCCCGTAGCGGGGGTTGTCATGCGCATACACTAAAAAGGCACTGGGCAAGATGTTTGATCCCTTCAAGCTTTGAAAGGTCTTCAGGATTTTTGTAAACAGTTGGTTTACCAACTGGTTTTTTTCCTGAAAGTCTTTGGATAGAGGGGGTGGGATATCAGTTGTAGTGGCAGGCAGTGTCGCAGAGGGCAAGATCTGTGCAGCAACCGCGCGATGCCCGTCTATCGAACCAGTCGAATTAGGGGCCGAAGAAGCCAAAAAAATGCTTAACCGATTCATTGCCTCAGGATGGCCCCAAGACTGTGCCTTTTGATAACTTGTCTGCGCTTTGTCCTTATTGCCTAACTGCTCCAGGAGTTGGGCGCGCTCAAAATACACTTCGGCAATACGTTGTCGTAAGGCCTCGTCTTCGGCTGTCAGAGATCCGCTAGCTCGGCGTACAGTGTCTTTTGCTTCGGATAAAGAAGGCGTCAGTTGGCGTGTTTTCGCGAGATATTTAAAGGCAACTTTGGCCTGGCCATAAAAGAATAAAGCATCCTCGAGCTGTTCCTCTTTGTACAGATTCGCTTGATATAGAGCGCTTTGCGCTAAAGCCTGCGCTTGGTGGATTATCGGAGAGGAAGAAACAGCACGGCCTAACATGATTCATTTTCCTTATTCAGGGTTTAGTCCTGCTAAAGCAAGCAGCAGGGGTGCTAGATCAGCGGGAGCATCTGTTAGCTTCAAAAAAGACAATAGTAGATCTGCTTTACCTACGATTTACAACAAAAAACCCGATAACCTTGCGATTAATCGCGTTATAAATAGAACAGGATAATGCATGAAAGTGGAGTTACCCCATTTTCGCGGACTGTATTATGCAATCTCGATCATGATCGCCTTCGCAGTATCGCCGGATGGAATTGGATTATTAATCTTGTTTCTAATTTAAATGGTGGCAGATCCACATATTTCATGTGCATGGCAGCTACCATAAGAAAAAAAATGGGGCGAGTTAGAAGGGCATGGAGTGCATGATGCGCAATGGGGAGGGGAGGAATCTATTCCTCATTTGCTAACCGCGCGCAGCGATGCAAATTTGACGCAAGCTGATATCGTTGAGCGCATGGGTACACAAGCACCTGCTGTCACACGGATTGAAAAAGCACTTGCGTTAGGCAAACATTCGCCTTCGATTGCGACTATTCGCAAATATTTAACCGCTTGCGGTAAACAACTTGTATTTCAGGTCAAAGCAATTTGATTGCGATTACTTATATGGAAGGCCCCCTATTTGCAGGGGATACGATACATTGAGCTTGCAAAGACTCGAGAACAAAATCAAGCATTCGTTTTTGGTTGGCTCGCTAATTTTTGGTCGGGGTGAGAGGATTTGAACCTCCGGCCTCTACGTCCCGAACGTAGCGCTCTACCAGGCTAAGCTACACCCCGTTTTTTAATATTGTCGTGAGATGGAATACGCGTGTAATTCTAGCAAGCTTTTTTTATAGATAGAGTCTGGAAATATTTGCAGCGCTTGTCTTGCAAGATCGGCTTCTTTTTCTGCTGCTTGTAGGGTGGCTTCTAATGCTTTTGAGCTGCGTACTTCTTCCAATAAGGCCTGGTGTAGGTGGTCTAGGTTTTCGCTGGTGCTTTGGCCAGCGTTTTGAATTGCGGCTTGTGCGCGTGCGCGTTGGTCTGGTGTGCCGTTTTGTATAAAAAGGATCAGGGGTAAGGTGAGTTTGCCTTCGCGCAAATCAGAGCCAATGGGTTTGCCTAGTACTGCAGGGTCGCCTGCATAGTCTAGCCAATCATCCATAATTTGAAAGGTATTGCCTATATGCCGGCCAAAGTCGGCTGCAGCAGCAGTTATGTTTGCGGGGGCATCGGCGAGTACGGCGCCTAGCTGTGCGGAGGCTTCAAAGAGTGTGGCGGTTTTGTAATAGACCACTTGTCGATAGCGTGCCTCGTCCACTTTGGGGTCGTGCCGGTTGACTAATTGCAATACCTCGCCTTGTGCAATCACATTGGTTGCATTGGATAGGATGCGCATGATGTCTGGGCATTGCGTGTCGGTCATTGCTTCGACCATCATTTGGAAGGCGCGTGAATATAAAAAGTCGCCAACCAATACGCTTGCTGCATTCCCAAATAAGGCATTGGCGGTTTTACGCCCTCGCCGTAGGTCGGATTCATCCACTACATCATCATGTAAAAGCGTGGCGGTATGGATAAATTCAATAACCGCTGCAAGCTCATGACGTGCTTCACTACTTACCCCAAGTGCTCCACATATCAGTAGCAAGAGCGCTGGGCGCAAGCGTTTACCTCCTGCTTGAATCAGGTGGGTAGAAATGTCTTCGATAAGATCGACCTGAGAGTTTAGCCGCCGCTCAATCACGCGATTGAGTTTTTGGAAATCTTCAGAAATTGGAGCCAGAAAAGCCAGTGAAGATCGTGCGCTTGGAGGAGCTTCGCCCATTTCGGAGGTATCAGTAAGAAGAGGGAAAGAAGAGGCAATCAACGGTTGAGCCTGATGCGAAAAAAACGGGTGGGGCGGTGTAGGGCATGCCCTCGATTATAAGGGGAAGCTGACTGCTTGGGAAATGCATGCTTTTATAAGGGATGTACTCCAATATGCACAGTATGGTGATAATTCCGTGCGAACGCTGCATTTTTCTCTTATAATCCTGGGTTTTTCATTTGCGCTAGATTGGACTTGGCGACAAGCTTTCTTGTTGTGTGTTATTTCTTTCTAGCTATATTTCATTGGAGTATCCATGTACGCAGTCATAAAAACTGGTGGCAAGCAATATAAAGTTGCCGCTGGCGAAAAACTGAAAATAGAACAGATACTTGCGGACGTTGGCTCTGAAATCGTGATGGATCAGGTACTCGCTGTAGGTGAAGGCGAGTCTTTGAAATGGGGCGCTCCGTTTTTGCAGGGCGCAACGGTTAAAGCGACCGTGTTGTCGCAAGGCCGTCATCCCAAGGTCACGATTTTCAAGATGCGTCGTCGTAAGCACTATCAGAAACATGGCGGTCATCGTCAGAATTACACTGAAGTGCAAATCAATACGATTGAAGGCTAAAACACGATACGTTTTAGTTACCGTCTTTATCTCCCGTTTTATATTAGATAGCGCGCAGCCTGTAAAAAGGCATAGCAGCGCGCTTTGTAAGGAATTTTCATGGCACACAAAAAAGCAGGCGGATCGTCACGTAACGGCCGCGATTCTGAGTCGAAACGCCTAGGCGTTAAGATCTACGGCGGCCAAGCTATCGAAGCTGGAAGTATCATTCTTCGTCAACGTGGTACCCGCGTACATGCAGGCGCCAATGTTGGGGTAGGAAAAGATCATACCCTTTACGCATTAGTCAAAGGCCATGTGAAATTTGGCTTTAAGGGCAAAGACCATAAACAAGTTGCAGGCGTGATTCCTGTGGCTGCGGTTTAATTGCTAGAGAGTAGCCTTTGCAAAAGGGGTTGCATTAAAAAGCACCATCCTTTTTTAGCAGATTGGCTCGAATATAGAAAAGGCTCTGCCCATGTGCAGAGCCTTTTCTATTACTTCTATTTGGAATTGAGTATTAGAATAGCTATATTCTCAAGTGCTCTAAAGAGTCCTTTTTTGTCTCTCGCACCGTAAGTTGGGTGGGTATGAACCCTGCCTGCATAGCACCTTTTACTTTTGAGAATTTATAAGCTGGTTTTCAAGGAGGCGGTGGTGTGCGTGTTGGGGTTCCTTCGTCACCGCCAACCTACCGTCCTTTGCTTTTCTGGTGATTGGTGGGGTTTTATAAAGCCATTTTACATATGCATCTCGGTAGGTTGGGGTGAGGTACGAACCCCAACATGCGTGCCCCTTACTTTTAATCTTTGCGCTCTACGTATCAACAACTCGCACGTTCTACAACGCGCGTAACATCAGTAATTTAGTAAAAAAGGCATGAAGCAAGTATGAAATTCATCGACGAAGCAAAAATTGAAGTCGTAGCGGGAGATGGCGGAGGAGGGAGTGCCTCTTTTCGTCGGGAAAGATGCGTGCCTTTTGGCGGGCCAGATGGCGGAGACGGTGGACGCGGAGGAAGTATTTATGCGGTTGCTGACTGTAATCTCAATACGTTGATCGATTATCGCTATTCCCGTAAACATCATGCAAGCTCTGGAGAGAGTGGACGAGGTGCAGATTGCTATGGAAAAAGCGGGGAAGACATTACGCTTAGAATGCCAGTAGGAACGATAGTAACCGATGCCGAAACGGGTGAGTTGATCGCTGATTTTACCGAGCATGGCCAGCGCATGGTTTTAGCCCAAGGCGGTAGAGGAGGGCTTGGTAATTTGCATTTTAAGTCAAGCACCAATCGCGCACCGCAACAAAAAACAGATGGGCGCCCCGGCGAGCGGCGTATGCTGAATTTGGAATTAAAAGTGTTGGCGGATGTGGGGTTGCTAGGGCTTCCCAATGCTGGTAAATCTACGCTGATTACGGCCATTTCCAATGCGCGGCCCAAAGTGGCAGATTATCCTTTCACCACGTTAACGCCCAATCTAGGGGTGGTTCGAGTTGGAATTAATAGAAGTTTTGTGATCGCAGACGTGCCTGGCTTGATTGAAGGGGCATCACAGGGCGCAGGCTTGGGCCATCAATTTTTACGGCATTTGCAGCGTACGGAATTGCTATTACATCTGGTTGATATCTCTGATACAGACTGTGCTGTAGATATGGAGCAGGAACAGGCGTTTGATGAAGCCGCTCATATAGCAGAGCTAGCCAGGCAAGTGCGGGTTATAGCAGAGGAATTACGCCAATACGATGCAGGCCTTTATGCCAAACCGAGATGGTTGGTGATAAATAAAATAGATACGCTACCAGAGGCGCGCCGCATTTCTCGTCGCGCAGCTTTGCTAGAAGCTCTGCAGTGGTCTGGCCCGGTATTTGAAGTTTCCGCTGCTACACGTGAAGGTTGTGCAGATTTGTGTCACGCGTTGGCCGCGTATGTAGTGGAGTATGGTGCCACCGCTCAGGCTGCTGCAGTTGAACTCGCTCGGCAGCAAGCGGAAGATCCACGATTTAGGCAAACATCTGCTGTAGATCCAGATAGCACAAAAGACGAACGGTAGGTTGGTGGTGAGGCACGAACCCCAACATGCGCACCACGTACCTTTAAACATCGCTTTTGATATGCATATGCAGGTTTCAAAAGTCAGTGGTGCGTATGTTGGAGTTCGCGCCTCACCACCAACCTACACAGATTCTTTCGACTGTGTTGCGGCTGCGCTCTCTGGCCGTTTTAAAAAACGTGAGAGTTCAGTGAGTGCATTGTGATACACCTCCCGTTTAAATTCGATAACTTGGTCGGATGGAATCCAGTAGGTACTCCAACGCCAGGCATCAAATTCAGGATGGGAGCAGGTCCGTAGGTCGATATCTTTGTCTTGGCCAAGTAGGCGCAGTAAGAACCAGATTTGCTTTTGTCCTCGGTAAGCGCCGCGTGACTCTCGCCGAATAAAAGTGTCTGGTACTTCATAGCGTAACCAGTCGCGTGTGCGACCTAAGACTTCGATATGCTCCGGACGTAGCCCTACTTCTTCATATAATTCACGGTGCATGGCCTGTAGAGGCGTTTCACCGTATTTAATCCCGCCTTGCGGAAATTGCCACGAATGTTCATGTAGGCGTTTTCCCCAGAACACTTGGTTGTCTGCGTTCAAAAGGATGATGCCGACGTTCGGGCGAAAGCCTTCTCGATCTAGCATGCTGCACCTCTAAAAGTTTAAAACTGCGATTATAAACAGATGTGCAGCGCGGATCTTAATATACAGTGTGTATGTGTATCATTCTTTTTTATTCATTGTGAAGAGAGGGTTCTAACGCGCACGCAAAATGCGCAGTTGGAATCATGCGTCTGTTGCAGTTTTGCAGTACCCTCTTTTTTCATTTTTAAGTGCTTTGAAAGCAGTTTTTATGGATGCAACGGCTTTGTATCAGGATAGACCCCGCGAAATTCCTTATAACTACACCTCTTTTTCTGATCGTGAAATTGTGGTGCGCCTGTTGGGCCAGGAAGCATGGGAAACTTTAGAAGCTTTGCGCGCAGAGCGGCGCACAGGGCGTTCCGCACGTATGCTCCTCGAGGTGTTAGGGGATATATGGGTAGTGCAGCGTAACCCCTATGTGCAAGATGATTTAATCGATAACGCGAAGCGTCGGCGACTTTTAATTAACGCTTTGCATCATCGTTTGCAGGAGATTGAAAAACGCTCCGGCCCAGAATATCGAGAACTTGCGCCTGAAAATCTAGTTGCCCATCCTTCAAAAAATGAAGCTTCTACCTCTCTAGACGAGACTGAAAGCCAAGTTCGGCAGTTGCTCAAAAAAGCCTTCGATGCGGTAGAGGCTTTTAGTGAAGAATTAAAAAATGTATCGGGTTGGCGGCGACGCATCACAAAAAAACTGCGCCGCTTTACGCGCATTGACAATATTAAATTCGATGCACTGTCTCGCGTCTCTCATGTGACAGATGCAACAGACTGGCGTGTTGAATACCCGTTAGTGGTTTTGACTCCCGATAGCGAATTAGAAGTAGCAGGGCTGGTACAGGGTTGTATTGACCTGGGTTTAACCATGATCCCAAGAGGAGGGGGCACGGGATACACTGGTGGAGTGATTCCGCTCACTCCTCTCTCTGCTGTCATCAACACAGAAAAGCTGGAGCAGCTTGGTGCCCTTGAGCTCCTTCCATTACCAGGTGTGCCTGAACCCGTAGCTACGATTTATTCGGAAGCAGGGGTGGTCACGCGGCGGGTAGCAGATGCAGCACTTGCTGCAGGCTATGTATTTGCCGTAGATCCTACATCGATCGATGCTTCTTGCATTGGTGGGAATGTGGCAATGAATGCCGGCGGTAAAAAAGCGGTGCTCTGGGGAACGGCGCTGGATAATCTGGCTTGGTGGCGCATGGTGGACCCAGAAGGCAATTGGCTTGAAGTGACCCGTTTAAATCACAATTTGGGCAAAATTCACGTTACACCATTAGCTAGTTTTGAGCTGAAATGGTTTGATGGCGCTTACTCTCCGGGGGAGAGATTACTGCGCACACAGCGCTTGGATATCGAAGGGCATCGTTTTAGAAAAGCGGGGCTGGGTAAAGATGTAACGGACAAATTTTTATCAGGCTTGCCCGGTATTCAAAAAGAAGGCTGCGACGGCTTAATAACGGCTGCGCGCTGGATTGTGCATACGATGCCCGCACACACACGAACTGTATGTTTGGAGTTTTTCGGCCCGGCGCGTGAAGCGATCCCAAGCATTGTGGAGATCCGCGATTATCTATTGGGGCACACCCAAGAAGGTGAAACCAGCGTCTATCTAGCAGGTTTAGAGCATTTGGATGAGCGTTATCTGCGTGCCGTGGGTTACGCGACCAAAGCGCGGAGTGGGGCTGCGCGAGCAGGCAATACAGCTGCCTCTGATTTGCCAAAGATGGTACTCATTGGCGATATTGTGGGCGATGATGCCAATGCGGTTGCAACGGCCGCTTCTGAAGTCGTACGCATTGCTAATGCGCGCGGTGGGGAAGGGTTTATTGCTGTGCATGCAGATACCCGCAAGCGTTTTTGGCTAGATCGCGCACGCACTGCAGCTATTGCTAAGCATACGAATGCTTTTAAGATCAACGAAGATGTGGTTATTCCCCTAGAGCGTTTGGGGGATTACACCGATGGCATAGAGCGCATTAATATCGAGCTGTCGATTAAAAATAAATTGCAGCTGCTCAATGCCATAGAGCACTTTTTTAAAACCGGCCCACTGGTGCTGGGTAAAAGTGATGACGCTAATGAAATTTCTAGTGCAGAGTTGCTAGAGGACCGGGTTAGCCGGGCGCTAGAGCATATAGCCCAGGTGAGAGCGCGTTGGAGCTATCTAGAAAACCACTTGGATACACACTGGGATGAAGCACAATCTGCATTGCAATCGCGAGAAGCGTTTTACACCCCTAGTACGCTAGCTAGTGTTAATACGATGGAATTAGGCGAAACCAGCCTAGGCGCGCCGTTGCAATCCACTACGACACTCTGCCAGTTGATGCAAGAACGCAGAGTGCGTATGTCGTGGAAAACAGAGCTTCGCGCACCATTGCGTCATATCTTTAACGGTAGTGCGTTTGATCCCATTATGGACGCATTGCAAAAGCAACATGCGCAAGTATTACGAGGACGTGTATTTATTGCCCTCCATATGCATGCAGGCGATGGCAATGTGCATACCAATATTCCTGTTAATTCCGATCATTATGAGATGTTGCAAGAAGCCCATGATGCGGTGTCTCGCATCATGGCGCTGGCGCGTTCTCTCGATGGAGTCATCTCAGGCGAGCATGGTATTGGCTTGACTAAATTGGAATTTCTGACCGAGGAAGAGCTTGCTCCTTTTCGGGAGTACAAAGACCGCATCGATCCGAATGGGCGCTTTAATTACGGCAAGATGATGAACTGGGCACATACCCCAGCTGATTTGCGTAATGCGTATACGCCAAGCTTTGGGCTGATGGGCTATGAATCGTTAATCATGCAGCAGTCTGATATCGGTGCGATCGCGCACAGTATTAAAGATTGCTTGCGCTGTGGAAAATGTAAACCGGTATGCGCAACGCATGTGCCACGCGCTAATTTGCTCTACAGTCCACGCAATAAAATTTTGGCTACTTCTTTGCTTGTTGAAGCCTTTTTGTATGAAGAGCAAACGCGACGCGGTATTTCGGTCAAGCATTGGGATGAATTTAGTGATGTGGCAGACCATTGCACAGTCTGTCATAAATGCCTCACCCCCTGCCCTGTGAATATCGATTTTGGTGATGTCTCCATGGCTATGCGCAGCTTGCTGCGTAAGATGGGCAAAAAGAAATTCAATATCGGTTCAGCGCTCAGCATGTTTTTCTTAAATGCCACGCGCCCTGAAACCATTCGTTTAACTCGTCAAGTGCTTATTCGTGCGGGATATCAGCTACAGCGATGGGGTCACACCTTCTTGAAAAAATGGGCTAAAAAACAAACAGAACGCCCAAAATCTACCGTTGGAAAACCCCCAGTTATTGAGCAGGTGCTCCACTTTGTCAATAAAAAAATGCCGGGGAACTTGCCCAAACGGGCAGCACGTGCTTTGCTTAATATCGAAGATCCTAGAATTATTCCGATCATTCGTAATCCTAGTAAAACACGTGCGGATTCAGAGGCTGTTTTTTATTTTCCAGGATGCGGCTCAGAACGTTTGTTTTCACAGGTAGGGCTGGCAACGCAGGCTATGCTGTGGCATGCCGGTGTGCAGACGGTTTTGCCACCGGGCTATCTATGTTGTGGTTATCCACAGCGTGGAGCTGGTCAGTATGACAAAGCAGAAAAAATGGTGACGGACAACCGCGTGTCTTTTCACCGCGTCGCTAACACCTTGAATTATCTCGATATTAAAACGGTTATTGTGTCTTGCGGCACCTGCTATGACCAATTGGCGGGTTATGAGTTTGACAAAATCTTCCCCGGTTGCCGCTTGTTGGATATTCATGAATTTTTATTGGAAAAAGGCGTGAGTTTGGTAGATGAGGCTGGAGGGGAGATTAAAGGTACGCGGTATATGTACCATGACCCTTGCCATAGCCCTATTAAAACGATGGAGCCGATTGCATTGGTCAATAAGCTGATGAATCCCGATCAAAAAAATCCTGCAATTCAACAAAATGAGCGCTGTTGCGGCGAGGCTGGCACGCTTGCTGTGGCACGTCCGGATATTTCCACGCAAATTCGCTTTCGCAAAGAAGAAGAAATGCAAAAAGGCGTGGCCGCTATTTTGCAATCACAAGCGGCACAACAACAGGCAGCTGGTATAGCCATAGCGCCTCCCGATAAGGTCAAAATTTTGACCAGCTGCCCAGCATGTTTGCAGGGACTCTCACGGTATGAGGGGGATACAGGGGTCGAAGCGGACTATATCGTTGTAGAAATGGCGCGTCATAAACTCGGTGAAAACTGGCTTCCTAATTTTGTCCGCGATGCGAATGCTGGAGGTATCGAGAGGGTATTGCTATGAGCGTTGCACAGCTTGCTGATTGTGCGCTGTGTACACACGAAGGCGGAGAAGTGCTCTGGCGTAATACACAGTTGCGCATAGTGCAAATCCACGATGAGGCGCAGTATCCAGGTATATGTCGTGTAATTTGGAATGCGCATATTTGCGAATTCTCAGATTTAGCGCTTGCAGATCGCGATACCTTGATGCGAGTGGTGGGGGCGGTAGAGCGCAGTATGCGTACCCATTTGCTGCCCGCTAAAATCAATTTAGCCAGCTTAGGCAATCAAGTGCCTCATCTACATTGGCACCTCATTCCTCGTTATCTAGATGATGCGCATTTTCCTAATCCCATTTGGTCTACTCCTTTGCGTGCAGTAGAGCCTGCCGCGTTAGAGGTGCGTCAGGCACGTGCTAAGGGCTTAAAAGCGGGAGTGGTAGCTGCTATGATTAGATTTGACAATTAAATTTTTGTACATCCTGCACAGGGTTAAATAATGGGTTCCACACATTTTGGTTTCAAGCGCGTGGATGAGCGCGATAAAGCGCAGAAAGTGGCAGGCGTTTTTGATGCAGTGGCCTCGCGTTATGACCTGATGAATGATTTGATGTCAGGCGGTCTGCATCGTTTGTGGAAAGCCTTTGCGCTTCGTGAAGCGGCTGTGCGCCCAGGGTATAAAGTTCTGGATGTAGCAGGAGGCACTGCAGATCTCACACATACCCTTGCCAAACAAGCAGGCAAAAACGGGGAAGTGTGGTTAAGTGACATCAATGAGGCGATGCTGCGCGTTGGGCGAGATAGGCTATTGAATAAGGGGCAGCTTGTTCCCACGGTACTGTGTGACGCAGAAAATATATGCTTTCCTAGCGCTTACTTTGATGTGATCACGCTTGCCTTTGGCTTGCGTAATATGACACATCCCGATCGAGCGCTTAAAGAGATGGCTCGAGTGCTCAAGCCTGGTGGAAAACTGCTAGTTCTTGAATTTTCCAAAGTGCATGCTCCGCTCTCCAAGCTGTATGACTGGTACTCTTTTACTGTATTGCCGTGGTTGGGTGAAAAAATAGCAGGTGATGCGCATAGCTATCAGTATTTAGCAGAATCCATACGCATGCACCCCGACCAGGAAACCTTAAAAACCAAGATGCAAGAAGCAGGCTTCGATCAAGTTCGTTATATAAATTTGACCTTTGGTGTAGTCGCCCTACATATCGCAGTGAAGT
>JASSUD010000025.1:0-34515 GCA_031963225.1 Mycoavidus cysteinexigens
CGCAAGTACGGATCTGTGCGGGGGGCGACGGGTAACCGCCGTCCCTACCGCAACCCTATCAAAATAGATCTATATTAGTCCGAAAATTGTATATAATTTTCGGACATGAGACAAAATACGCCAAATTCCTCTCCAACAATCAAATCGCAGATCGCGCAGCGCATAGATCTTGCATCGATAAGTACCGTATGGACGCCTGTCGATTTTCTTGATTTAGGCGGTCGAGATACAGTCGATAAGACTTTGCAACGCATGGTTCTCCGCGGTGATTTGCGTCGTATCGACCGTGGACTTTATGATCGACTTCAACTCAATACGTTGACCGGACAGCCTGCTGTTCCTGATTATCGTAGTGTCATTGACGCGGTGGGTCGGCGAGATCAAGCCAGAATGTTGATCGATGGTATGACTGCTGCTAATGATCTGGGTTTGACCAATGCCATACCTGGGCAAGTAGTCATACATACCGATGGTCGGTTGCGCCCCATTCAGTTGGGGAATCTAACAATCCAATTCAAATTGACTGCGCCCAGCAAACTTTACTGGGCAGATCATCCAGCCATGCGCATCGTACAAGCTTTGTATTGGTTAGGTGACAGCGCCAAGAATAGTGCTCAATCAGAGTATGGCGCAGTTAAAGCCAAACTAATTCGACTACTGAGCGAATCCAATCAGTCAGATAAGATTTGTGATGATCTTCAAACGGGCTTGCATACAGTACCCCCCTGGATGCAGCAGTGGATAAGGGAGTTATTGGCATCGAGGCCAAAGGCTATAGCAGGATGAATATGAATCCAGGCTTCCTTTCTGTTATTGCTGCTGCACCTAGCGATCGCCGTGGTTTATTTTTGGCAACAGCCAATCGACTTGGCACACCTTTGTAGAAGCTGGCGCTAAGTCTGCTTTGGATCCACATTGCCAGACTATTATCAAGCCTTACATAGCTGACGAAATGGCTATGGTTAATCTGGCTATAGAAAATATTGTCACTATTGATGCTGAGCGTACTTTCTGGGATAAGGTAGTCATTCTGCATGGCTTGCGTCGCTGGCACGATAACCGTAGGCAGCTACGTCACCAAGGACATCGCATATCTCGGCATTATTACGATATCTACAAGCTGATCCAATCCGATGTGGGGCTGCAGGCAAGAAAGAACCCTCTACTGGCTATTGATTGCGCACGTCATGCGCAGATGTTTTTCAACAGCACAGACCTGGACTTGAAAAGTGCTCGTCCAGGTTCATTTGCACTTTCTCCAACGCCCGAGATGATCCCTGCGCTGAGACGAGACTATCGAGCGATGGCTGTAATGATTTTTGGTGAAGTGCCGGATTTTGCACTAGTGTTGAATAAGATTGTGGAATTGGAACAGCAAATTAACCAAATCTGAACTGTCCCTAAAAGTCAGATGCCAGATATAATTTTTAGGTGTAGTAGTCTCCATAGAGTTTCGGGCATTTGTCACCCTCCTAATTCCTGCAATTCCGCTAAAGTTTGCTCCCCCATCACAAGCCAAGAAGGCCCACATATGGCGTAAATCTGACCCTTGACCCTACCCCAAAAAATTAGAACGCGATGTCTAACCTTTTTGGGGCACTTCATTATTTAAGGGGATTTTTTTATTGGAGCGGCATATTTATCGATGCCTTGTCCTCTTCCGAATACATGAACTTTTTTACAGTCGCAGACTATGTCATAAATTAAATTCGAATTCGTCTAAAGAAAAATCTGAGCTTTGTGATGAATGGTAGTGTGACTCCATGTTGACGCAAGAATTTCTTTATATTCTTATATTGATTTTTATGATTTATCTTCGCGCCACGCTTAAGCAATAGCTTGACGACCTCGAGATGACCATTTTCTGCTGCGAGGATTAATGGGGTATTTCCCTCTTTGTTTGGATGATTTTTATCCGCGCCATGCTTAAGCAATAGCTTGACTATCTCGAGACGCCCCTTTGCCGCTGCAAAGGTTATGGCGATATTTTCATCTTTGTTTTGATAATTTTTATCCGCATCATGCTCAAGCAATAGCGTGGATATCTCGAGATGCCCCTTTTCTGCTGCACAGGTTAGGGGGGGCTTTCCCTCTTTGTTTGGATGATATTTATCCGCACCATGCTCAAGCAATAGCTTGACTATCTCGAGATGCCCATTTGTTGCTGCGCAGGTTAGAGGGGTATTTCCGTCTTTGTTTGGATGATTTTTATCCGCGCCATGCTCAAGCAACAGTTTGACTATTTGGGGATGCCCATTTGTTGCTGCGAAGATTAGAGGGGTATTTCCCTCTTTGTTTGGATGATTTGTATGTGCATTATGCTTAAGCAATAGCTTGGCCATCTCGAGATTGCCATCTGCTGCTGCGCAGTTTAGAGCGGTATTTTCATCTTTATTTAGATGATTTTTATCAGCGCCATGCTCAAGCAATAGCTTGGCTATCTCGAGATGATCATTTTTTGCTGCGTAGATTAGGGCGGTATTTCCATCTTTGTTTGGATGATTTGTGCGCGCGTCATGCTTAAGCAAAAGCTTGACTATTTCGAGATGACCATTTCCTGCTGCATAGTTTATGGCGGTACTTCCATTTGTGTTTGGATGATTTTTATCCGCGTTGTGCTCAAGCAACAGCCTGACTATTTCGATATGCCCCTTTTCTGCTGCGAAGATTAAGGCAGTATTTTCACCATTGTTTAAACAATTTATATCTGCTGCGCCGCTTGTAAGTATGCGCCTCGTAAACCCTAAGTCATTATTGAAAGCAGCTAGCCCCAGTGGAAAGTTGTCAGAATTGTCTTTAAGATTTATGAATATTCTGCTTTCGAACATATTGTCTACAGTTTGATGTTTTCCTTGGCAATGGGCTTCATACATTCCTAATGAAATATCTTCTTTTGGTATGTTTAGCAAAGCATTTATATCGGGCTGCTGTTTTTCACAGAAAAGAGGGGTTAAATTCTCAAGAATAAGTATGCGAGGTTCCTCAGGTATTGGTGCATTTAAAAAATCTATGCTCTCCATGTTCTCTGCGCGCGCTTCATCGTGGCCAATATTGGGATTAAAAGAGGATGGGGTGGCCGACTGTTTTTGAGGGGGCTGTTTCAGTAATCCAATCTCTATTAAGTCTTTTCGAGTTAATGGCTGATTTCGGCCTCTCTTATCTAAGAGTATCTCCCCGGCCTTGTGAAAATTCAGATTGGAGCCTGGCCTGAATTTATATGAAATAGCATGCTTGTACATTATGCTAAAAAGACTTGCAGAATTTTTAAGTGCTTTTTTAGCAGTATCAGAGTTTAATAATTTATATATTGGTCTGATATCTCGTTCTTTTGGCGCGTCTTCTTTATTTTGATCGTGTAACGGCAGGGCAAATTGCCTGATGCGTGCATTATGAACACTCTGATAGCATTCTCTATTTACCTGTGCAAATATCGCCGCATCTCTTTGAGGTAGTATTTTTGCGATGCCGTATAAAGTTTCAGAGGGGAGGCCCAATGTACTTTTTGAGTTGGATTCCGATTCTTTTTTATCCTCTAAAATTTCATTTATATGATCGCTCGCTACTGTTTTTTGCACCCTTTCCATAAAATCACCTTTTAAAAAAGGTTTTTATACGCTTTCCCATTTTTTGTATCGTAATACATAACTTGGTATGCAAAGATGAATAAATATAGTATAAGTTTTTTAAAAGAAATGGTTGTAGAGAGTGCGAAATTTGTTTTAGATACCGAAATGAACAGCAGTTGCTATGAAGCGAAAAATTTATGCTATCTCCTCACCGAATTACCTTAGCGTTAGCCTGGCGATGAGATTGCCGATTTGCTCCCGTTTAACTGCCAGAAACTTAGTTAAGTCTTCGCTATATAGCGCTCAGTTTCGTTTTGAATCATGTCAAAGATCCAATTTGATTGACCATATGAATGCAGGAAGAATAGTTTTCTATTTAAAAAAGAGAGAAAAATGGGCATCGTGTTCTCCTGTATAAGTAATGCTTCTGTACCCTCAAATTACAGAGATAATCGCACGCCACGGAAACGGCCGGAATTTTCCGCTAATAATAGACTTCCTCCAAGGCCCAATAACGACGCCATTCCTTCTTCTACTAGTAATGTATGTTCTTCGTCGAAGTCACCTGTTACAGGGGCTGAAAAGAAGTCAAATGATGAGGCAAGCGGATCACTATCAAGTACAGATGGTTCTTCTGTATCCAACAATGGCAATGTATCGAAAGGTGTCCTCTCAACTTTTGAAGCATTACCTGTGGAGATACACTTGGAATATATGAGTTATCTCGATAACTCATCGCTTGGTAACCTGCGGCGAGTCAGTAAGCCTATGGAAAAAATAATTCCTGTTTTGGCCACTGTAGAAAGTAAAGAGCAGCTTAAACAATTGCTGACTTACCTTGAGAAGAAAGGGAGAAGTATTGAGGCCATAACGTTGAAAGGAGACAATTTTACAAACAATGATTTGAAAGAATTGTCTGCTTTCACATCTCTAAAGCGTGTCGCTCTAAGTGGGTGCATTCAAATTACAGATGAAGGCCCGGCGCATCTAAGGCCATTGGAAAACTTAGAGCAGGTCGATCTAAGCGGGTGCTATAAAATTACAGATAAAGGCCTTGCGCATCTAAGTCCATTAAAAAATTTGAAGCAGGTTGATTTAAGCGGGTGCTATCAAATTACAGATGAAGGCGTTGCGCATCTAAGGCCATTGGAAAATTTAGAACAGTTCGATCTAAGAGGGTGCAATAAAATTACAGATGAAGGCGTTGCGCATCTAAGTCCATTAAAAAATTTGAAGCAGATCAATCTACGCTGGTGCCATAAAATTACAGATAAAGGTCTTGCGCATCTAAGTTCATTAAAAAATTTGAAGCAGGTCAATCTAAGCTGGTGCCGTGAAATTACAGATGAAAGCCTTGCGCATCTAAGTTCATTGGAAGACTTAGAACAAGTCGATCTAAGCGAGTGTCATGAAATTACAGATGAAGGCCTTGCGCATCTAAGTCCATTAAAAAATTTGAAGCGGGTTGAACTAAGCGGTTGCCATCAAATTACGGATGAAGGCCTCGCGCATCTAAGTCCATTGGAAAACTTAGAGCAGGTCGATCTAAGCAAGTGCATTAAAATTAGAGATGAAGGCCTCGCGCATCTAAGTCCGTTAAAAAATTTGAAGCAGGTCACTCTAAACGCGTGCTTTCGCATTACAGATAAAGGCCGTGAGCATCTAAAGCAAAATGGTGTATTAGTTGAGATTTAATCTGGCTGTAGTGATCACGATCTAATCGGACAGCCTCCTCGATTTGACGAGTAGTGTAGTTGTCAGATCAAATCGAGTTGTTCAATATTGATGCAATGATTGCAAGTCGGTGGTGTGTAAGGCTTAATGTTTTTTATTTATTAAACTTAATCCATAAACCAATGCGCTCAGTGCGCTGATCCAAAATCCTGTTGGCCAGTTTGTGTAGAAAGCCAGTGTTATGCCTGCCCAGGCTTGCACTAAGGCTAAACCTGCTGAGAGCAGCATGCTTGAATAGAGTGTGCGGCAAAAATTCTGTGCAGCTGCGGCTGGGCCGACTAGCAAAGTGAAGACGAGCAAAACACCAACAATCTGACTGCACTGCGCTACTGCGATTGCCGTAATTCCCATAAATAGGGTGGATATAGTGGTCAGGCATACGCCTTTTGCAAGTGCTAGCTCGGGTTGTAAGGTGGAAAAAATTAAGGGTCGAGCAATCCAAGTTAGGGCTATTAGGCTTAGTGCAGTGAGTGTAGCCAAGGATTTGAGCATAGCAGAGCTTACGCCCAGCACATTTCCGAATAAAAGTGCATTGAGTTCAAGTGTAGAAACATGGCTGGTGGTGGATATGCTTAAGAAGTGTAGAAAAAGCAGACCCAGGCTCAGGCAGATAGAAAGCACCATTCCTATCGCGACATCGCTCCTAGAAAGTTTCTCTCCCAGCATACCCATTCCAATACCCCCTACCGCTGTGAGGCCGATAAGCCCCCATAAAGGGGGCAGGCCCAGCAAGGCAGCGCCTGTTGCTCCACTAAACCCTATATGTGAGAGGGCATGGCCCGCAAAAGTTTGCTCGCGCATCACCAGAAAAAAACCAACGATGCCTGCAATGACGGCAACTAAGCCAGATGCTATGAAAGCATGGCGCATAAATTCATAATCAAGCAGGGTGATCATGGCTTCCAGCCTCCGCTTCTGTATTTCCAGACATGACAAAAATGCGGCCATTTATTCGCAGAACATCAATGGTTGAGCCATATAGCCTAGAAAGTACAGGGGCATTGATGACTTCATCGACCGTGCCTAGTGCGGCTTGGCCTCTTCCTAAATACAACACGCGGTCAATGACTCCTAGAAGGGGATTAATTTCATGTGCACACAATAAGACGGCTATGTTTAACTGACGTTGTACGCGATGTATCAGCTCTATCACGCTAGCCTGATGGTGAGGGTCTAGGTGGATCAGGGGTTCATCTAGTAATAAGAGATCGGGTTTTCCCAATAAACACTGCGCTAACAATACACGCTGGCGTTCTCCGCCTGAGAGCCGGCCTAGAGGACGGCTGGCGAGCTCACTTGCATCCACAAGCGCTAGCGCTTCTTCTATAGCCTGCTGTTGATGTGCTTTGTTTTTGCCTACTAGCCATCCCCATCCGTATTGATGCCCCTCTAGGGAACTGGCCATAAATTCTCGTCCGCTCAGTTTGCTGCTAAAAGAATGTGCTGAGCTGGAGGTATGGCGCGCCTGAGGTAAATATCCAATCGAAATAGAGGTATGCCCGGCAGGATGGTTTCCCACAGTGAGTGTGCCGTGCACTGGTTTTATCAGGCCTAATAAGGCGCGAATGAGCGTAGTTTTGCCTGCCCCATTCGGGCCTAAAACACCAACGAATTCTCCCTGATGGATTTGCAGTGACACTTCTTTCAAAATGGTCTGTGATCCAAGCGCTAGCGTGACATTAGACAGGGTGATAGCAAGAGGAGAAGGAGCAATAGCAGACATATCATTCACTTGGGGCATGCAGTTGCAGTGCCGTTGCGCCAGATTTGGCAGGTACTGAGCTAGTTAATGCTAGGCATTGATCGAGTGTTTGCAATTGCTTCAAGATCCAAGCTTGATACGTTTGCCCTTCAGGCAGCGTTTCAGTGATGAGTAGTACAGGAATGTGCGATGCGCGTGCGAGCGCAAGCATATGGCGTGCCATATCGCCGGAGGTTTGCGTGTTATAGATCAAAAGCTTTACGCGTTGTTGTTGTAAGTCAGTTTGAAAAGAAAGAATATCCCTCGCCGAAGGCTGCGCTTCCATCATCACAGCGCGTTGGAAGGATTGTTGGCGTATTTGAAGACCAATTGCTTGCGCCATATACTCAAAAACAGGTTCCGTAGCGGTTACAGGCACGCCTTGATAGCGTGCGCGTAAGACGGCAATTTGGGCTTGAATAGGCTCTAAAGAAGCTAAAAAGTGCTGTAAGCGCGCATCGTATTGTTCGGTATGTGCAGGGTCTGTTTCTAATAAAAAAGTATGTACAGAGCGCGCCAGGGCACGTAATGCTTCCGGCAAATACCAGATATGTGGATTATCTCCCGCACGCTTGTTAATGAGCGTGGCTACGGCAATTTCTGCGCGGTGTGGTACATGGCTTGCTGCAAGCAAGGGAGTGAGCCATGCATCATAGGCTGCCCCGTTGTAAACCACTAGGCGTGCTGCTGCGAGGTCTCGTCCTACCTTGGGAGTGATCGCCAGCATATGTGGATCTTGATTCGGCTGGCTAGCCAGCGTTGCGACTTGCACATAAGGCCCGCCAAGTTGCTCGATGACATCTGCATAAACACGCTGTGCGGCAGCGATATGAATGATTTCCGAGCGCGGTGCTTTTTGCGTAGAAGCGGTAGCTTGGGGGGCAGCATGACTCATGCTAGCTAGCATAAACCCAAAGAGCCAGGCGCAACTGAGGCGGGAGAGCAGGGAAGATTTCATAGGAAGAACCTAAAACTTATGAAGGATATGCCGGTAAAAATAAGAGTGAAATTATTACCTAATGTTACGCAGGTATTTAAAAAGACGGTGGTATGCGTGTTGGGGTTCGTGCCTCACCACCAACCTACCGACATGCCTATGTAAAAGGGTTCTATCAAACTTTACCAACCACAAGAAAAGGCAAGGACGGTAGGTTGGGGTGACGAAGGAACCCCAACATGCGGACCACGGACTTTTAATTATTGCTTTTGGCGATTTGTATGCAGGTTTTAAAAGGATAGTGGCCTGCATGTTGGGGTTCCTTCGTCACCCCAACCTACTAATCTTCTCGACGTAAATGTGGGAAGAGAATAACGTCGCGAATACTGGCGCTATCAGTCAATAACATAGCTAAACGGTCTATCCCAATTCCGCAGCCTCCTGTGGGGGGCATGCCATATTCCAGTGCGCGGATGTAATCTGCATCATAGTACATAGCCTCTTCATCGCCTGCTTCTTTCAGATCAACTTGTGCCTTGAAGCGCATAGCTTGGTCTTCAGGATCATTCAACTCTGAAAACCCGTTCGCAATTTCCCGCCCAGTAATAAAAAGCTCAAAGCGCTCGGTAATGCCTGGTTGTGTGTCTGACTCGCGTGCCAGAGGGGAGATTTCTACCGGATAATCCACGATATAAGTGGGCTCCCACAGCTGGGATTCTGCTGTTTCTTCAAAGAGTGCCAATTGGAGCGTGCCTACGCTGGGCTTTAAGAAAGCAGGGTGCGTACTAGCCATGCCGCATTTATGCAGTTCCGTGGTTAGAAAATCGATATCGGCTAACTGGGTCTCGGTGTAGTGCGGGTTATAGGCAAGAATGGCTTGAGCGATCGTAAAGCGGCGAAAGGGTTGTGCCAAATCTAAAGTACGGCCTTGGTATTCGATAGAGGCCGTACCCAGTATGTGCTTTGCACATTCTCGGATCAGATGCTCTGTAAAGTCCATTAGCCATTTGTAATCGGTATACGCGGCATAGAATTCCATCATGGTGAATTCAGGGTTATGCCGTGTAGAGACCCCTTCATTGCGGAAATTACGATTGATTTCAAATACCCGCTCAAATCCACCGACAATTAAACGCTTTAAATAGAGCTCAGGAGCGATTCGTAAAAACATCGCTTGATCTAGTGCGTGGTGGTGCGTAACAAATGGTTTGGCGGCTGCTCCTCCTGGGATAGGGTGCAGCATGGGCGTTTCCACTTCCAGAAAACGCGCTTCTGACATCAGATTACGTATCGTGCTGATAAGCTGAGCTCGCCCTAAAAACGTTTGACGTACAGTGGGATTGACGATCAAATCTACATAACGTTGCCGATAACGGGTTTCTTGATCCGCTAGGCCATGGAATTTATCTGGCAAGGGGCGCAGTGCTTTTGCTAATAAACGCAGCTCTGTGCATCGCACAGAGAGCTCTCCACGATCGGTGCGAAAAAGCACGCCTCGCGCCGCGATCCAGTCGCCCATATCCCATTTTTTAAAAGCTTCATAAATCGCTTCATCCAATACCGCAGGTGTCATAAAAAACTGTATGGAGCCGCTTGCATCTTGCACCGTAGCAAAACTGGCTTTACCCATAACGCGCTTAAGCATCATGCGCCCAGCAATCGACACTTCTACTGCGCTAGTTTCTAATGAGGCTTTATCCGCCTGCGCGTAGTCTTTTTGCAAAGTCCCTGCATGGTGGCTGGGCTTAAAATCATTGGGGTAAGCAGGCCCTGTGGTGCGTAGTGCAGTGAGCTTCTCGCGACGCTCTGCGATGATGGTATTGTCATCTATCGTAATAGAGGCCGGGGTAGGGGAGGCGGAATCAGTTGTAGACATAAAATATAAAGAGTTGCAGAGCAGTCAAAAAGAAAAAAGGGAGGTTGTATTTAGATCCTGAGCAGGGGGGGTGAGGACATACCCTACACTCCCTGCGTCAAACTGGCCTGTATAAACATATCTAGATCGCCATCGAGCACAGCGCGCGTATTACTGGCTTCTACGCCCGTGCGCAAATCTTTGATGCGGCTTTGGTCGAGTACATAAGAGCGGATCTGATGTCCCCAACCTACGTCTGATTTGCTAGATTCAAGCTTGTCTTGCTCCGCCCGGCGTTTACGCATTTCAAACTCATACAGCCGTGACTGAAGCATCTTCATGGCTTCGGCTCGGTTGCGGTGCTGTGAGCGATCGCTTTGGCATTGCACTACGATTTTGCTAGGTAAATGGGTAATCCGTACTGCCGAGTCGGTCTTGTTAATATGCTGGCCGCCTGCCCCCGATGCACGATAGGTATCTATACGCAAATCTGCGGGGTTAATATCAATTTCAATGGAATCATCGACTTCTGGGTATACAAAGACCGAAGCAAATGACGTATGCCGACCATTGGATGAATCAAAGGGCGACTTGCGAACTAGGCGATGGATGCCTGTTTCAGTACGCAGATATCCATAAGCATAGTCGCCTGAAATTTTGATCGTAGCGCTTTTAATGCCGGCCACATCCCCTTCAGATTCTTCGAGTAGCTCAGCCTTAAACCCCCGCCGCTCGCTATAACGCAAATATTGGCGCAATAGCATCGCTGCCCAGTCGCACGCTTCTGTTCCTCCGGCGCCTGCTTGAATATCTATAAAGCACGAGCATGGATCAGCTGGGTTATTAAACATCCGACGGAATTCAATATCAGCTACATGCGCAACTAGAGCAGGATTCTCCGCTTCGAGCATACTCAACGTCTCTTCGTCGGCCTCATCACGCGCTAGCTCAAAAAGCTCTGCAGCATCATTTATTTGGCTATCTAATGCGTTGAGCGGCTCCACTACGCGCTCAAGCTGCTTTTTTTCCTGATTAAGGGCGCGTGTACGCTCAATATCTGCCCATACTTCTGGATTCGCTAGGTCCTGTTCTATTTCACTCAGACGAGTTTGTTTAGGACCGTAGTCAAAGATACCCCCGTAGAGCAGTAAGGCGATTTTTAAGTTCAGATAGGGTGGTATCAAGCGCGTTGAGGCGTTCTGCTTCCATGGGGCGGGGTATGTAAGAGTGAATACCTGCGTAACATCAATAAATAAGAAAGATACACAAAGAAAGCGCGCAGGTAAAAACGTAGATTGTAGCCGAACTCTACTGTGGTCTGTATGCTAGAGACGAGGGTAAGTAGAAAGGTGCTTGAAAAATAGAGCGCCTGAGAGTAGATTGTTTATTTAACATTCAGAATGTACCGAAAGGTTTCTGAATTACCCCGTCCGAACAGGATATTGCCCCGCTACTCGAGGTGATGTAGCCTGGGCTTCGCTGTAAAAATAGTCAAAAAGACAGCGATACATTGAAATATGAAAGGATGCAGCATGTCTTTAACCATCAAACCCTTTTTGCGTAGCACGACGCCACTCTCTACAGCAGTGCCCAGTGGAGATTTGATTCGTCAATTGCAAGACCCAAATGCGCATGTTCAATTAGCTGGGTTAAATGCGCTATTAAGCAAGCAACCCTCTCTATCTGAAATTGAAGGCGCTGTTGAACTTTCGACGTGCGAAAATGAAGATGTCAGAATGTTGGCCGCCCGTGTATTAGGTGAAACTTTTAGTATGGGGTCGGAACTTTCAGAAAATATTTTCCCCCACCTCATATCACTTCTACGGGATGCCTCATTCAAAGTAGTTGAAATTGCGGCGAAAGCATTAAGTACTCCCTCTTTGCCTGAAAAAACAATTTGGGATGTTATAAAAAATTTTGCAGAACAATGAATAGTGAAAATGAAAATACCAAGCTTGGCATTATTTATATATTGGGCGAAACCTTAGGTAAAAGAGCAGATCTTTCAGAAGACCTGTCAGAAGAGGTAGTTTCAAACCTCCTGTCACTTTTGCAAGAACCATCGCAAAAAATTAAATCCAAAGCCGCTGAGGCGCTAGGTAAACTACAAAAGTTGCCACCCAAAGCTATGCAAGAAAAGATAGTGCAGGCTCTTTTTGTGCTTCTCGGCAGTAAAGAATCCATCGCTATAAGGGCAGCAATTAATGCCTTATATGAATTGAAATGGACAGATTTACCAGAACAGGTGGTTCAGGAGTTGGTTGGACTCCTAGCTCCTACTTTTGGAGATAAAACGGTAGTTAAATTATTAGGAATGCAATTAAAGCTATCGGAAAAAATCATACTCGATCTAAATAATCTCTCACATAATAAAGATGAGATGATCCGTTCTGCTGCAGCTAAGGCGCTACATATGTATAAACATAAAAAAGAAAGCCCTGTTTTACCTACGCAAGCGGTATAGAGCAGGATCAAAATCCTAACTGATGTTACGCATGTTGTAGAACGGCGCGTTGTTGATAGACAGAGCGCAAAGAACGGTAGGTTGGTGGTGAGGTACGAACCCCAACATGCAAACCACAGTCTTTTTGAATGCCTGCTTTATAGTGACTCAGACAGCGTGGAGTTTTTTATATCTGTTTTTCCTCTGCATGCTCAACAATAAATTGAAGCCGTAGATTCCCATTCCATGTATCGGATACGGGCCGGTAAGCAATATGTGCAGAAGCGGGCAGGGCTTCGGTATGGTTAAACCAAATGGCGTTATATAAAGGGGCATTAGCGGGTGCTGGGTGTGCGCGCAATTGCAGTTTTAGGTGTTTTTCTTTCAGTAGTTTTTGCGACAAAACAGTAAAGTTGCCTGCAAAAACAGGGGCAGCAAATCCTTGGCCCCATACCATGGCCTCGATTTGCTGCGCAAAATGGGCCGTACAGTAGGCGGGCTCAAGTTCTCCATCGGTTTCAAGGACACGCTTTAATGCATCCGGCCCAAGCTGCGCGCAGCCTACTGCTTCAAATGCTTCAATAAAGCGCGGGATATTTTCAGCCTGCAGCGTTAAACCTGCCGCCATTGCATGCCCTCCAAAAGTAAGCAGCAAGTCAGGGTGGCGTTTTGAGACTTCATCCAATGCATCGCGCAAATGAAAACCGGGGATGGAGCGCCCGGAGCCTTTCACTAGCGTTTGCGTATCATCAGCAGGTGCCAAGGTAATGGAAGGGCGAAAAAAGCGCTCTTTTAAACGTGAAGCCACGATACCAATTACCCCTTGATGCCAGCTTGGATTAAAGAGCACTAGCGTCGAGCGTTGCTTCGCATCGGCTTCATCTATCGCAATCTGTGCTAATTCAGCCATGGCTTCTTCTTGCATCGACGCCTCGATTTCTCTGCGCTCTTTATTCATCTCGTCTAGCGTTTGCGCTAAGGCCCATGCACGGCCTGGGTCGTCGGTGATCAGGCATTCAATACCCAATGACATATCTGCTAAACGGCCTGCGGCATTTAGACGTGGCCCCAATGCAAATCCCAAATCGAAGGCACTGGCCTGTGGCGCATGTCGACCTGCCACTCGAAATAAAGCTGCTATGCCTGCGTGCATGCCTCCTTTGCGAATGCGAGCCAAACCTTGTGTGACCAGAATACGGTTGTTGGCATCCAACTTAACCAAATCAGCAATGGTTCCTAGCGCGACTAAATCCAGTAAGGTATCTAAACGTGGCTCGGCATGCTCTCCAAACGCACCCAGTTGTCGTAGCCGTGCACGCAGTGCCAGCAACACATAAAATATCACACCAACCCCTGCCAGATTTTTACTGGGAAAAGGGCAGCCTTCTTGGTTTGGATTCACAATACCTTGTGCTTTTGGA
Source organism: Mycoavidus cysteinexigens (assembly GCA_031963225.1). Lineage (GTDB taxonomy): Bacteria > Pseudomonadota > Gammaproteobacteria > Burkholderiales > Burkholderiaceae > JASSUD01. Next base: position 13,698 of record JASSUD010000025.1, read on the forward strand.
AGTACGCTGCCCGGTAGGTGGTGGTCGGTGACCAATACCTCTATACCCCGCTCGCGTGCTGCATCCACTCCTTCAACACTCGCTATGCCGTTATCTACGGTAATAATGAGGTCGGGTGAGCGCTTTGCTGCCAGTTCTACGATAGCAGGCGTTAAGCCATAGCCGTGTTCAAAGCGATTGGGTACGAGGTAATCAATGGTAGAAGGAGGGCTGACTTCCCCAGGGTGCGCCTGCGCTATCCGGTGTGCTTGCAATGCATTATTTAAACTCCGTAACCCTCGCAAAGCCACGGCACAAGCTGTTGCACCATCGCAGTCACAATCAGCAACAACGATTATTTTTTGGCCGGCCATCAACGCGTGGACTAGTAGGGTGGTCGCCTGCTCAATTCCTTTGAGCGTATCGGGCGGCAAAAGCTGCTTCAGAAGCGATTGAGTATCTTCGATAGTTTTGACTCCTCTAGCTGCGTATAAACGGGCTAAAACAGGGTGTATTCCTTGGCGCTGTAACACTTCAGCATCCACAATGGAATAAGGGCGGCTAGCTATACGAGTCATAGAGGGTGAAGGTAATGAATGGTTGGCATGCAAAGGCTTGTACTTAACTATGGTGCGTAGGTTGGCGGTGACGAAGGAACCCCAACACCTAACCACTGTCTTCTTGAAGACCTGCTTGTAAATTTTCAAAAGCAAGGATTAAAAGTCAGTGGTATGCATGTTGGGGTTCCTTCGTCACCGCCAACCTATAAAGCGAGGAAGGCTGCGCCAGCGCCAGATTTTATAGAGATCGGTCCGAGTAAGGCGCAAAGTGATGCTGCTGGTTTCGCCTGTTAGCGTGAGCATCAGAGCAGGCAATATGCCTTCTTGAAGTGCCGCTAATGCAGGTGCAAACCAGTCGTGTTCCAGTTGCATTAACACAGCATGCCAGGCTGACGCATTATGCTGTATAGCAGGGCGTATAAAATTATCTAACTCAACCAGTGCTGCATGACTGCTGTTAAGGGCAGGTAAAGCATGGAACTCAGCGAAGGTGGCAGGAGTGGAAGCAAAAGGTAAACCCGCTGCTAATCCTAAACCCTGTGTCACGCTTTTATTTGAAAACACGGCGCTAACTGCACAGGCTGGAGGAGTATGCAGTCTGCCTTGGCCCCACAACCAAATTGCATTTACAGGCAGCTGACCCTGTGCTTCGCGTTGCAGATTAATGTCATGAGTAGCCCACACCATCTGCACTTCATTTTGAAATTGCATCCAAGTTCGCGCATGCCCTCTTACCCCTTTTCTGGAAGAGGGTAGCCACAGTTCAATATTCTGTCCTTCTGCCAGGTAGGGAGAGCTGCCTGTGACAGGACCTAATGCATCGCCGCTGATATACCAGCTAAGAGGAGTGGGAGCGATGAGCGTTAAGTTATGTAAAGCGGCTACTTTTTGTGCCTCTTCAAGCAATATGGAAGCTTCTTCTGCGGTGAGGTCCAATCCGTTAGAGCCATGCAGTACTAAATGCGTGCGCGCCAGCTGAAAATGTACGGGCTGTACATGAGCCCATAGCGTCTCACCGGGCTCTTTCCCCTCTGCCAATAGCGCATAAGGCGCCAAAGGAGCCTCGTCAGAAGCTTCAACTTGAAAACACCGCGCGAGCCAATGCTCGTGCGCGCACGAGCGGGAATCTGCGGGCGTAGATACCAATGCTTGCTGTGTAGCGCGCCGCAAGATTTGCCGCAGCGCAGGTGTGGTATTAATTTGTGTTTCTAGAGCGTTACGATGCGCTAAAGTGTCTGTCCCTATAGCCCGGCCCATTTCATCTTCCTTCCACTCAGGCATAAGTGAAAAAGGGAGCAATAGATGGAGTGTAGTAGATCGCATGAAAATAGATAGAACGGTAGGTTGGTGGTGACGAAGGAACCCCAACATGCAGGCCACAGTGTTCTTGAAAGCCTGCTTATCCATTGCCAAAAGCAAAGATTATAAATTGGTGGTATGCATGTTGGGGTTCCTTCGTCACCACCAACCTACCGTACTTAGATCGCCTTCTAAAGATAACTTGTAGTGTTCTTGTTAATACTATGATGGCATACAGGCGCAGCCTTTTCGTTTTCTTCGCTCCACGTCTTAAGCCAAGCAATAACATCATCGCCGGTTACATGCAGCCCCGTTTCCTGATATTCCTCCCAAGCCTTTAAGGTTTCTTGCTGGAACGTCTCACGCTTTTCTTCACGCATTAGCTTTACAGATACAGTTTGAGTGGCAAGGGCTGGCATAGCGTCCTCTCCAATATGAACAATTGGTGTTACCTTATAACACCTTGAATAGATAATGCCACGCTAACTTTTTTTGAAAGTGCCCTTGATTTTATTTTCAGGGCCCGCACATTGACTTACAGATTGTATAAAACGGATTTGAGCGTATGCTCGTCCTCCTTTTAACCCTTAAGGAATATTTTTCATGGCCCAGGAAACCTTACATTTTCAGGCAGAAGTGAAACAACTTCTGCAGTTGATGATCCACTCACTCTATAGCCATAAAGAAATTTTTTTGCGTGAATTGATTTCGAATGCCTCTGATGCAGCCGATAAATTACGCTATGAAGCCATTGCAGATGGAAGTTTGTATGAGAGTGACCCAGATCTGCGCATCCGCATAGCCTATGACGCACAAGCCCGCACCATCTCCATTGATGACAATGGTATTGGGATGAGCCGTGAAGAAATCATTGCGCATTTGGGAACTATTGCCCGTTCAGGTACGAAAGAATTTTTCTCTAAACTCTCAGGCGATGCGCAAAAAGATGCTGCGTTGATTGGGCAATTTGGTGTGGGTTTTTACTCGGGCTTTATCGTAGCAGACCGCATTACTGTTGAATCGCGTAAAGCAGGCATTCCTGCCGATCAAGGTGTGCGCTGGGAAAGTGCGGGAGAAGGGGACTTTAATGTAGAGGCGATTGAGCGTCCTGCACGCGGTACTACGGTCACCTTACATTTGCGCGAAGGCGAAGACGAATGGCTCTCTAGTTGGAAATTGCAGTCCACGATTCGCAAATATGCAGACCATATTGCTCTGCCTATCTTAATGCGCAAAGAAGAGTGGGATGCAGAAAAACAAGCCACAGTAGAAAAAGAAGAAGACGAAACGATCAATCAAGCCAGTGCATTGTGGACACGTGCTAAAAGTGACATTGACGAAACGCAATATAAAAGCTTTTACCAGCATCTATCCCATGATGGAAAAGACCCTCTCTCCTGGACGCATAACCGCGTAGAAGGGCGCAACGAATACATTCAACTCTTATATGTGCCAGCCAGCCCTCCATTTGATTTATGGGATCGCAACCAGCATAGTGGTTTGAAGCTGTATGTGCAGCGCGTTTTCATTATGGACGATGCTAAACAACTGCTACCGAACTATCTACGCTTTATTCGAGGCGTGGTGGATTCCAACGACTTACCTCTAAATGTCTCCCGCGAAATCTTACAAGAAAGCCGAGATGTCAAAGCCATACGCGAAGGGGTGACCAAGCGCAGTTTGACGATGCTAGAAGATCTGGCCAAAAACGATGACGCTGCCTATCAAGTCTTCTGGAAGGCCTTTGGTCAAGTGCTCAAAGAAGGTATCGGTGAAGATGCCCCCCACCGTGATCGCATTGCCAAATTGCTGCGAGTGAATAGCACGCACAGTGATGTACCGGGACAAACCACCTCATTGGCTGAATATGTCGAGCGTATGAAGCCAGAGCAGACCAAAATCTATTACCTCACTGCCGAGAATGAACAAGCAGCCCGTAATAGTCCACACCTTGAAGTGCTAAAACAAAAAGACGTTGAAGTCATATTGCTAAGCGATCGGGTAGATGAATGGATGCTCTCTTTCTTACAAGAATTCGATGGAAAACCACTAGTCAGTGTTGCACGTGGAGATCTAGATCTAGCCACTTTGAGTGATGAAGAGAAAAAAGCGCAAGAAGCTCAGCAAGAAACCTTTAAACCGGTTTTAGACGCCATGCAAGAGATCTTGAAGGATCGAACCAAAGAAGTGCGTTTAAGCACCCGTCTTACCAATTCTCCTTCTTGTTTGATAGCAGACGAAGCACAGATGAGTGGCTATTTGCAGCGCTTACTCAAGGCTTCCGGCCAGGCTGCGCCGGAATTTAAACCGATTCTAGAGCTCAATCCAAACCATACTTTAGTTGCGCGTTTACAGCCCGAACAAGCTGATTTTTCAGAATGGTGCCACCTTCTTTTTGACCAAGCTCTATTGGCCGAAGGCGGCACGCTCGAGAACCCAGCAGGGTATGTGCAGCGTACTAATGCATTATTAATGGCAAATTTTGAGAAAGCTTCTGCATAAGTGCTTTTTTAAAAGCTTTCAATAGCATCGAAAAGGCAATTTTTGATGCAATGAGAGGCGTGTGATTGCATATTGGTAAAAAAACCAACGCGCGATCACACGCCTCTCTTCTATTTAATGCTACGCACATCATAGAACGGCTTTATAACCCTCCACCAACCATAAGAACGGTAGGTTGGTGGTGACGAAGGAACCCCAACATGCATACCACCACCTCCTTGATAACCAGCTTATAAACACTCAAAACCAAAGATCAAAAGCTAGTGGCGCGCATGTTGGGGTTCGTGCCTCACCACCAACCTACCGTTCTTGTGGTTGGGGGAGGGTTATAAAACTCTTTTATATTGGCATCTCTGCAGCTGTGTAACATCAGATATTAAATAAATTTTGCTGCGCATCAACAAGGAGCGATTGCAGTATGGGGTGTTATGGGATGATTGGCGCAGGTAGTCCAGCTGGGGGGCTATGGCATACCTTACCGCCCGCAAGGGCGACGCATCTGCAAAAAAGCTGGTTGCAAGGCACGGGTTCTCTAACTAAGCGACTAGAGTGTGAAGGCCTATATGGCATTGCACAGAGTCAAATGGCCAATCAGCCTATAGCAACCTGTCAGAGTGACAAGCTTGCTAAATCCGCGGTTCATCCCGTAGAGGTTCAGGTGATCCGTGAGGGAGTGCAAACCAGTTGGGACGATGAATGTAATTGCTTGGGAGTGAGTGCGCGTGAGCCCGTTTGGGTGCGGGAAGTGGTGCTTCGGGTGATGGGTGAGCCTGCGGTAGTAGCACGTAGTGTAACTACTCTAGCTGCGAGCCAGTCCATCTGGCGCAAGCTGCGTTATTTGCATACTACTCCACTTGCGGCTTTACTCTATGGTGATGCACACGTTACCCGATCTTCTTTTGCCTATGCTACTTTAGGCTTTAATCATCCTTTAAGCCGCTTAATACTGCGCAATACCCACTCTAGCTCTATATCGTCACCTAGGCCTTCCTTATTACTCCCTACTTTTAATACACCTCACTCTTTCTTGGCTCGGCGCTCTCTTTTTACACATCGAATCAGATATGACTCCCTAGGATCGGCTTATGCTCCTTTGCTGGTGACCGAATGCTTGCTGGCGGATGCATTTACACATAAATAGGCTTTGCCTATTGTTTTATTTGGGCGTGCCTAGGCAGTTTTCTGAAAAAAATAGAAGGTAGGATGGGATAGGTTTTTTATTTCGCTTGCTGTTCCTATTTTTCTTGATTGTAGAGTGGGTGAGATAGATATCTTCTATAGTGTGCTTTATATAAGTGCATAGCCATCATCATGCTATGCGATAAAGGTAGGGCAGGAGGAGAAAGTGATGTCAGAGTTGAAACATATCGGTAATACATCTCTAATTTCAACTTTCGGCTCTACATCCTCTATTAAGACCGCGATTAAGGAAGTTACGCGTGCTTTTCAGGGGCTTCGGGCAGACTTACAAGCTCTTAAAGGGGTGGATGTTAAGAGTCAGCAAGCAGGCCCTTATTCTAAAAGTGCTCTTCAGGTAACGCTGCCGCCAGGGCAAGTGCACGTTTTTTCAGGTTATCGCACAGGCTTTGCAAAGGGACGAGCTGAGCCCCAGTTATTGCTGGACGTGCATACTCATGACCCTAGAACCGGGATGCGGTATATACACACCATATCAAATATTCCGCCTTCTGCTAGCCCATCACCGTCGCTCCCTTTTTTGCCACCTCCTCCTTATAGTGCTAAACCACCGGCACCTTTTGAGCCCCCTCCACCTCCTTATAGCGAAAGACCACCGGCACCTTTTGAGCCACCTCCTCCTTATAGCGAAAGACCACCGGCACCTTTTGAGCCACCACCTCCTTATAGCGAAAGACCACCGGTACCTTTTGAGCCTCCACCTCCTTATAGCGAAAGACCACCGGCATCTTTTTCGCCTCCTGCTCCTCAAGCAGGCAGGCCGTCACCCCGTCCATTGGATTCATCGGCCTCATATCCTCCTGCTTCTCAAACAGGCCCTGCTGTTGATAATGCAGGACCTCCTATTAATCAGGCAAGGCCTCTATCTTCCAGCCCATTGAGTCAAGATTCTGCAGCTCAAGCAGACCTTCCATCAACCAATCCATTCAAAAGAGATTCTGCTGTTCAAGCAGACTTTCTGCCAACTAATCCATATTCTGCTGCTGCTCAAGCAGGCACTATACCAACCAATCCATATTCTGCTGCTCTTCAAGCAGGCTACCCATCAACCAATCCATTCAAAAGAGATTCTGCTGCTCAAGCAGGCCGTATATCAACGAATCCATTCAACAAAGATTCTTCTGCTGCTAATATAAATAATGCCAGGCTCCCTCCAGCTTTTCGACAATCGGGACCTGTTTCCAAGTCTTCACGTCCGCCTCAAAAGCCAGGAACTGTTCCCAATTCTTTATCCGTTGGTGCTGTATCCACTAGCGAGCCATTTGAGTTTCCATCGGTTACACAACATATGTACTTCAATCAGCAACTATCTGCTTCTCAAAGACCTGCTATTGATATAAGCCAAAATGGCATTGATAACGACTCCAGTGCGCACCAACCTACTATAAAAAAAGAAATAGACAAGCCAGATGAAAAAGGAAGAAACACTTCTTCTGATATGCCGAAAAATGAATTGTCAAAAACAGCCGGAGAAATGAGCTCTAGTTACAAAGAACTAAATAAGAAAACATCTGATAATGCAGAAGTTGCTAATAATATATCGTATCAAGCTAAAACTATATATGCGCTTAATAAAGAGATAGATGCTTGTATTGAACGCCCTACTGTAAATAACCTGGAAAATATCAGTAAAATATACGAAGAATTTAATTACAAATTAAAAAGCAATGCATTTAGTGAAAAAGATGAGGTTTACATAAAATACATGCTTACAAAAGCATATGAATTTGGCGAGCTGGATTATGATAAAAATAAAAAAACTAAGGAAAACCAGGAGGGGGAAGAGTATGATAAACTTCACAAAGAATATGAAAATATAAAAAATATATTTACTAATGTAAATACTAACTTGGTGGCTAAAAGTGCAAAAATGAAAAATAAAGATGAAATGCGTAATTTTTTAATGCGATATGGCAATTCAACTGCTTTTTATGCAAGGAAAGATAGTATTAAAATATCTTTTGCAGAAAAGGTGAAGGGGTGGGAGAGTGATTCAAAAAATACATTCAAAGAAAGTATGCCAGAAGAAACAAAGAAAGATATAGAGAAAAAATGGAAGGAAGAATTCAATAAAAAATGGTCGGGTAAATCTAAGGAGGATATGGAGAAAACATGGAGAAAAGATTTTGATAAAGATAATGTTGGAAAATCAACATCAAATTTAGATACAAAATGGCTTCAGGAGCTCAATGTAAGATGGGATAAAAAATGGAATGGTGAACTGAATGGAAAATGGGATGAAAAATGGGAGAAAGAAGTAAAAAAAGAGTTTGATGAAAACGTGGACGACAAACTACGGTACGAATTTGCAAGTCAATACCTTCCAGAAGATGTTAAAAGAAAAGGAATATTTTTAGAAGAATATTTATCAACATATCATGCAGAAAAATAAAAACGAATCGATGATGATAAATGGAGCGAAAAAATTGCCCATCCTTTACAATAGTTGCTATGGCTTCTAATTTCTTCTCCAAACCCTCGCAGTATTGCTTTGCAGCGCTTATTGCTTTAAGCGCGGTGGGCCTCTTGATGCCTGCATCCGGGTGGGCGCAGTCGGTAAATTTGTCTGAAAGGCAAGCACAGTTAGAGGCCCAAGAAGCACAGCTCAAGCATCAATACACGCATGCCGCGCGCGCGTGTTATAGCCGTTTTTTCGTTAATCAATGCTTAGCAAAAGTAGATATGCATTATCGGCAAGAAAAAGCGATATTACGTGCAGAACAGTTGGTATTCGAAGAGGAAACGCGGGCACAACGTGTGCGAGACCGAAGTGAGAGAGAAGGGCAAAAACGACCTGCCAGAATGAAGCAGCAGGCCCGTACTTCTTCTGAAGGCAAATCGCTACATGTTGCCAGAAGCCCCAACCATGAACGGTCCTCTTCCAGTGCACATTCTCCCTCCCAAGTGCAGGCGCGTAAGCAACTTGCACGGGAAGCAGAGAGGCGGGCGGACAATGTTCGACGGTTTGAGGCCAAACAGCGCGCGGCAGAACGGCATCGTCTTCTTCTCGAGCGGCGCCGTGAGGCACGTAAACACAATAAAGCGGCGCCTCCTGCTAGGCAAACTGATAGCAAAACTGTGCCAAAAGTCGTTTCTCCTTCATAGGCATGCACAATATTTCTCCCCCTCCCGATAATGAACTCGATGCGCATTTAGACATGGAGCGCTCTGCCACGCTTGAGCAAATTTTTGCAGAGCAGGGCCTATTGGCGCGCTCGATTCCAGGTTATCGCGTACGTGCTTCGCAGATGAAAATGGCGCGTGCAGTGGCAGCGACTATGCAGCATGCACAGATGCTGCATCAGTTGTATGAGCAAGATCCTGATAAAAAATTGGCTGCTTCACGTACCAGCACAAAAAATGCTTCTGCTGCTAAAAAGGTTCCCAATGCTGCTACTGAGCAGCCCCCACTGAGTACGGAGCTTAGCGCTTGCACCTTGCTTGCCGAAGCAGGTACAGGCACGGGTAAAACCTTTGCGTATTTAGCCCCTGCGCTTTTATGGGGCGGCAAGGTTATGGTGTCTACCGCTACGCGTCATTTGCAAGATCAGCTTTTTTATCGTGATATCCCAACGCTGCGTCAAGCGCTTGCAGTGCCTTCTGTTATCGCTTTACTAAAGGGGCGGTCCAATTATGTGTGCCATTACCATTTGGAGCGCACCGTAGAAAGTGGGCAGTTCGCTTCAAAGCAAGAAGTAGGGCATTTACAAAAAATTCAGCGCTTTATAAAAACGACAGTACGAGGTGATGTCTCGGAATTAGCTGGTGTACCGGAAAATGCGTCCATATGGGCGAAGGTTACGTCCACACGTGAGAATTGTTTGGGGCAGGAATGCCCACACTATAAGCCGTGCTTCGTTATGCGCGCGCGCCGTGAGGCACAGCAGGCTGATGTGGTAGTGGTCAATCATGCTTTATTTTTTGCAGATGTGATGTTGCGTGATACAGGCGCCAGCGAATTGCTACCTAGTGTGAATACGGTGATTTTTGATGAAGCACACCAACTTCCTGAAATAGCGACTAATTTTTTAGGTGAGACTTTTTCTAGCCATCAATGTATTGAATTTGCGCGGGAAGTTTTGTTGCAAGGCGTGCAGCATGCTCCTGAGGCAATCGACTGGGCTGAGCAAACAAGCGCATTGGAGCGCGCAGCCCGAGCATTGCGTTTGGCTTTTGACAAAGAAGTGCGTGTGGCTATGCATGAGTTAGATGCTGCCCATCCGCTCTATCCAGCGCTCCAATCTATTGATACAGCGCTGGAAGTGTTATGTACGAGTCTGGAATCGCAGGCATCGCGCGGTGAAGAGCTTGAGCACTGCGTACAACGTAGTCAGGAATTGCAAGCGAGTTTGCGTGGCTTTTATTCATCTATGCCAGTCGCTAGCACGCAGAAGGCTTCTTCTTCGGTATCTAATCATGCCGCACCCACACCGGATGCGGTTGTGCGATGGCTTGAAGTATTCACGCACACCGTGCAGCTTCATGCCACCCCTCTGTCTATTGCCCCGCTTTTTATAGGACAGCTGCAAGAAGGCCCACGTGCATGGATTTTGACGTCGGCCACGCTGTCGGTGCGTGGTGATTTTAGTCACTATGCTAGACAGTTGGGCTTGGATGCAAAACGTTCCTTAAGCGTACCCAGCCCTTTCGCCTACCAGGAACAAGCGCTGTTATATGTACCGCAAGGTTTGCCTGAACCTGCTGCGCCTCATTTTATGGATGCAGTGGTCGAGGCGGCGCTACCCGTACTTCAATCTGCCGAGGCTTCTGGTGGAGGAGTGTTTTTTCTATGCACTACCCTGCGTGCAGTAGAGCAAGCTGCGCAGCAACTTTCTCGGCTGATGGAGCAGGGTGCTTTGAAAGGCCCTATTTGGGTTCAAGGGCGTGCAAGCCGCACAGAGTTACTGGAGCGTTTTCGCACGCATAGCCCCAGCATTTTGATCGGCAGCCAGAGTTTTTGGGAGGGAGTGGATATGCCAGGCGATGCTCTATCGCTGGTGATTATTGACAAACTTCCTTTCGCCCCACCTGGTGACCCTGTATTAGCCGCGCGCCTTGCTGCCCTTGCGCAAAAAGGCGAAAAACCTTTCTTCACCTACCAAATACCCCAAGCTGTAATAGCGCTAAAACAAGGAGCTGGGCGACTTATTCGTTCAGAGACAGATTGCGGTGTGCTGATGATCTGTGACCCCCGTTTGACTGATAAGCCTTATGGTCGACGTATTTGGCAAAGCCTCCCTCCTTTTAAACGCACCAGAGAGCTCGAGGTAGTGCGTGCATTTCTCTCCTAGCAATTATTTCGTTTAACCATACTTTTTTTCTGAAGAAAAAAAGTATGGTCTGATGTGCTTTCTACAATATATATAAAAACATGCACAGAGTGGTTTCATATATAAATAACATACATTAATACATAAATTTTAATGGGAGCGCAATACTATGGACTATTGCAATAGAAATTCCCAGAGGATGCCTCCTGCTATTCAAAATCAGGCATATCAACGCTACCCTGTATATGGAGGAGGGCAAAAGAATACTTATTTTAATGCGCGTCCTGCATTGAATAGTTTTCATGGGTATAATAATAATTATTATTCCAATGTATTTTGCAAAAAACCCTCTTTTTTGGGTGGGTTTTTCAGTAGTATGCCATGCATTTTTTGTGGTGGAGGTGCATTAAATTTTTTAATGGATTACATGTCTCATCTGGAAAACGATTTGCACCATATTATGTATAATAATATGGTGCAGCCACCAATAGGTATGCCTTATTCTGTAGCTTATCTACCTCCCTCTCATTCTAAGTCTCCTCCGTCTACGCATACGATGGGGAATATGCCTGCTCCACCTCCACCTCAAAATTTCACTGCGCATAGTAGACCGTCTCCTACTTCTCAAAGTTCATCTAATATAGAAAATCAATTTGATGAAGATAAATATTTTGAAGAGCTCCTAAATAGTGAGCCTACAATAGTGTTGGAGAAATATATAGAGTTATTGCGTAAGTATGAGGAAATAGAAAATCTTCCTGAAGAAGATAGAGGTAAAAAAGAGATCGAAAATAAAGTAATTTCAATGAGTATGTGCTTTAAGTTGGTTTCTTCAGCGCTGCAAAATCCTCTTGGTGAGTTGAGTTTTAAAGAGTCTCCTGAGAAATTTATAGAGGGGATTATAGGTAAAGTACAAGAAAATCCAGATGGTAGTGAGGGTTTATTTTATGGCGCTGTGTTGAGGTGGGCAATGACTGAGAAAGAAAATCCTAAAGCGTTTGAAATGTTACGTAAAATTAATGAAAATAATTCTGAAAGCAATGAAAACAGGAGCGAGTAATAATAAAGTCTTATATAGGATTGTTTATAAATAATTGACGTTATGCATATCATAGAACGGTAGGTTGGTGGTGAGGCACGAACCCCAACATGCACACCACAGCCTTTTTGAACACCTGCATAAAATCAATTAATAAGGCTATGGTAATTAAAGCTGCCAGAGTGGAATGCAATGTCACAATGAAAGGCTGACATTGCATTTCGCATCACGATATTTTTTTTCTGAATGGCGTTGGGTACGATCTAAAAGTTAATATAATTGAATATATGGCTGCATCTATCCAGTTGTATTGTAAAATCTGCATAGACTGCAATGTAAAGTTGTATATGAAAATATAATTGGTTATTTTTAATATGAAAGCTTTATTAAAAAAAATAGCAAATTTATTCCCTGTGAATAAAAATGACTCTACATTTCCTATTAAAAATAATAAAAAGCACCAAACATCTTTGGTAAATTCTGGAGGTATAGAAAATTTACCAAAAAAAAATATATCGAACCAGAAAAATTTTTCTTTGCTAAATATTGAAAAAAATCTACCGGAACTGCCAAAAAATCTGCCGGAACTGCCAAAGGAAGATGAACTCCCGCCAAGATATAGCGAAGATAATTTATATATAAAAAATGCAGATGAGATAAAAATTTTTTTAAGAAATGAATCCATTGATGAACAATTCTTTGGAGACGAATGTGCACCTACAATAAGCTATATGAAAAAATTATGGGGCGAAGAAATAGAGATGAAAAAAAATTCTTATCGCTCAGAGAGTATATATAGTGAGAATAATTTATTTTTCGAAAGTATAGTTGAGCCAGAATATGATCGAAAAATCCAAATTAATTTGGATGAACTTGTTTATGAACCTAAGCATGATATAGATGCTGAGAAACATAAAAAAATACTAAAATGATATGGTAAAAGATTTTCCCTAACGCAACAAAGTATCAGAAGGCGCCTCATGAAACTCTTTGCGGTAACTATTTACCAGCGTGGAGCGGTTTTGAACGCCCCATTTCTCTGCCACATCTGCAATTGATATCCCACTTTCATTTAATAATGCGCTACGTATGCGTTCCATGCGTTGGCGGCGAATAACCTCTGTGGGAGAGAGGCCAACATGGGTTTTGAACGTCAACTGTAAGGCACGCTCGGTTACACCGATATGCGCAGCCACTTCGCGTACAGATAAATCAGCGCGGCTTAGGTTATCGATAAGATAGTTATAAGCACGTCGATATTTGCCGGGCAGGCGAGCTGAGAAATCGTCTGACGGGGCAGCCGTTTTGATGTTATTGCGTTTTGGCTGACGAAAGTCGGGTGGAAGGGTGAAAGTGCGCATCGATTGCATGGAAAGTAGCGCATAGCGGCTGTAATGGCTCAGTGCTTCATCCAGACGGCCGGTTTGTTGCGCGGCTTTAGCCAAGCAGTAAAAGTATTCAAAATTATTGCGAATCGATGCGTATTGGGCTTGGCCTTGGCCAAAATGATTTAGATCCAATGAATTTTGAGCGAGGCGCGATGCATCCGCTGCTAGCGCTGCTAGCGCAATTTCAATGCGCAATGCTTGTTGATAGTGCTCAAGCTCTGCACCCATTGCCCAACTTAAATGATTTTGTAATCGCTCAGCGGCTGCAAAATTACCTGTAGAGAGATGGCGAAGTTGTAATAGATATTGAATACGTTGACGCAAGAGGCGCGGCATGGCATCGATATCTCCGTAATGACCCAAAGGGGGGGCCATAAAATTGGCTAAGCATACTTGCGAGAAAATATGATCTGAGAAACGTGGAGACTGGCGCAAGGTGTATTGCGTGGTGAAGTCAATGCGTATTGCATGAGCGAGTTGCTGCCATGTTTCTCCTCCGTCTTGGTGGGCTAGCGAGACCATTTCATCTAAATACTGCCAAGCTTCATTGAAATATCCTTGTGCATGTAAGATAAAAATAACGCCGCATAGCGCTTCCAGCCGGCTAGATACGGCTAGATCATGCTCAGTAAGTAAGCGGGTAAAGCAACTCAAAGCTGTACTGGGGCGATTGAGAAAAAACGCTTGCCATCCAGTATTGCGACAGGATTGGACACGTAATAGTGCTTTATCATGACGGATCAATCGATTCGATTTGCGCAAGCTTTCTTCGGCTTCCTCAAGGCGGCCTAATGAGAGCTGTAAATCGCCGCTAATTCTTAACGTTTCAGAGAGCGTGCTGAGTGATGCATGCGCTTGCGCATCATCCACATGTCGGTTTGAAAATACAAAAGCTTCGTGCACGCTAGCATCAAAAATCAATTCTTTGAGCATGGGGTGGGCGGCTTCAAAGCTCAGCACCGAAATCATAGGAAAGTAAACAGTCCAGAACATGCCCTTTCCTTAATGAATATGTAATAAATGGTTATGTTTTTTTATGAAACGAGCGGTAGATAGATCCAGATACTTATGCACGGGCGATATGTAATTCTTTAGCCTGACAATCTTCTGTAGCCATTTCTTGACTGCGTTGTGTTTTTGCACTGACTGCTACTTCTATATTTAGGCGATATCCAAAAGCGTAAAGCGTGTGCAGCTGCACACGAGAGTGCTCAGTTAGTCCTAACTTTTTGCGTAATTTATAAATATGTTGTTCTAAGGTGCGCCCTACGACCTCTTCCGAATTGCCCCAGATAGTCTCGGCTAGCTTTTGGCGACTGAAAAAATGTCCAGGGTGAGAGAAAAAAAGCCAGGCAATAGCAAATTCACGCGCGGTTAAGCGAATGCGCTCTCCCTCAAAAAAGACCGCATTCTGGTTTTTATCGAGCGTGTAACCTTGTTCTCTAATCTGTGCGCGCGTTTTTTCGCGCTGCGCATCACGAGATAACAATCGGTATGCGCGAGCATGGAGTTCGCGTGGGTTAAGCGGCCCAAATATGAAGTCATCTGCCTGCGTGGCAAGCATTTCCTTGCCACCTTCTTGATTAAAGAAGAGTCCTACCACGATGATGGGAGTGCGCCGGTCACCGTAGCACTCGCGCCATGCATTCAAAGGGCGATACGGTGTGAAGTCGTGATGGTGCGCGTCTACGATGAGCAGCTCGAAAGATTGGCGAGGTAGCTCCCGCACCAAGGCCTGATCGTCTGCAAAGCACACGCACAGCATCTCTTCTTTTGAAAAGGCATCGCAAGTGAGCTTAAATAAGCGCTCGTTTTTGGTGAGTACAGCAACCTTCAAAAAATTCTCCATGCGATGGCAATACATATCAAAAACCGCATAAAGCGGTTGTTTTCCAGGTATATACCTTCGCAAGCCTGCGCTTTTTCAGCAATTGCTGTAGTCCTTCTTTGTGGGTAAGAAGCTTCGCAATCCGTTAAATAGGTATCTGTCAGAAAGAATGGATTGGGATGGTGCTAGGTTGTGGCACCTTTAAAGGAGGAGGTAACAACGAACGGGAGAGCAACGTAGAGGCTTGTTCTGGTTTTTTAAACCAGGTGTAATGCAAAAAGTGCACTAAGTTTGTAAAGGGGCGGGGGATGCCATAGAGATGTATCGGCACGCTGGCTAGACCTTGATTAGGACGGCTATCCCAATTTTGAAGGCATGCTTCGAGTTTGAATCCACAGTGTTTAGCTGTATGTGCAGACTGGCTGCCGGGGTCTGAATATGCGTAGAGATAATGTACGGAGGGCTGCGCTATTGTCCAATCCAGTATACGTAGAAATACATCAAAAAAAGCGTAACGATTTTGTAGAGTGGGCTTTTGGGCTGATATGAGACCTATCTCTACTCGAGGTAGCTCAGCTTGCAGCTTAATAAGTCCGATAATACGTTTAGTTACTTTATGCTCCACTACCCACATATGTGCAAAATGGCTGCTCCAACTTCGTTCGCAACATTCGATGTATGTTTTAGTTTCGTTGATGGAAGTGTGTAGCTTTTGAGCAATATTGTGCATTACTGCAGGATCGCTAAATATATCTTCAAATAGCTTAGTAGCATCTCTTGCCATTACAGGACGCGCTACAGCGCGCGGACTATCAAAGCAAGCTGGTGGTGAAAAAATTTCCATGAAACAGGCTCCTGGCGCTAATTAATGAGGAAAATGATTATTGGATGAACTATTTTTCAGAAATCTCTTCGGTAGAAGGAGCTAACCCAACAGGCTTGAGAGAAGCTCTACGTTCCACTACCGTTTCATTTTCCTGGCGTTGCATTTTGAGCACCATATTTAGGCCTCTAAACCGTGATTTATCGGTTATCAGATCGACTTCAAGGCCTACAGGTTCCCACGATGGACCTTCATAGATCTGCTGGATTCGGCTAGAAAGAGCCTTGATATGGGCTTCTAGAGCTTGTATTTCTGATTTTTTTCGTTTGCTTTTATGCGCTGCTTGTAGGCTTTCTAATCGTTCTGTAGAAACCTCTAGGTCTGTCCTGTGTAGACAGACCACATCTGCATATTCTTCACGCAATGCAAAGCGCTCACGCAACACCCACATGCCTTTTGGTTCAGGGGTGCACTGTGCAAGTAATTGCTCTATCTTTTCAGAGCCATAACGTTCTTCCCAGGTAAGCTTCGCCTCTTTGTCCAATCTATTGAACCACCCTGTCGTAAAACTGGGTCGCTTCACTTCAACCAGCAACGAGGTTGGCGTAGGCTGTAGTTGTTTGCTGTTAAAAGAATGTTCTAAACGGGTTTTTCTATTGCGATGCCAGAGCGTTTTATCCATCAGATCTAGCAAAGAGAGCCGTCGCACAATCGGCAGCCTGGCTCCATCTACGCGGGCCGGCAAACGTATCGGAACGGTTGGAAAGAAAGCGGCTAGCGAGAATGTCACTTTGCCCTGATGTCCAGTTTCTTTACTGCTGGACTGTTGCTGATGCTGTCCATGTTGAATATGGTGGGTATGGCTGGTGTTATGTGGGGTTGCTTCTAGATAGATGCCTCCCAGAAATCCAGCGCTAGGTGAGTTTGGGTAGGCGCTTGGTCCAATATAAGCACTGCTTTGTAGTGCCAGCGTGTTAGTGATTTTTGTGTTTTGCGTAACCTGCTCGCTTAGCGAGATATAAGGCCTATCGAAGCATGCGCGCGTGAAATGGTGCAAAAAAGTTTGGCGGTGTGCGTAGTGGGCTTCATGGTCATCGGCGCGCTCTGGAAGAGAGTCACGGGTTTTTTCTACTGCTTCTGATAGCAGTTGTAGCGTTTCATCTGTTTTTGTGTTGCGCTCTTCTTTTTTTTGCGTTTCATTACCTATTGCCTGAGGGCTATATTGGGTATCTAGGATAGTGTCATGACGGTATTGCTTATTCCATTTCACGCCTATGCTAGCGGCTGAGCCTAGCGATACCCTAATAGGGCCCAGTGTGGCTTTTAGAAAATTGAAATACACTCCTCCTCCTAGCTGCAATTGTTTCTCCATCTTGCTTCCCCAGGCCATACCAAAGCTGTCTTCACGTACGGTGATTTGTGCACTAGCACTTCGGCCATATTCCGCTCCTATTTCTATGCTGGGCAATAAATTGGGGACGGAGGTAGGGAGATACGGCCCTGTAAGGAAGCCGCTTAAATTTCCATTGGAGGTGGCATGACTGCTGCCTGGGAGGGTGTTTTTTAGAAAAGCCTTATTGCGTGCTTGTAAATAAGCAGGCATTTCCTGCGTGGCAACCTTAGCTGCTTTAAGTGCTTGACGGGCTTCTAAGACAGGTGCTGCGCGGGAGTGTTTGAGCGCTTCATGAAGAGTGGTATTAAATTCGTTTAGCGCATCAGAAGAGGAGTCCAAATGGGTGCTTGCAAGCTCCTCCATTTTCTCCACACTGAAAAATACAGGCTTAGAAAGAAAGGGGATCCAAGAGCGGAGTAATTCTTTTTTATATTCGGCTTTATGCTCAAGAAAATACGCATATCCTGCTTCAGATGGCGGGCTAGAGATTAACCTCTCTACAGTCTTAAAAATATACTTTGCAGTATCCGTGCTTGTAACGCTAGTTGGCCCTTCTCCTTTTTCTTTTATTTCACGCCAAACTTTTAGTGTGGCGCAAGCAAAAGCTTTATCCGCCACAAGTTGGCTGTGGTTGGGTGCTTGCTTAGAGAGCGGCTTGTACTTTAATTGTTCAAACTGTGCAGAAACTTCGGTATATAAATTGAGTATGGCAGTATTAATCGCTTTGCCGTACGCTACTTTTTGTTCTGCGCCTACAACATGGTCTTCGCTAAAGAATATTTTGCGAGGCAGCCAATAAGGCGTTTTATTATGCCCAGCGGGGTGCATCTGTGGCTGGTACGCTTTAAAAATAGCGCGCTGGGCTTGAATGCGCTCTTTTATTGCCGTGGGCGCATACCATCCTTTTTCCTTTACCTGACGTTTGGCTTCTTTGAGTTGGATAGCAGGCTCACGCAGTTTTTCTGCACGGTCTATCCACGTAGTATTGGCTTTTAAAACGCGGCGTATAGCGTTATCCAATGCAGCTTTAGGTTCCGGGTTATCGTATCCCCATTGCCAAGTTAGGTAGGCGGTCCATTCCTCAATAGATAATGTATGGGATTGGGTTACCTTTCCGATTTGTGCATCGTTTTCTAATGGTTTTCTCTCTTCTTCTAATGTTGCCCTTTCTCCTTTTGCAGAGGCAATCAGTATTTTTTGGGCTGCAAGATTAGCTAGTTGGGCCTGACTTTTCGTTGTATTTGCTTCCTTTTTCTCTTCTATGGGCCGCAATTTCAAAGTGGCACCGGTTTGTAAATACACCGTCAACGCTGCTTCTTGAGTATGTCCAGTTAAATCCAGTTCCTCTTCACGTTTATTACATTGCAGAGCAAGTAGCGGTGCAAGCCCTACGCTACGTGTGTTGGCTAGCTGCTGCGCGCAGTGTAGCGCTGCTTTTTCGATACGTTCTTTTGCAACAGGATTCACCAATCCTTTAATAAAAGAAGATTTTTCTTTATAAAAAAGATGGTTGAGTTTTTCTTCCTTCTGAT
Organism: Mycoavidus cysteinexigens; assembly: GCA_031963225.1. Taxonomy (GTDB): domain Bacteria; phylum Pseudomonadota; class Gammaproteobacteria; order Burkholderiales; family Burkholderiaceae; genus JASSUD01. Next base: position 32,508 of record JASSUD010000025.1, read on the forward strand.
CCACCGACTCTATCTTGTCATCACTTTTTATTGCTTGTACAAAGTGACACAAAGGTTCTGCCAATCTTTTGAGTACCGCTTGCGATAGTGCAGCGTCTCCTTCACATACTTGTATCGTAGTACGAATAAGCGCTAGTGCAGCTGGTCTGGAAAGGACCTGTTTATCTGTTTCATTGGTCAATACATCTTGTTTTACTGAGGATATAGTGGTTGAAGAAGTGGTGCTGGAGGAACGTGTGGGTGTCGCGCTTGGGCGAGGGTTTTGTAATGGTGACTGCGTAGAGGCGCTTATCTCTACAGGTAACTTTCTAGAATAAGATAAAAGAAAAAGTAGCTTGTTTTTAAGTTCTGCAATGTCTGCTTTTGTAGATGGATTATCTGTAAGCCTATCTTCAATACCCAAAGAGTGTTTTTTAAGAAGTGTAGTTACATAGATTTCAAAACCAACTTCTTTATCCGTTAACGCGTTTTCTGCCGCTTTAATATTTTTTTCTGCTTCCTCTGTCTTTTTACGGAAAAAAAGACGGCGAGCAGCCTCTCGTATATGTGTGGAGTAGCTTACAAAGCGTGGAATAGATTGGCCATTACCATGAGGCGTAGTCTGCAATGCTACAGAAGGTGTCTCAAAAATATGCCGAGGTTGTTCGGCGCAATCGTGTGCCAGAGGCGTGGAAAATAGTGTACTGGCATTAGATTGAGAATGGCTTAGTAGATGCGGTGTGTAGGTTGGAGCGAAAGAAGTATCGTGATAATGATTATCAAAAGAAGTATGGACTACATGAGGATGGTCTGTATCTAATGCACTCAATTCTTCGTGGCCAGCAAGGAGATGGTTTCTGTGAGAGCGTTCTGTACTAGATTGTCCGGGTACATGTGCAGCATGTAATGAGTGTGGAGTATCTGCAGCCAACTCCCCAGGAGTTGCAGGAAAGTGCAGGGTGGGGCCTGTTTCTAGCCCAAGATGTTCTTCCGTCATGATGTTTTCCAGCCCACCCAGTTCGGTGTCCATACACCGAGATGGCTGAGTGGCAGAAATAAATCTATGACGATATTGTCTTTAATATTGCGTGGTGGTTAGTGTGGTAAAACGAAAATAGGGGCAGATGAGCGAATCTACCTGTGTGCAGAGCATGGAGGGAGGGGGGTAAGACAGTCGGTAGATAATAGTGATCTGTCAATTTTATTTAAAAATAGCGTAGAAATTTTCGCAAAAGAAAGCAGATTTTCGCTTTTTATGTCAGGACATACGATGCATTTATATATAAATAGGTATATCTATTTTTGATGCATGTGAAATAAAAATACAGAAAGTGCATGTATATATTTTTTTAAGGGGAAAAAGATGACTGGATCAACTATACAAAATAATGGACCTAGTACAGTCAGTCCTCGTAATGTAAATAATCAGACAGGTTCAAGCAGTGGCAGTAGCCCTGGAGTTTCGCAAAGCAGGCCTCTTCGAAGAAGCTTCTCTCTCAATGATCTACCTGCATCGAGTGCACAAGGCAGGGTTGGTAAAGGAAAGAATCTTCAGGTTAATGCTGGGTCAGTATCTGCAGCTCCTGGAGGAACATCACCGGAATTGGCACTTATGCATCAAAAATTTGCAATGAAAAAGGAAAAACATGAACTCGAACAGGAGCATCATAAACTCGAAATGGAGATGGAGAAAGAGAAAGTCGGTAACAATTGGTTGCTGCAGGGTGTGAGGGACGCAGTGCAGAATTCTAGGCTGCATTAGAAAGAGTCAACTACAGCTGAATAGTATGTTTTGGGGGCGCCTGCATAATCCTCTTATCTTCCGCCTAATTCTTGAAGACATTACACTTCTTTCGAAACCGAGTAGCCAGTATGGTAGGTTGGTGGTGAGGCACGAACCCCAACATGCACACCATGGCGTCTTTGATGACCAGCTTACGATTATCTAAAAGCAAAAATTAAAAGTCAGCGGTGTGCATGTTGGGGTTCGTGCCCATAAGCGCTAACGTAAAATACTGAAGGTATAGTA
>JASSUD010000026.1:0-34148 GCA_031963225.1 Mycoavidus cysteinexigens
GTGCATTTTGCTGGACTTCTTTTTGTAAAAATCTAAATATCTCTGCATCGTTAACAAGACTTACTAATTCAAAAAATGCAGCGCTCTCTACAACTTTATCGAGTTGCGCTGAGTTCGATAATTTTTGTAATTGACTCAATGCAAATTTTTTTAACTCTCCATCCGAGCTTATTAGAGCTCCTTGATATTGATGTTGAATATTTTCTTTGATTAAGTATAGCTTCAGAGGGGGTGAATCTATAGGCTCACCATGACGAGTCACTGTCGTTAATGCTTTAAACAAAGCCTGCCGACTTGAAAAATCGAGCTGCCTTTCTATTTCCTCTCGAACTTCCAGCGGAAGCAAAAGAAAACTGGATTCTGTAGATTTTTGTGCTGCAAGATAATGCAGATTAGTCGGTCTCGAAATAGGGTTCAGCATAAATTTTTTTCAATTAATAAAATAAAATCATCTGACGAATATAGCAGACCACGCTGAATCAAACGCTGCTCTATTCTCGCCCATGCAGCATCTTTGATACCAGGTTCTCGTTTACACGCCCAACAAACAAAAACCCTCTTGGTTCACAAAGGGGTTTTTATTTGTTGCATGGTGCGAGGAGCGGGACTCAAACCCGCATGCACCCCATAAAATACAATGGCTTTCGAGCATATGTTGGCAAAATTTAGTCATTCTTAACTCGTGCTGTAAATTCAAATTCCGCAAGGAATATGAAGCCAGCGGTTCATATTCAAGCCAAGGTTGCGCAAAAAATAAGAAAATTATAATTATTCAGACAAATAAGATATGCTGCTACGATTTAGCCAATCTAAAGAATGACCTTGTCTCGCCTGCCTTTTAGAAAGATATGGGGCACTTTTCCACATAGTTATGGACAATATCTGTGGATATTTCTGGATTGTCTTGCCTTTTATAAAAGCAAATCTTATGTTTCCAAAGGTAGTTTTGAGTATGCAATTTTCCATTCGGTGTCGATTACCTTCCGCGGTAGTATATGCGGTCCGTGAGTAGTGATCCTAAGCTCATTCCGGAAGAATTAATTCGCCTTGTAGAGAAAATCCGTCATGCGGGGATAGGTCCTTATAACGTTAGTCCTGATCCTCTGCTATATGCATTTAAATCGTTGACTTTTACGCTTACGCCACAAACCGATGGAAAAATAGCAATATGGCTCATAAAAAAACCAACTTTGGCGGACCAGTTTTCTGGAGTGTCTTGTGTTCCACCTTTGCGCATTGGAGCAATCAGCCGTGGCGGATTGCGATGATCGCGCTGCTCACATTGCTGTCGGCGCTCGCTGATGTATTAACGCCACTTTATGCGGGCCGCATGATCGACGCGCTCGCAACCGATTCGCTGAGTAAGGCGGCTGCATGGGGTGCGGCGAGTTCGGCGTTCTGGGTTCTGTTAGCGCTCGGGCTCAGTGGCATGCTACTGCGCCAGTTAGGATTCTCAAATATCAATGTGCTTTCGCTGGAGATGATGAATGAGAGCGCACGTAATGCTTTCTATCGCGTGCAGCGCTTTTCCGCTGACTGGCACGCGAGTAGCTTTACCGGCTCAACCGTGCGCAAGATCACACGCGGCATGTGGGCACTCGATCTGCTGAACGATACGCTGCTATTCGCATTGCTGCCGTCGATCGCAATGCTGATCGGCGCGACTGCGCTGCTTGGCGCGCGATGGCCGGCGATGGGGGTCGTTGTTGGGTTGGGCTCATTGCTATATATTGTAGCGACGGTGGCGCTGTCGCTTGGTTACGTGGCGCCGGCTGCTCGTCTGGGCAATGCGTGGGATACGCAAATGGGCGGCGCATTGTCTGATGCGCTCAGCTGCAACGCGGTGGTGAAGGCGTTCGGCACCGAACAGCGTGAAGACGCACGCCTGGCATGCGTAATTGGTAAATGGCACCATTACACAAGCCGCACCTGGAGGCGTCTGCGGGTCAATGGCAGTGTGCAAGGCGGTATGCTAGTGATGATGAGGGCCGCAATTCTCGGTTCCGCATTGCTGCTCTGGATCCGCGATCTTGCAAGTGTTGGCGATATCACGTTTGCCTTGACAATGTTCTTCATATTGCAGGGCTATCTGCGCGACATCGGAGTGCATACCCGCAATTTGCTGCGCTCGATCAACGAGATGGAAGAGCTGGCGTTGCTCGAAGTGCAACCGCTGGGCATCGAAGATAAGCCAGGCGCCGCGCCGATTGTAATCCAGCGTGGCGAAATTTGCTTCGAGCAGGTGACGTTTCGATATGGTGCGCGGGCGATGCCGCTCTATGATAATTTTTCGGTGCAGATCGCATCTGGCGAGCGTATCGGCCTGGTTGGGCATTCTGGATCAGGCAAAACAACTTTCATTAAACTTATTCAGCGTTTGCACGATGTGAATGGTGGCCGGATCACGATCGACGGACAAGACATCGCTAACGTTCAGCAGGCATCACTGCGCAGCCAGATTGCAATCGTGCAGCAAGAGCCGCTGCTGTTTCATCGTTCGCTGGTCGAGAACATTGCGTATGCGAAGCCGGATGCGAGCAGGGAGGAAATCGAATGGGCGGCGAAGTCAGCCAGTGCGCACGACTTCATCGCAATGCTGCCGGATGGCTACGAAACGTTGGTTGGCGAACGAGGCATCAAGCTGTCCGGTGGGGAGCGCCAGCGTGTCGCAATAGCGCGGGCGTTTCTGGCGGATGCGCCGATTCTGATCTTCGATGAAGCGACTTCCAATCTGGATAGCGAAAGCGAGGAGTTGATCCGGCAGGCAATGGAGCGGCTGATGGCTGGTCGCACGACGCTGGTCATCGCGCACCGGCTGTCGACCGTTCGCGCACTTGATCGACTGCTTGTTATAGATAAGGGCCGCATCATTGAAGAAGGCAGCCACGATACGCTGATCCGCCTTGAAAATGGCGTATATCGACAGCTGACCGAGCGCCAGGCGTTTTTGGCGCCCCCGATTTTGTGTTCGAGCCGGAGATCACTGATCTAGCGAACTTGCTTCTGTGTACCGTCGCTACTACCTTACGCACCAATAAACAAAAACCCCCTTGGTTCACAAGGGGGTTTTTGTTTATTACATGGTGCGAGGAGCGGGACTCGAACCCGCACGCTATTTAACTAGCGTCAGGACCTAAACCTGGTGCGTCTACCTATTTCGCCACCCTCGCAATCTGATTGGCATTGCACGTTTTGTACTACTTTTTATACTTAACGTGCTTTGCAACTATCGATGGGCCGCGATTCTACCAGATCCTCTATCGAAAATTCATAAAATAAAGATAAATTATCAGCAGTTTTTGTTATTTTATGGCTGTGCTACCCCCACGGATGGGTGCTGTCTTATTTTTAATTCAAAGCCCTGCGTATCACTGACCAATTCCGCATGTGCGCCAACGGGCAAGGTTGCAATATCGGGGCCGTGCCCAACGGGTAAGCCGGTGAGGATCGGAATGCTTAAGGTATTGCGCAAGTAGTCCAGCATATCGTCTAAAGTGTAACTGGTATCTTGCTCGGCAGGACGGTTTGCGCCTAACTCTCCTATAAGGAGTGCTTGCTGGCGCCCTAATATGCCAGCCAAGTGTAGCTGGCACAGCATGCGTTCTAGGCGAAAAGGTGCTTCGTTGATATCTTCAATAAATAAAATGCCGCCTTCAATCTGCGGCAGATAAGGGGTACCAATGAGGGAAACGATATTAGCGAGATTGCCTCCCCATAAAAGTCCAGAGCACTGCAATGATTGAGTTTGTGGAGAACGCACACTTAGCGTGAGGGGAGAAGGTGCAAATACTTTCTCAAACGCGTCCATGGTAAATGCGCTTGTTGTTTGGGCGCCAAAATGACTGCATAGCATGGGGCCGCTATAGGTAGTCAGCCCTGCTTTAGCCAGCAAGGCCATCTGTATGACGGTGAAATCGCTATGACCCATTAAAATAGTTGAGGTATGCTTTAAGCGTTGTTGCAAGCCTGTGTAGTTTAATAGAGGTAATAAACGAATAGCCCCATACCCTCCCCGCGCAGCAAGTACTAGCTCAGGAAGTGCATAGTGTGGGTCGGCTAACTGATTGATCTGCGCTGCACGCGCTTCATCTGTGCCGGCAAAACGCAAAAACCGCTGTTGCGTTACCTCAAGCTGGTCTATTTGCCAGTGCGCAGCTTGTAAGCGCGCAATGGCGCGATCGACGCTGGCTGGGTCGCGTACATGCCCCGATGGTGCAATGAGATTACAACGGCGTAAAAATGGCATTTGAGAAATAAGGTCTACAGAATAAAATGAAGAAAGAGCCACAGCGCACTGCACAACCACAAAGATGAGCCCTTTGAGGCCAATTATAGAAACCCTTTAGTAAACCATGAATGGAAAGGCATATGAATCGCATACCCCCTTTAGCTCAGTCTGGAAATTCCCGCCAAGTTCAAACAGAGTCTTATACCCATGATAGCGCTAGCCCTATCATAAGCCCTATCATAAGCCCTATCATAAGCCCTATCATAAGCCCTATCATAGCTTCTTTAGATGCGCCAGAGCCCCTACAACAGGCAGTTGTACAAACGCCGGATGCTACAAAAACGATAGATTGCCCATTTATAGGTGAATTATCTTCTCATGCCCATTATTTCTTTCCTTCCAACACCATTTGTTTTTCTCCCAATGGATGCTGGATTGCCGCAGCCAGCATCACCTTGCAGCAGGTTTTTTTATACGATACGAAAAATGTGCAAAAGGTATTTACTTTTGAACGAGAAATTATACCTACAGGTAGAAAGACAGATAATGGTCTTGAAACGCTAGTTTTTTCACAAAATGGGGAATATCTTGCTGCCAGTGGATGTGATTATATCTATATATATAATATCCATACACTTGAACTAGATAGGGTTATAAAAAAAACGACACACCCAGAGAAAGACTATTCGAAGTGCATAGCCTTTTCTTCAGATAGAAAGTGGATGGTTTATCTACAATCCCCTTTCCCATATAATCCTCAATTATGGAGCATGATTGCCCCTTATCCATGCATCCGGTCTTTAGCAAGCAATAAAAATCATATTCAACCTGTTTTTTTACCTTGCAATACCTGGCTCGCCTGTGCAGGCAACGGCATAGTGCATATCTATTCCATTCCCATAGAAGGGCGATCAAACGCGCTACCAGAAATACAGTTAAAACTGGAAACAAAAAAGAACGCAGCTGCGCCGTCTTCATCCTCTGCGCATTTAGCATGGAATAACCATTTATATGCGCCATATGCGCCGCAAATAGTCGCGCAGGCAAAAACAGAATCAAAATATGCAATACCAGAAATAACTGCAATGGCAGCATCGCCAAATGGACGATGGTTGGCAGTAGGGATTATAAGTTGTACTTATGATGATAGCGTGATTTTTTCTATCCGTCTTTGGCAGACTGTTAGACCCGGTCACCCTCCTGAGCGATTTCGTTGGACCTTGCGTGGACACACCGCCAAAATAGACCTCATTACTTTCTCTGAAAATAATCAATGGCTGGCTTCTGTAAGCAAACGTGAGCGTGCTATTCGGATTTGGTCTACTCAATCTGTATACTGCCTGGCTACCGTACAACTCCCCTCCTTATTTATTGAGGACTGTATTTTGCAAGAAACACAAATAGGGTGTGATTTAATTATTCGGTCTTTTAAGAAATTCTATCGCATACCTCTCCAGCTTCCTGCAACGCAGACATTTTCAGCAAAATACAGAGTGTAATACACAACACAGATTTTCAACTTATTTTTTATTTTTTTTGCTAACCCCGGCTTTGGTTAAAGAAATAGCCACGGCCTGCTTTTGTGCTGCTTGTTTATTTTTAGGATGACTGCTTCCAATATGGCCCTCATCCTTATACTCATGCATAAGTGTTTTAATGTTTTCAGAAATAGCTTCTCGAGATTTTCCTTTTTTTAAAGGCATTTCATCCTCCCTATCTACTTATAAGTATTGAAACTATACTGATAAGATCATTACACAATCTATATTCAATATAATCCTTTGCACTCCCATGCCCTTACTTTTAAATCGCCTTCCGAGAAAATACCTCACTCTACCCCTTCTAATTTTATGCGCAAGCCTGACTACGGTACAGGCTGAACCTGAAACTATTCCCCATGACGCAGTAGTTGAAACCTGTTTCTCCTATACACGTACCTGTAGCGCAACGATAGTGGAGTTTATTGAAAGTGCGCAGCGTCACGTCTGGCTTGCAGGTTATAGCTTTACTTCGAGCCAAATTGCACAAGCACTTGAAGAGGCACATACACGCGGCGTAAAAGTCCATTTAGTATTAGATGCCTCCAATGAATTTAGCCGATCAAGCAAAGCAGCTGAACTGGTTGCCTCTGGCCTGGATGTGCGTATTAATCATAAATATGCCATCATGCATCACAAGTTTTTGATCGTAGATAATGCCGTGGCTTTTGGGTCTATGAATTTTACGGAGGGGGGAAATCGGAGAAATGCAGAGAATTTTAATATTTTTAAGCAGATGCCGGAATTAGCAAAACAATATCAAAGAGAGTTTTTAAGGCTGTATGCTGAGTCGCAGCCTTATGTATCGAGGGTAAAAACTAGAGAGAGTAATAAAGTTAATAAAGGGAAGCCTGTGGATAGGTTAGGGGGCAATCAACAGGAATACCCACAGCTTGCTGAGCTTGTTGAGCCGTTTGCTTGAAGGTTACTTCCTCGCTTGATTTGCTAAAAAGAACAGTCTGAAGACCTTGAGTAATCTAAAAACACAGAGTGCCATCCTGTATATAGAAAAGCACACTCTGATCAAAGGGTTGTTGAAGTAAGTACCCTTTATAAAGGCGTGTCCTAACCAAGACTTTATCTGATATCCAGATTGACTTTTTCTTTGCCATTTGCAGTTATGGGCAAAAGCACGGGAATGGTTGCACACTTATAAACGTCTATTTCTTTGCTTACCAGTAAGCAACCATCATGTGAAGCTCTTGATAAACTCTAAAACCTTTTTTTCAGCGGACTTTTGCGCATCCGGCTGTACGATTCGATCTCTTAAAGCAAGAGGCAGGCCAGCCACCTGTTGGGCTTGTTGAACTGCCTGCTTGAATTTGGCTTCCTGATTCGCGTCGCTAAAAGGAACGCTCTGGAGCCCTTGAGCCGTATAGAAATACAAAGAGCCCTCCTGGATGTAAAAAGGGATTCCCTGATCAAAGCTTTGTTTGAGTAAGTATTCTGTGTAGATTCGTTCTATTTGCTGCCTGTTAAGCGTAGGCAGTAAGCGATAGAGTGTCCAGCGGTGTTTGGCTAATATCATAGCCGCTCTGCGCTTCACCACCCAGTTCGGCTCCTTCATCAACGCGACCAAGGCATCTAATGCCGAGGCTGAGAACCAAGACTGCTGACCTAAGGCAACAGCCGCGCAGTACCTCACATCCCAGTTCAGGTCCTTTGTCAACACGGCCAAGGCCTCTAAGGCTGAGGCCGGTAACGAAGACTGTTTACCTAACACCTCAGCCGCGCGGTACTTCACTTCCCTGTCCGAGTCCTTCATCAACGTGGTCAAAGCATTTACGGCCGAGGCTGGTAATGGAGACTGTTTACCTAAGGCGTCAGCCACGCTGCGCTTCACCTCCTTGTCCGGGTCATTCATCAACGCGATCAAGGCATCTAAGGCCGAGGTCGGTAACGGAGGCTGCTTACCTAAAGCATCAGCTGCGCTGCACTTCACATCCCAGCTCAGGTCCTTTTTCAACGCGATCAAGGCATCTAAAGCCGAGGCCGGCAACGAAGACTGTTTACCTAAGGCATCAGCTGCGCTACGCTTCACCTCCCTGTTCAGAGCCTTCGTCAACGCGATTAAAGCATCTACGGCTGAAGCTGGTAACGAAGACTGTTTACCTAAGGCATCAGCCGCGCTGCACTTCACATAACTATGTAAGTCCTTTGTCAACACGACCAAGGCATCTAAAGCCGAGGCTGGTAACGAAGAATACTTACCTAAGGCATCAGCCATGCTGCGCCTCACCTCCCAGTCCGAGTCCTTCGTCAACGTGATCAAGGCATCTAAGGCCGAGGTCGGTAACGAAGACTGCTTACCTAACACATTAGTCGCGCTGCGCTTCACCCCCCAATCCGGGTCCTTCGTCAACGTGATCAAGGCATCTAAGGCCGACGCCGGTAATGAACGCTGCTTACCTAAGGCATTAACCGCACTGCCCCTCACCTCCCGGTCGGGGTCCTTCGTCAACGCCATCAAAGCATCTAAGGCCGAGGCCGATAATGAAGAATGCTGATCTAACACATTAACCGCGCTGCGCTTCATCCACGAGTCCGAGCCCTTCATCAACGTGATCAAGGCCTCAAAGTCCGATGTAAGGAACGAAGACTGCTGACCTCGGGCCAAGGCGACCAAAGCATCTAAAGCCGAGGCCGATAATGAAGAATGCTGATCGAAGACATCAGCCGCGTTGCGCTTCACCTCCCTGTCCAGCTCATTCTTCAACGCGGTCAAAGCATCGAAGGCAGCCGAGGCCGGTAACGAAGACTGCTTACATAAGGCATATAAAGCATTAACCGCGCTACGCTTCACCTCCATGTCCGGGTCATTCTTCAATGCAATCAACGCATCTAAGGCCGAGGCCGGTAACGAAGACTGCTTACCTAAGGCATCAGCCGCGCTACGCTTCACATCCCTGTTCGGAGCCTTCGTCAATGCGATTAAGGCATCTAAGGCTGAGGCCGGTAACGAAGACTGCTTGCCTAAGGCATCGGCCGCGCTGCACTTCACATAGCTGTGCAGGTCCTTCGTCAACGCGATCAAGGCATCTAAGGCTGAGGCCGATAAAGAAGATCGATAGCCAAGTGCATGTGCCACCCCTTTTTTTGTTCTCTCAGATGCCGCCCCCTTGAGACACTGGAGCAATACGTGCTCAGGAAACGTCGGCACAAACGCCAGCGTGCCTTGGCCTGTCTGATCCATTTCCAATCGTAGCCATTGTCCTAACCCTTGCTCCAGCCTGTCTCGGATTGTGGATGACAGCCCAACGCCAGGTACACGAGAGGCTTCATATAGACAATTCATCATCAGGCGCTGATGAGCCGCACCGAACAAATCACGTGGCTGTGCTTCAAGCAAAGTAAAGAATCGGTTCAGCGCCTCTCCCCGCAACAACCCTGAGACGAACCACCAAAAAATTTCATAGCGTGGGTTGTATTTGTGCTGGCGAACAAATGCGTCGGGGGACGCTTGCTTCCACTGCAGGGTATTGGCAGACAGCAGGGTGATCTCTCGCTCCGCTTCCCAATGCTGAACAAAATGCTTAGCTGCCGAAAATTCTTGAAACGTCAAATGCATGAAATGGTAACTAGGTTGCCCTCCTTCAGCCTCATTGGTATGCAGGAAAGAAAGTTTTTTGAGGTGACTTTCTAACGTCAGAGGGAGGGGAGCACCTCCCTGCTCCAATTGCTCAATGAGATTGTCCACATAAGGTATATCAAATTCGATACTGTTATCCTGTAATCCTTGAAAAGCCAAGGCCCCCAGAAAATCATGTTCTGTTTTAACGGCTTGCTCAATACGGGATGCTCTTCTCAGTGCATAGACGGCCTCAGCGGACAATAACTTTCCGTCTTCCAGCTTGCCTAGCCGAAGGATATCCTTACGCCATAATTTGTTGATCATGGCTTGATATAAGGTGGTAACCGTCATGGTGCCTTGCGCCACTTCTTGTATGCGCTTAATTTCATCCCAACTGTAGCAAAGTACGTCTAGTTGGATCGGCACGTTGACCAGCTCCTGGAGAAAGGCATTGGCCTGAATGAAATGCTTCACCTCTTCAGTATCCAAAGATGACACAATCTCCCGATTATCCAGGTAAGCCATCACGTTTTCTGGGCTAAAGCCCACCGTCTCCAATTCCAAATCCATCGGATCAACCTGTTTTAAATCTACGTAAGGCCGAGAGGTAATGACCACCGCCGACTGATTGAGCAAATTCTTGAGAAACCCAAACATCGGTTCGTGCTCCCCCCATTCCTGCGCAATTTCATCCCAGCCATCGAGCACAAAGAGCGTTTTCTCTTTCGCTGCTCCGTTAATATGCGCTTCGAGCGTCTTTGATAGAGCCTGACCTTTTGGGTGACTATGGAAATAGATTTCATAAAACAAAGTCGCCAAATCACAGCTTTGCTTGCCCTTCAACGTGCGCAATGGAATCCACAGTAGGTAGTCAAAGCGATCTTGCCATTGTCCTTTCTGCATGTATTCGTAGACGATCTTTTTAGATAAAGTCGTTTTGCCTATGCCTGCCCGGCCTCGAATCAGGATTCGTCTCAGGGTCACCGTCTTGTCTTGGCCTAGTCCTCGAGGCTCAAAGAGCTTCTCTAGCGGCACTAATTTCTGAGGGTTGGAATTGATTGCTTCAAAGCTCGGTAGGCGGTGGAAATAGTTTGGTGCGGCTTCTCCCTCTTTAAGCTTTTCCTCATCCCTACGCTCCTTCTCTTTTTCATGCTCCACAACCGCTAGATTGATATAGCAATGTTCCATCGACAAAGGTGGACCAGATAAACGTTGGATGGCTAAGCGTTGGGAAGAATATGATGCCTGCAAAGCTAATTGAAGTTGATCAGGCGTTACTAGCGATTCGCCTTTGATCTGTTTGATTTCTGTCAGGAGGCTCTCATACGCTCTCTGAACATTTAGCTCCCGTAAATCAGAGCCATGGTCTTGTTTCAATGCCTCGAGCGCAGTCACGCACGTTTGATTCAAGAACAATGAAAAGGCTTCTGCCGTCAAACTATGCGCATGATCTTCTTGCAACTTCTGCAAACAAGCGCGATAGACTTTCTCCTCCATCAACGCAATACACCGCTTTTTTTCCCCTAAAAGCCGATTTAATAGCTTAAAAAAAGCAATGTGCAAGCCCTCATCCTGGTACCTCTGCCCCTTCCAATTGCTTGGTGTGCGCCATTTCGAATCTTCGATACGAATCGTAGTCGAGTTAACAATAAATTTCGGCAGGCATTGCTGAGCAGTACTGTTAAGCAACAGAGGAATAATCCTGTGTTCACTTTTTTTATATTCATAGCGGATTTGTAAAAAAGCCAATTCCGTCAACACATGGTGGAATTCCTTTTCGTGTAAATTCGCCTCCACCACCTTGCGTATCGCAGCTTCAATCTGAGAAAAATCATTCGTACGCTGAGACGCTTCCTTATAAGCACTTTGAATCGCCTCACAAAAAACCTGATAGTACGGTGAGGCCATATAGTGGCCTAACAGTTCTGAAGCGCACAGCACCACATGATCTACCGTGCCAGCGTGGTTGGGTAATAAGCAGAGTTGACTGGATAGAATATCGTTGGCTTTGGCCTTGTCCTCCAAGGTTGCTGGAAACGGTAAAGCCTGGTGGCCGCTCGCTGAGCGATCAGAATATAAATTAGAACGTAGGTTAGATAACCATTGAATCACGCGTTGAGAGGCTTCTGCATCGGCCTTGCCTAGTCGATTATTGTTATGTGCATAGACCAAAAAAAGGCTGGGTGAGCTTTGACATAAGTCCAAATCTTGAAACTGTTTCAGGATAGTTTCGAAGACCTGCGCTGCCCACTGATGTTTTTCCTGCGGGCAGGCTTCTGCTGCCTGAGGCGATGATGTCAGTGAAGTTATTGAAGGAAAAAATGCAGTAGGCTGGACCAGAGCGAGGGTTCGATCCGCAGAAGAGGCCACATCAGGAGTCGATGTAGCAGGTATGGCTTCATGGCCCCATGCTTGCGCTTTTTCGTAACTCTTCTGCGCTTTGCCCAGTTCCCCCAAACTCTTCAAAACTTCTGCACGCTCAACATACACCTCAGCAATACGCTGCCGTAAGGACTCATCTTCTGGAGTTTGAGCGGTAAGTGCTTGGCTAAAAGCATTTTTCAGCTCCGATAAAGGTGTGCCCCTTTTGCGTGCGTTCTCAGCATTTTTAAAAGTTACTTTAGCTTGATCATACGAGGCTAAGGCCATCTCGAACTGCTGCGCCGCCTTGCAGAAACGAGCCTCTTCCAAATGGTTTTGTGCCCGCATCTGCAGCTGTTTACTCATCAAATCTCGGGGAAGCAGGCTGGCAGCAAGCATATTTTTTTGGGCTTAATTGTCTGATTTGTCTGATAAATTTCAATATTTTGAAATAGCTTACCAAATAGAAATATAAGAAAACGAGAAGGTCAATGCCTGAATTTATATTTTTAGTGGATTAGTTTTTTACAGCTCTGCGCTTTTAGGCTTGGATGTCTGCCGTCGAATATCCAGGCTTTATCCGAAAAGCGGATTACTCAACTTGATACGACTCTGGTTAAATGAATTATGCGCAAGCACAAGGAGCTTAAAGACTATTTTGGGTCTATGAATTTTACGGAGGGAAGCTTTCAGAGCAATGCGGAGAATTTTAATATTTTTAAGCAGATATCGGAGTTAATGAAAAAATATCAAAGAGAGTTTTTAAGGGCGTATTCTGAGTCACAGCTTATGTAAAGCAATCAAGGCGGAGAATAAGAATAATTATTAAAAACAGAATAATCTCATCTAATTTTCAGAAAATTAGACTGCGCTAACTATGCATTATTAGATTGTTACGGATGCTACGCAGGTATTCAAAAAGACTGCGCCACCAACCGCCAGAAAACTAAAAGCACGGTAGGTTGGTGGTGACGAAGGAACCCCAACATGCAAGCCACGACGTCCTTGATGGCCAGCTTATAAATGCTCAAAACCAAAGATTAAACGTCAGTGGCGCGCATGTTGGGGTTCCTTCGTCACCCCAACCTACCGAGATGCATATGTAAAAGGCCTTATCAAACTCTACTAAACCACAAGAAAAAGCAAAAAACGGTGGGTTTGGGGGTGAGGTGCAACAGCGTGCATAAGCAGCACAACATAAGCAAAGTCGTTGTACGGTCATGTAAGCACAAAGCATACAAAACACCGCCGCCAGACTAAAACTAACAAATAGAAGGAATATCGAGTGTGTTGCGTAATCCCATTTCACAAGCCATAACAAGCACCCAAGCGCAGGTACTAGCAGCGCAAATTTATCTGGATCAGGCCCGTTTGCAAAAGACGGCGCAGCATCTTGATGTAGCCTTAATCTTATATGACCAGGCAAAAGTCGCTTTCAAAAATATCGCAGATGCACGCGAACTGTTTCCTCTTTTGTCAGAGGTGAAAGGCGCTTTTATACAAGCACTTACGCCTCAGACAGTGGAAGAAGAGGCATTGCGCCAGCGTATCGCGGAAGTCTATTTTGAGCGCGCGGAACTCTTGGATAATTTGGGAAAACCTCACAAAGCGCAGGCGAGTCGTAAAAAAGCGCAAGACTGGGGTTATTCAAAGAAGCAGCCTGCATCCCTCCCCTCAGCTGTTCTGCTTTCTGTGAGTGGCGCGCCGGCGTTGGAACAGAGCGCCGCGCCTACTTCCCTACCTGCCCATCAAAAAAGCACACTGGTAGATTATCTATTTGAAAAAGCGTTGTCGACACTGGGATCATTAGAGGTATCCAATAAACCCAGCCTTTTTCTGGTGTATGCGCACGACAATGAAAATCATGGACGGGCTGAGGCCTCTACGGCTAAATATTTAATCGATAAGTTATCTCAAATCCGCGTCAACCTGTATTCCGATCAAACGCCGATGGGACAACCCTTTTCCAGCTCGCCGGAAGAGCTGGAAAAAGACGAACAGATAGGAGATATCTTAACCAGTCAACTCTGTTTGTTGCCCGATCAGTTACGAGGCGATGTGAAACCGGTCGATAAGGTGGTGGTGTGTTGTTCTGAGGTGTTAGGAAGTTATCTACAATGGCCAGAATATCAAGAGTTTTATGAGAAGCTTCAAGAAGCCTATCCTCAAGATCGAGAGGCTTATCGCAAAGATGGTGAAAAAGCCGGTGCTTCAGCAATACGTACAGTAATCGAACAATTTTCACGTCAAGCAGGGTTTCATCATGTGTTGACGGAAATGGCTTTTTTGCAAATCCGGGCACAGGAGCGAGGAGATGAACACGGCATTATTCCGGTTTCATTAACCCCCGAGAGTTATAAGCACTGCCTGGATCATTTTATTGAAGCAACCAAAGTGCGCATGGAGGATATCCCCCGATTGGAGGAGCAAGCCAAAGCGGGACAAGCCGTGTATCCGAATCAAAGTCAGCACTGGGTACTGTTTAAGCTGATCGAGCGGGTTTTAGTGGGCAGCGATGAGGCTAAAACGTTTCTAAACAAGTTTTGGCAGGGGTACAGCGATTTTATTTCTCGTTTAAATAATGATAATGGGTCATCTACGCTGAGTGAGTTGGAGTTTGCCAAGTTCGTGGATGGCATCTTCGATGGCATACGCACCGCGCTGCACAGCCAGCTTGTCTTCACCGTGCAGCAACACCATCAACAGTTACGGATGTTCCATGCAGATCCCCGAATTGCGTTGAAGGAACAATATTTCGCTGCCTTCAAGCAAGATGAGGCATTTAAGCAAACCCTCCAGCTCTATGTGGCACCCCACGGCAAAGTGAGCTTGAATGAGACTATTAACACTGTTCACCTTTTCCCCCAAGTTCGAACCTTTCTAAACGATAAATACGTGATCCTGTTGACGGGGGACTCCGGAGCGGGCAAAACCACGTTCAATCGCATCCTAGAAAAGCAATTATGGGACCAGAAAAAAGAACCCGATGCGATCCCGCTTTTTATTTCTCTAGCGAGTATTGATAAACCTGAGCACAATCTGATCGCCAAAGCATTAAAGAAAAAAGGACTGTCAGAATTTCAGATTCAGACTTTAAGGACAGAAAAACAAAAGTTCATCTTTATTTTGGACGGCTATGATGAGATTCGCCAGACCCGGAATATATATCTGAGCAATGGCATCAACCAACCTGACGGCTGGCAAGGCCGCATGGTTATCAGTTGTCGCAGTGAATATCTGGGCGAGGACTATCGAAGCCGTTTTCAACCTAATCCGCATCTGCAGGGCGAGGACCCGTCCTTTCAAGAAGTGGTGATCGCGCCGTTTTCAGAAGCAGAGCGTAGTCAGTATCTAGAAAAATATGTGCAGCACAACCAGATGACCTGGGCTGTGCAACGATATCAAAACGCCCTAGAGCAGCCGTACTTAAAAGACTTGGTCAGCAGCCCTTTTTTGTTGCGTGTCGTACTTGAAGCCTTGCCTTACCTTGAAAGCGAGGGGAAAGCGCAAAGTGCCATCCAGTTACGCCTTGATCTGTATGACCAATTCATTAGACGTTCGTTTGAGCGCAACCAGCAGCGCTTAAGCACACAGGATTTAACCGGAACCAAAAGAGAGATCTTTAGAGAGTTATGCGACGAAGGTTTTACCCAACACGGTATCGGATTTGTGCAAGACTTAGCGGTGCATCTGTATACCGAGAATGCAGGTAACCCGGTTGTCGAGTATTCGTTGCGCAAAGATAAGGGGAATTGGAAGGGCGCCTTTTTCGGTCGGGAAGAAGAAAAGCAACTACTGCGCGAAGCCTGGCCGTTGAGTCGAAGCGGTCATCAATACCGCTTTATCCATAAATCGCTGCTCGAATATTTGGTAGCGCAAGCGCTCTTCGAGTCGTTTGATGCGTGCATAGAGCTGGGTACTCGCCCCCGTCGAGGTAGTAATGCATCGATCTATAGTTTTGAAGCTCAGCCTATTTTACCCTCTCGGTCACAGCCAGAGATATCGCTAGCTCCCAAGCATTGGGTTAGCGATCTGGGCGTGGTGCGATGGTTGACCGAGCGCGTTGAGCAAGAATCCACCTTTAGGCAGCAGTTGTTAGCGATTATCGAGCGCTCTAAAACCGACAAAACGGTACGCCAAGCCGCAGCTAATGCGATTACGGTTTTAGTCAGAGCAGGGGTACATTTTAACGGAGCGAATTTACAAGGCATCCAGATTCCAGGAGCGGATCTCAGTGACGGTTTTTTTGATTGCGCGAGACTGGAAGGAGCGGATCTCAGCAAAGCGAATCTGCGCGGCGTATGGCTGCGCAATGCAAGCTTAAATGGGGCTCGGATGCATGGGGTGGAGTTTGGCGAATGGCCTTGGTTAGAGGAAAGCAACGGCGTCATGGCATGTGCTTATTCTCCGGATGGACAATTGCTTGCCGTCGGACTCGATAGCGGCAAGATCAACTTATACAATGCTACAAGTTGGCAGAAAATCTATACCTTAGCAGGCCATATTGGCTCTGTTTATAGCGTTGCATATTCACCCAATGGCCGACAAATCGCTTCCGGTGGTGATGACCACACGGTGCGGTTATGGGACGCGCAGACCGGCCAAGAAATTCACATCTTAAAAGGTCATAGTGAGAAAGTGTTGAGTGTGGCGTATTCGCCCGATGGCCGACAAATCGCTTCCGGCAGTTGGGACCAAACGGTGCACCTGTGGGACACCCAAACAGGCAAAAGGACCTTTCACCGCTTACTACTCCATGCCTGGCATGTTTTGAGCGTAGCGTATTCGCCCAATGGCCAGCAGATCGCCTCCGCTAGTGATGACAAAATGGTTCGGCTGTGGGACGCCCAGACCGGCTATATCCTGCACACCTTAGAAGGCCATACCGAGGCTGTTGCAAGCATCGTGTACTCACCTGATGGCCGGCAGATCGCTTCTGGCAGTCGAGACAACACAGTCCGACTATGGGATACGCAAACCGGCCAAGAAATCCACACCTTGAAAGGTCATACCGCATCGATTAGGAACGTTGCGTATTCGCCCGATGGCCGGCAGATCGTTTCTGGTAGTGACGACAATACGGTTCGGCTATGGAGTATGGGAACTGGCCAAGAAATCCGCACGCTGACAGGACATAACTCCTCGATTATAGGCCTCGCGTATTCACCGGATGGTCAGCAAATCGCCTCCGGCAGTTTAGATCGGGCCGTTCGGCTGTGGGGTGCGCAGACTGGTCAAATCTCTCCCGCCTTAACAGATAATACGGGTCGTATTATCAGCGTTGTGGTTTCGCCTGATGGCCGACAGCTCGTAATCGGTAGTGGTGACAGAACGGTTCGGCTGTGGGACGCTCAAACGGGCGAGGTTCTCCACACCTTAACAGGTCACACAGGCTATATTCAAAGCGTCGCGTTTTCACCTGATGGCCGGCAGATCACTTCCGGTAGTAATGACGAAACGGTTCGGCTGTGGGACGCCCAAACTGGCGAAGCTCTCTATACCTTAATAGGTCATATCGACTCTATTAAAAGCGTTGTGTTTTCACCCGATAGCCAGCAGATTGCTTCTTGCAGCAATGACACCACAGTGCGGCTCTGGGATACGCAGACCGGCCAAGAGATCCACAGGTTGGCGAACCCTAAACATTCAATACAAATCTGTGAATATTCGCCCGATGGCCAGCTGACGGCTCCACTGTGGGATATGATCACCCACGAAATAATCCCTTTGGTAGGGCATACCAGCTCGGTTAACAGCCTTGTATATTCACCTGATGGTCGGCAAATTGCCTCCGGCAGTGATGACGCTACGGTACTGCTCTGGGATGTCGCATCAGGCCAACGTCAGACGATTGTTGAGGCATGTCACGGGGCCATCAACAATGTAGCTTGGTATGCTACTCCAGAAGGAAATGCATATCTTGTGACTAATGGTGAAGATGGGGCGGTGCGCCTGTGGCAGGTTCAATTCAACGGTGATCGTTGCCAAGTGCTTTTGTGCCGAAGTTCAACGCGGGGTAGGCTGACAGTGCGTGGGTTATCTATCCAAGGTGCCGTGGGGTTAAGTCCGATGAACGCACAGTTACTCACTCAGCGCGGGGCTGTTAGAGAACAGGCACCCATAATGATTGCATCTGCCTCAGAAGCCAGCGCATCGCCGTCATCTTGTCCGATAATGTGAGCTTGTCACTCATTGACCTTGCCTTAATTAAGGCCTGTTAACACTTATATTTAAGCGCATCGACAATAAAAGCGACGCGTATGAAAGCAGTGAATATGGCGTCGAGCTTGTCGAAACGGGAGAAGATACGCCTAAAGCCTTTAAGGCGGCGGAAGAGGCGTTCAACTTCATTGCGCCGCCTAGAGGGTACGGTCAGTTACGCAGGTATTCAAAAAGCCAGTGGTATGCATATGTAAAAGTGTTCTATCAAACTCAACCAATCACAAGAAAAGCAAAGAATGGAGGTTGGTGGTGACGAAGGAACCCCAACATGCATACCACTTACTTTTAAACTTTGTGCTCGGCCTATCAACAACCCACCCGTTCTATAACCTGCATAACATCAGTTATTTAAAATTTGGTGAGTGCAGCGTGCGCTGCCTTCTCTTCTTCTGTGGCTTCGATAATGCGCAAAGAAGCTGCAACTTGCTCAGAAATAGAGGTGGATGCGGTCGTTGTAATGTGCTGGGCGATAGGCGTTGCTTGAGGATCGGCTATGAGTAGTTCTTCTTGCCCGCAGGTCATTGCGAGGTAGACCTGCGCGAGTAGCTGTGCATCGAGTAAGGCGCCGTGGAGCGTGCGGTGTGTGCGTGGGATGCTGAAGCGGTCGCATAGTGCATCCAGGGAGTTTCGCTTACCTGGAAAGAGTGATTTGGCTTCTGCGAGGGTGTCGATTACTGCGTGGCAATGTGATGCGAAGGTAGGGTGCTTTGCGCGCTTTAGTTCTGCTTCTAGAAAGCCTACGTCGAAGGGGGCGTTATGGATGATGACTTCGGCACCGCGTACGAAGTCGCAAAATGATTTTGCGACTTCTGAAAAGGGAGGGTGCGTGCTTAAGAACTCGGTGGTCAGGCCGTGAACGGCTAACGCTGCAGGGTCGCTATCTCGACCAGGGTTGACGTAAAAATGCCATGTGTTCCCTGTTAGGCGGCGCTGGTTCATTTCTACACAGGCAATTTCAACTAAGCGGTCGCCTTTATTAGGATATAAGCCGGTGGTTTCGGTGTCGATGAAAAGTTGTCGCATGTTTGTGGCTATGGTTTGAAAATTTTTAAGAATGGGTTAAGGCTTTCTTTATAACCGTCAGCTAACGAATGGAGGTTGGTGGTGATGGAAGAACCCCACACGTTAATCTGCCCCAAAAAAGTTGGATATTGGATCTAACTTTTTTGAAATTTTTATGAAGACGTATAGTAAAGAATTAAAACTTTCAGTGGTGCAGAGATGTTTGTCTGAAGTAGAAAGTTAGGGAGCGATACCAAAGTAGTACGGCATTGATAGTGCAGCAGTGCGTAAATGAGTAGCCGCTTACCGAATATATGGCCAATTGAGTCTTGGGAAGAAACGCAGTTATTTACAAACGCTTGGTTCTGAAACATATGCGAAAGCACTCGCTATCGTACCAGGAGACCGCAGCCTACTTTGATATTCGTGTAGACCGGCTATAGATTTATATAACGCAGAGATCATTACCTATGAAATGGCTACACGCCCAGTGTTCAGATGGTGAGCGATATGCTTAAGAAGGCGTGTGTACGTCTAGATAAAGATGACAAACTGATCATGCACGCGGATCAGAGCTGGCACTATTTTTTATATATTATTAAATTTCGAAAAAAAATTCAATTTCTTTTTTATTTTTATTCAGCATACCAGCAAAATCATATTGTTTATAGCACAAACCACAATGATACAAATGCATTTCCTTTACAGATAAATGTTCTGAAATTTTTCTCAAATCATCAGTTTGAAATCCAGATAAATTATTCTTTGATAAATATATATATTCGACCTCTGTATCTTGTAAATTTTCGAAAATAAATTTCGCCATATCCTTATCAATATTATCGGCTTTTAATGATAATTTTTTTAGATTTCTCGGGAGGTTAACAATCAAAATCTTCATCCCTTCACGGCTGAGTGCAGCAGAGTTTATTGACAAATAATTAACATCCAGTCTCTTTAAATTTTCAGAACATTTTTTTAAAATTTTTTCATTAATTCTGATTATATCAAAGCTAAGAGCACCAACCTTTTTATTTAACAATGCCCCCATTAACGTATCGAGCTTTTCAATATTAAATGTAGTTCCTACAAATCCAAGGTACGGAATCTCAACTAATGCTGTATTTTTATTTAATATTTCTATAACTGCTTCTGCATATTTTTGCTTGACAAAGCGACTCTCACAACCGACACATAAATCCAACGATTTTAGATCTGTTCTTTTCGACAAAGAATCCAATATTGCATGGCGTCCTACAGGGGTCATGTAGGCTAAACTCAATTTGATATGCCGCACTCTCTCTAGAATTCTTTTAACCTCATATACAAGTTGATTGGGATGTAAAATACGATTTTTCACGATCGCATCAACGCTATGATCACACCATTTTCTTTGCTTCACTTTGCTTAAGTATTTTATATGTTTTTTCCATTTCAATGATTTTTCAACTTTCCCAATAAAGTCTTTATCTCTATTCCAATTCACATTCACATCATCATTTTTTAATATTATTTTTACTCGATTCAGAAAAGTACTATTTATTCTCATTAGCAAAAATAATTTTTGTGTAGACTCTATTGGGATATATGGTTTTGCAACATACGCTAAAATTATATCTACCACTTCTGGCGGTATTTGACGAGCTGTATCTACTCTTCTATTTTTCACGAGTGCAACAGAGGAATCTATGAAGGGTGCAACTTTATTTATAAGTCCATTTGCAATTTTCATGATGGGTATTTTTTATAAACGAATTAGAAAATTAATAATCATTTGAGCCGATTTCGGCCGAGTTTGTCATAAGCTTTCATATGGCCCATCGTGGGTTCAATTGCACCCTACCCGTGAACGCAATGCGCTCAACGCTTTTTTCGTCCTCTTATACTGCTTCGCATGCGCATAGTGGCTGATTTGGCTTAGGTGGTGGATTGCAAAGTATGAGGAGAGCACCGTGCTAAAGCTATCCATAAATACCCTGGGAAAAAGTTAAGCATAGCTGCAGTCTTATTTAACACACTTAATGTTTACAGCTTAAATCAGGTCTTTATAGGATTATAAAGTATTACGTGAAAATAATACTTTACAGAATGCGCCGAAATCAAACCATTTAGGCCTACCGCGAAGGTGATAAAGCTTCTTTTGTTCTAGTGTCCAGAAGTCTTGCTAATTGTGTAATGTCACTTAACTATTTAAAAACATGGAGAATTTATGTCTTCTATACCTGGCACTCAGCATAGTACGGCAATAAGCACTTCTATTTCTGGCAATCCTGTAGAAGATTTTCAAGGAAGCCAACAGGAAGCCACTTCTACTTCTATTGAAATATCTCCTCTTCAAGTCCGTCAGCGCTTCCAAAGAAACCAGCAACCTGTCGTTGAACAGGATAGCTCCGTGCAGTCAACTATTTCTACGATGCATGTTAGTCAAAATAATTTACATAATGCGCTCTTGGAATCGCTAAAAAAGCTTGAGGAACTATCAAAATGGCAGGAGAATGCTTCCTGGTTCAAGCTACAGATGCTTTCCTTAAAACGGATTGAGGAAATTAAACAGAAAATACAAAAAGCAAAGATTCTGCTAGATGAAACTCGGCAGCTAAATACTACGGATCAATTAAATGTGAGTGAAAGAGAACAGGCCCTCTCTTTAGAAGATATACGTCCCATTCCTTTAAAGGAATTAAAGGTTTTCGCTCAAGCTGTTCAGGTTTCCATAACAGATATTCAAGTATATCTTGAAAAAAACTCCCTGCCTGAGTATACAAAACTGAGATGGATAGCGCGTTCACTTGCAGCATTAGGTGGCGTAGCTGCAGGCATTATGATTATTGGAGGGTTTATTACACGTCATAGTCTGTATGCTTCTGTAACAACGACTGCATTAACTTGGTTAATTAATGAATGTTTAATAACGTTGCTTGAGATGCATGCAAAATATCAGATCGAAGATATCAAAACATTAAAGGAAAATGTATTTTCCCTTACGTTGACAGACAATATAGCAACGAGAATAAAAATCCTAAAAGACTCAGCCTCTAATCAACGTGATGACGACATTCGCAATGATATAGCTAGTATTTTGGCGCAAGTGAGTGAAATATATACAATGCTGAGCTCAAATAATAATTCTGTTGGTAATACAGTTGTAGATAATGCACCGTAATCGCGAAAAGCGTGAATGTATGTAGGTTGGTGGTGAGGTACGAACCCCATGCGCGCTAACTTAAGCCAAAAGATAGCCTGTTCATGGAAAAAATCCCCTTTTTTCGCTTAACTTTTTGTACAGTTTAGCGACAATATGTTCTGGTCTTTGGCTTAAGTTAGCGCGCATGGGTACGAACCCCAACATGATTACCACAGTCCTCTTAAAACCTGCATATGCAGATCAAAAGCGATGATTGCGAGTTGGCGGTGCGCATGTTGGGGTTCCTTCGTCACCCCAACCTACCGTTCTGTATATGCATGTCAAGCTTTGGAGGCTTTTAAGATGCCTTGGCGGGCTAGCGTATCTGCGCGTTCGTTTCCTGGGTCTCCTGCGTGGCCTTTAACCCAGTGCCATTGAATGGTTTGGCCTTTTTGGGTGTGGAGGGCTACTAGGGCATCTAGTTCTTTCCATAGATCCATGTTTTTAACGGGAGCGCCGGCTGCGGTGCGCCATCCTTTCTTTTTCCAGTTGATAATCCATGTGCCTATGCCAAGCTGCACATATTGAGAATCGGTATAGATATTAGCGCTGTATCCTGGTTTTAGGGTGGTGAGGGCTTGGATTACGGCGAGTAATTCCATCCGGTTGTTGGTTGTCTGCGCAGCGCCTCCGCAGAGTGCTTCTTCACCGGAGGTATATTTGAAGTAGGCGCCCCACCCTCCTGGCCCTGGATTGCCGCTGCAGGCGCCATCGGTGTAAATATCAACAATATTATTTTTTGCACATTGCAGGGTCATGGTGTTTGGTCTTTTGGGTAAGGTAAAGGGGTGTTCTGTTTTAGCGTAGCCCATGCAGGGCGTGCAGGTAAAGCCTTGGAAGAAATAGCAGGGCCTACCCAACTAAGCGCACGTACGCGCTTAATTGCAGTGAGCATGTAAATTGCGCCACAAATCGGCCACCATCTATCGCCTGCTGCTTCCATATATTTAAAATGGTCTAGGAGTGATTGGCTTTGTGCAGGCAATCTATAACAGCCAAAACGCCCTAATTCTAATTCCAAGCCTAAGAGGCTTAACCAGTCTTTTAGACGTTCTAGTTCAATTAAAGGCGCATCCGTTGGCAAGAAAGTGTGGCCTAGTAAACCTGCTAGCCGATTTCTTATTCCCCATAAACTGAATGGATTGAATCCAAAAATAATGAGTTTGCCCTCAGGAAGCAAAACACGTTCCACTTCTCTGAGTAAATGATGCGGATGCTCTGTCGATTCTAGGGTATGCGGTAAAATCAGCAGATCAATACTTTGGGTTGCAAAAGGCAACTCTGGTAGGGCGAGATGCAGCATACTAGCGGCTGTTTGCTCTGGGGGTTTTTTGGTCCATGCCTTGGCTGGATGTGAAAACGCTAACCCGCGGTAGGCCATACGATTATTTCGCAGCCCATCGAGCTCCGGCAAGCCAATCTGCACAGCGTGATAGCCAAAAAGATCTGCTACTGCAGCATCAATTTGTTCTTGTTCCCAGGATAATATATAGCGGCCTAAAACAGAGTCCGCCCAGGCTGAGGTATTTTTTTTGCAGGGGATATCCGTCTTCATAATGAGAAAAGCCTTCGTGAAAGAGAGCCAAAACGGACGCTATTCTACGCATACCATGGGCACTTCTTTGTAGAATTGCGTTATGAATCTATGGATTCTACAATAGGCCCAAGAACCTCTTTAAAGCCTTCCTTCCTTTTTCAGGATTTTCATGCAACGATGTTATAGCGTGCTGCTAAGTGTATTGCTTGGTGTTTTATTAGCTGCCTGCGCAGGTCCCGCTGGCGACACAACAAACTCTATGTACCGCGTGCCTTTTTCTTTTAGGCAAGCGGCTAAAGCAAAAATCCCGGCAGATCTTCCCATTAATGTGGATAGTGACACGCTAGCTTCTGGCTCGGGAGATATCTGGGATCGTATACGTCAAGGGTATCAACTCCCCAATCTGAAAGGCAATTTGGTGGATGCGCAGCTACGTTGGTATACCACCCGTCCAGACTATGTGCAGCGTATGACCGAACGCTCAGCGCTGTATTTATATTACATCGTCGAGGCATTGGAAGCCCGCCATATGCCTACGGAACTTGCGCTGTTGCCGTTTATTGAATCAGGCTATAACCCACAAGCATTGTCCGTGGCTAAAGCAGCAGGCATGTGGCAATTTATTCCAGGAACAGGGCGCTCGTTCAATCTAAAACAGAATATATTTCAAGACGAACGGCGAGATGTATTGGCATCTACTAACGCAGCCCTTGATTATTTAACCAAGCTATACAGTATGTTTGGTGACTGGCATACCGCACTAGCAGCGTATAACTGGGGTGAAGGCAATGTGCAGCGCGCTATTGCACGCAATCGTGCAGCAGGGCGGCCCATCGATTATCAAAGCTTAAAATTGCCTGCAGAAACCCGCAATTACGTACCTAAGTTGCAGGCGGTTAAAAATATCATTGCACGTCCGCAAACTTATTCATTGACCTTACCTCCTATACCTAATCACCCTTACTTTGTTACGGTTACTACCGAGCGTGATATCGATGTCAAACTCGCAGCACAGTTTTCAGGGTTAAGTCTGAAGGAATTTACTGCGCTCAATCCCTCTTTCAAAAAACCCGTTATTTTGGGGGCAACCCGTCCGCAGATTTTGCTGCCCTTTGAAAATGCACAAGCTTTTGAAAAAAATCTCAACGCGTATCAAGGTACTTTGTCTAGTTGGACCACGTATACCGTTGCCAAGCGTGCGCGTCCTGCTGCACTTGCAGCAAAGATAGGGGTCAATTCCAAGACGCTGATTGCAGTCAATAAAATCCCAGTTGGGATGCGGCTTAAGCCTGGCGCCACCATTTTAGTGCCAAAATCAGCGGATGCAGAAGATGAAGACATCAGCGCAGAAGTAGCAGAAAGCGCTTTTTTAGCTATAGAGCCTGACCTTCCAGCTACGCGCAAAATGCTGCTTCGTATTCGCAAACATGAAAATATGTCGGTTGTGGCAAAACGCTATCGGGTGAGTGTCGCGCAGATTCAAACTTGGAATAAAACAAAACGTACGCGTTTGGTTCCAGGGCAAATTATCGTTTTGCATGTGGCTAATACCGCAGCGAATCGCCCTGTTGTACGGAGCGGCAAAGCGCACTCTGTTGCGGTTGCTTCTCGTGTTAAAACAACGAGAACGCCTAGAGCCAAAAAAGTGGCTGCAAAAACACATAGCCGCGCCCAGGCCTCACGCAATGCACGCTCAAATGCTGTCTCCACTAAGCAACCGACAAAAAAACGCGCATCCGACACGGTAAAAACCAAAACACAAAAAACCGTCAAGCCCGTAGTATAAATAGCTCCTTTTGGACAATTAAGGACACGCCCTACCCCCTTTGAGCTAAAATTCTGCATAGGCCCTCGGAACCCGTTTTAAATGGAATACACTCTTTAAAGCAGGTTTCGAGTTTTCATTCCTCGCCCTGTATTAGGGTGTGTCCTCAATTGTTCCAAAGGGTTCATATTTGGGGGAGCAGGAGCGCAGGATCCGGATGTACTTAAGTACTGCGAGGATCCTGAGCACCGCACGACCCCGAAGATGGGCCCTTTGGGGCGATTGAGGACACACCCTAGATTAGATAGCGAGACTCATATACTTTGCAGATGGCGTATGTCTCTTTTTGAACTCGAAAGTCGCCTACACTATCATTTTGTCGATTCCACCTTGTTGCAACGCGCGCTAACGCACCGCAGCTATAGCGCAACGCATAACGAGCGTTTGGAGTTTTTAGGTGATGCCATTTTAAATGGCATCATCAGTGCCCTACTATTTGCGCGCTTTCCTCAATGGCCTGAAGGCGATCTCTCGCGTATGCGTTCTGGTTTGGTGAATCAGAAAACTTTATGTGAGCAAGCGCGGCATATTGCGCTAGCACCTTCTTTAAAATTAGGGGCAGGTGAACGAAAAACAGGGGGGAGAGAGCGCCCTTCAATGCTAGCGGATGCGTTTGAAGCGATCCTGGGGGCGGTATATTTGGATGGTGGATTTGATGCGGTACATACCGTTATTGCAACTATCTATGAGCCCATATTAAGTAAGCTTGATCCATGCGCACCAGGAAAAGATGCGAAAACCCAGTTACAGGAATATTTACAGCATAAAAAAATAGCATTGCCCGAATACACTATGCTGTCTATGGATGACAGTGCAGTGCCTCCTGTTTTTGAAGTGCAGTGCGCTATTCTAGATCTGAAGCTTGACGCTCTTGGGGTCGGAGCTACGCGCCGCCTTGCAGAACAAGTTGCAGCGCATGCGGTATTAGAAATGATCAAGGCTAAAGCGCCTGCAAAACGCCGAGTCTCTATTAAACGCGCCCCCCGATCCAAAGCTTCTGGGTAATTTACCCAAAGCCTCCTCCTCTTTTCTTTGAAGTATTTCTCTATTATGTCTGACTCTGTCAAAACTCTGCCTGATACCAGCGCTAAAGAAGGCGCACAGGCAACCAACCCTACCTTAATCCCTAGCACTAGCGAAAATAGTGGCAAGCCCCTGCATTGCGGGACCATCGCGATCATTGGCCGGCCAAACGTGGGTAAATCCACTTTACTCAATGCACTCGTTGGGCAAAAAATCAGTATTACTTCGCGTAAAGCGCAAACTACTCGCCATCCTATTACAGGTATTCGTACCAGCCCTACTGCGCAATATGTTTTTGTCGATACGCCTGGGTTTCAAATACAACATGGTGGAACACTTAATCGTTCACTCAATCGTGCGGTTAAAGCTTCGTTAGCTAGTGTGGATGTAGTGCTCTATGTTGTAGAAGCAGGACGCTATGGCGCAGATGACCATACTGTATTAGGTCTTCTGCCAGGGATGAAGGCTCCATCAAAATTTAAAAAGAATGGAAAATTACCTACACTAGGCGATGATAGTTCTGATACATCTGAAGGCCCTACTTCAGAAGCTGCCAACACAGAAGGATCCGATGCATCTCGTGTTTCTGGAACGCCCGCTATTTTTGTACTAGCCAATAAACTGGATCGCATCGGTGATCGTGAACAGTTGCCCGCATTTTTAGACCACCTGACCAGCCTGTATCCTTTTGCAGAATGCTTACCTTTATGTGCAAAACGTCCTGACGATATCGCGCATCTTTTAGAGACTATCGAGCATCACCTTCCTCTGCGCGCTCCTATGTATGACAGTGATACATTAACCGAGCACAGCGAACGCTTTCTAGCATCAGAAATATTGCGTGAAAAAATATTTCGCCATACCGGCGATGAATTGCCCTATCAAACCACTGTGGCTGTCGAACAGTTTATTCAAGAAGGTCGATTACGCCGTATTTTTGCAACCATTTTTGTAGAACGCGAAACACATCGAGCTATGATAATTGGCGCTAAGGGCAGTAAATTAAAGCAGATAAATA
Organism: Mycoavidus cysteinexigens; assembly: GCA_031963225.1. Lineage (GTDB taxonomy): Bacteria > Pseudomonadota > Gammaproteobacteria > Burkholderiales > Burkholderiaceae > JASSUD01. The sequence continues at coordinate 27,510 of JASSUD010000026.1, forward strand.
CCGAAGCGCGCGAAGACATGGTGAAGCTATTTGATGGCCCCGTGTACCTGGAAGTGTGGATTAAGGTAAAGAAAGGGACGGCTGATCAGAAGATTGTATAAATTAACTGATATGCAAAAAAGATTCACCAAACTCCACCAACCACAGGAAAAGCAAAGCACGGTAGGTTGGTGGTGACGAAGGAACCCCAACACGCACACCACTACCTCCTTGATGACCAGCTTATAAACGCAGCTCCTACAAGCCACCAATCAATACGATGTGCGATGTCGCATAACCTCTTGCACCAATGGTAAGTGAGTTATCCGGTGCTCAATTTTTAGTCGTTGATCCAGGGTTAATGGCAAATGGCGCATGGCCTGCGGCCATAACGTCAAACACCGCTCAACCGTATCAACCACTATTTTTGAAGCTAAAGACACGCTTAAATTAAGCTGTTTATAGAGCGCGCGGTAGGTTTGTAGCGTCTGCGCACTCAGTACTGCATCAATTTTTTTGTTTACGCTGAGATTTAGACTTTCATCAAAATACAGAAATACAGGGACCTGGTCATAAGCAGGCGCCAATTCTGGAGTGCAGCCATCTCGATATATCAGGGAGAAGTTTTTTAAATGGGCATCTGAGTTGCCTAGTAAGGTGTTGACCACTTGCCGGCGCACATAGGCTTCAACCTGTTGCTCTCCATGGGCGGCAGCATGCAATAAAATAGCAGCTAGTGTTTCATAGTCCGCCTGTTTACCGTATTTGCGCTCGGGCGCCATACTGAGCACTTGGCAAAAATCTTCGATATGGACACGGCCACCTTCTGCTGTACGGTCAAAGCGCCGAACAGCCAAAAATTCCTGTCCTATTGGCTGCTGAACCTTATGCAGCCCTTGATCTAGCGCAGCTAGAGGGGCTAACCAGCAATCCGCTGTTTCAATGCCGGCTATACGCGTTAGCGCCATTCCGGCAAATTCGGTGTACACCATATCACTGCGCTGAGCTGAGGGGAATTTGCCGATGATAGGCTCGCCATCGACACCCGGCTCAAGATGCACCGTATAACGTTTATTGTCGTCAAGCGCCGATAAGGCGAGCTTAAACTGCACACCAGCTAACGAAAATGCATCGGCAACTGGCTCCTCGATGGCCTGTATTGAAGCCTTTTTCTTGTCGATATAGTGTTTTAATCGAGCGCTTTCTACCGGCATTTCAGTGCGTATGATGACGGCACCAGGTAAATTATTGCCAGCAGCTGCTAATAACTCCAGGCCATCATGCACGGTAGTATGACGTTGTGCAGCCAACCACTCTCGTAACGGGCCTTCAGGCAGTAGATTATTAAAAAAAGGTGGCAGCCTACCCACACCGCGCGTCAAAACCGTTGCAGGCTCAGTTAACAACTGACGCGTCAGCTCATCATTACCGCGCACATTGTAGGCAAGCGATAAGGTAGGACGATTGGGGTTGGTTAAATAAGCCTCATCCGCAAAAAATTGATAGATATCCCCAAATTGCGACAAAAAGCCAATGCGTATTTCATTTAGATAGATAGCCAAAAATTTCATAAACGTGGATTTTCAAGTAAGAAGTCAACGCCCGTCTTTGTAGCGCGCGGAGAGAAGGAACCTCCACTAGCTATAAAAGTCTGAATAAGCGGCGCCAGGGCTCTAGGAACTAACATGACTTCTGCATCTATCGCATAAGCCAATGCCGTGAAAGTAGACAGTTGAGCATCGACCTCACCCCGTTCTAACTGCGATAATCGCTGGCGCGACCAACCTGTTTTGGCCAAAATCTGCGCGGTCTTAAGACCAGCTTGCTTACGCATAACCCGCAAATTTTGAAAAAGTGTTTTATATGACATATAAATATAGCGCCATTTATGAAATTGACATGTAATAATATGTCTAAATTATAAGCATATACTGTTTATTTATCCATCACAGTTTGATTTTGCAGTACAGTTTGTCCCCTATTTCTTCTTTTTAGTCCATTAAAAATGGCTTTTTATGCCCTCTTTTGAATCCTCTAACGCTGCTCCATCACAAGCTGGCTCCTCTATTTCCGGGAAAAGAAGAAAAAAGAACGCATCACCCTCCCCTAATGCGATGGATGATCGCGCGCTTGCTGCTGCTCTGCCCGTGGTAGTTAGCCAATCTGCAGAACTCAGCGCATCGGGGTTTTTTGACCCTCTCTCCGTTATTCATTCTCCCACCCTTCCCCCTCCTATTCCTGCTCGCCAGGCTATGCGTGTACAAGAGCAAATAGGGTTTGTATTGCACCGCTACCCATACCGTGAAACCAGTCTCATTATTGAAGGATTTAGCCGGATATACGGGCGCGTTGCATTGATTGCAAAAGGGGCAAAACGCCCGCACTCGGCATTACGGGGCGTGCTGCAGCATTTTCAGCCACTTTCGTTTTCTTGGTCTGGCAAATCAGAGGTTCGCACGCTTACGCGCGCAGAATGGGTGGGAGGCATGCATCCCTTAGATGGCAATGCCTTACTGTGTGGATTTTATTTAAATGAATTATTGATCCGCTTTTGCGCGCGCGAAGACGCCTGTCCCAAGCTCTTTGATCACTATGTTCTGACTCTGCAGCGCTTAACCCAACCCAATGCATCGGCAGCGCCCATTCTGCGCTCCTTTGAACACGCGTTATTGCGCGAGATGGGTTATTTAGCAGAATTGGACCGCGTCGCTAATACCCATGAGCGCGTTCTCCCTGAGACGCGCTATATTTTCGACCCCGAGCACGGCACACGTCTTGCTCAAGTAGAAGATCCTACGCCTTGGCCTTCTGTAGATGGGCAAACGCTCTTGGATATGGAACAAGATGATTACCACAGGCCAATAACTCGCACTCAAAGCAAACGTCTATTACGGTTTTTGCTAGACCATCACCTCGGCGGTGAGGCTTTAAAAACACGTCGGATGTTGTCTGACTTGCATGCTTTGTAATTAATATTACGCAGGTATTCAAAAAGCCAGTGGTGTGCATGTTGGGGTTCCTTCGTCACCACCAACCTACCGACATGGCGATGTAAAAAGAATTCACTACACTTCACCAACCACAAGAACTAGGTTTTAAATATATGCACGGCTTCCTCGCCCCCCTTTTTGCATTAGGTCTGGGCGTCAATATTGACCATATTGCAACCCTTAGAAATGCACGAGGTACCCCCTACCCGGATCCTATTCAAGCGGCACTTGCTGCGGAAGAAGCGGGAGCGGATGTAATTACGCTGCATTTGCGTGAAGATCGGCGTCATATCAAAGATGAAGATGTGGCCCGGCTACGGCCTTTGCTACGCACTCGTATGAATTTAGAGTGTGCAATTACTCCAGAGATGTTGCGCATCGCTTGCGCAATTCGCCCACAGGATGTGTGCCTCGTTCCTGAGCGGCGTGAAGAGCTCACTACAGAAGGTGGTTTGGATGTAGAACGCCACTTTGATGCTACGCAGGCTGCTTGCACTATGCTTGCCCAAGAGGGCATACGCGTTGCACTTTTTGTAGATGCAAACCCCCACGCTATTACAGCGGCTAAAGCGGCTGGAGCTTCCATTATTGAGCTGCATACGGGGCTATACGCAAATCTTTTAGAGCAAACCCTTATGCATAATTTGGAAGATTCCCGGCGACAGCCCTATGACCCACTATGTTACAACAGCTTCCATGCAGATCAGTGCGCAGCAGGCCTAAAAACCCCTGCTGTACAACAAGAGCTCATACGCCTACAAGAGGCTGTAGCGCTGGGGCTTTCCTTAGGTTTGCAAGTCCATGCAGGGCATGGACTGCACTATGGCAATGTACAGCCTATCGCATCGATTGCAGGCATTCGGGAACTTAATATTGGCCACGCTATCGTCTCTCATGCGGTTTTAGTAGGGTGGATGGAAGCCGTTCGATCCATGAAAGCACTACTTAGTGCGGGTATCGAATCTTCTCCTTTAGAAAATCAATAAAAGGAGAAAGGCGGTGATCTACGGCATTGGTACGGATATAGTCGACATCGCCCGCATTAGGCAGGTGATGGAGCGCACGTCTGGGCGATTTGCCGAGCGTGTATTGGGGAAGCAAGAATTAGAGGAATACCAAGCGCGCAGCGCTCGCTGCACCAAGCGGGGTATGGCGTTTTTGGCTACCCGATTTGCAGTAAAAGAAGCTTTTTCAAAGGCAGTAGGCTTAGGCGTGAAACCTCCTGTAGCGCTAAAACTACTCCAAACGCTGAATGACCCAGCCACTGGGCAGCCGCATATTGTTACGACTGGAGCACTTGCTAGCTGGTTAGACAAGCAATGCATTCGGACCCATGTATCGCTGAGCGATGAGCGCGAGGTGGTAGTTGCTTTTGTTATTGCTGAAGTGTCTTAACGGATATATTTAATTTTTTTGTAATTGGTGGAGTTTGATAGAACCTTTTTACGTATGCCCCTTGGTAGGTTGGTGGTGACGAAGGAACCCCAACATGCATACCACCGCCTTTTTAAATACCTGCGTAACATCAATTAATAATCTGTGTGCAGACCCTGACTCAAAAATAGGAAATTATTGTGGACGTTTCAAAAATAGAGCAAATATTGAGCGAGCCCCTACCTTTACGTGGCCCCGTTATGCTAGATGTGGCTGGAAAAGCACTCACTGAAGATGAGTGCAAACGCATTGCGCATCCGTTAACCGGCGGCCTTATTTTATTTGCACGTAATTTTGAGAATCGTACCCAGCTCTGCGCCTTAGTCGCTCAAATTCGTGCCGTTCGACCTTCTATTTTGATTGCGGTCGATCATGAAGGCGGACGTGTTCAACGTTTTAAAACGGATGGATTTACCGTATTGCCAGCAATGCGCCAGCTCGGCGCTCTATGGAATAGCAATCCGATTGAGGCAATGCATACCGCTGTGGCAGTAGGCTATGCACTTGCAGCAGAGCTGCGAGCATGCGGCATAGACTTTAGCTTTACACCCTTATTAGATAGGGAGTATGGCCGCTCAGAGGTGATTGGAAATCGCGCGTTTCATGCAGATTCCACCGTCATTGCCACGCTAGCGCAAAGTTTAAACCAAGGTATGGCGCTTGCCGGCATGGCCAATTGTGGCAAGCATTTTCCAGGGCACGGGTATGCAGAGGCAGATTCACATCATGCACTTCCCGTAGACCCTCGCACGCTAGAAGATATTCTAGGCGATACACAACCTTATACAGGACTGGGATTAGCACTAGCTGCTGTAATGCCCGCTCATATTCAATATTCAAATGTAGATGTGCATCCAGCAGGTTTTTCTCACTTCTGGCTACACACCATTTTGCGCGAGCAACTGGGTTTCACCGGCGCCATTTTGAGCGATGACCTCTCTATGCAGGGCGCCAAATCAGTAGGCAGTGTTTTAGAAGCCGCTCAAGCTGCTTTAGCTGCAGGCTGTGATATGGTTTTAGTATGTAATCACCCAGAAGAAACCGATACGGTCTTGGCAGGCTTACGCCCTCCTGCTTGCGCGGGCTCTCAACGTCGCTTGGCTCGCTTAGCGGCCCATCAGCCTAATATTCCTCAGCTCCTGCCAGATTTCACCACGGGTATCGACCCATACACTTTTGAAGCTTGCTGGCAAAGCCTGCATAAACAACCGGAATACCAAAAAGCCAAAGCTATTTTGCAGCGCCTTTTAACCGCCTAATGTCCTGTGCGATTTAGTGGCTCATTATTTAGATGGCATCTATGACAAACGGACTATGTTTTTGCTTGCCTCATGTAAATTTAAAGATGGGGATGGCTTACCAACGGCCCCACGCTGCTGCAAAAGTCGCTGATTCATTCGGCTTAAACCTTGCACACCTTGAATAGAGGTATTCGATACGGCCAGTCCGTGATGCATCGAACTCCAATGCAGACGTACTTGATAACCCTCTTTCTTTTCTGTGATCTGCCATAGGCGAACAGAGTGATCAGCACAGCCAGTTGCCAAATAGGTGCCAGTAGGCGTTACTCTCCAAGCAACACTAATGGCTGCTCCACCAAAATCTCGTATCACCGCTACACACTGACCCGAGGTGATATCCCACAGCCGCACCGTATTGTCCGAACTGGCCGAGGCAATCTGCTGGCCGCTGGGAGAATACACCACGCTAATAACAGTGGAGGTATGTCCTTGTAAGGTGCGCGCTAGGTCCCCTGTTTGCGCATCCCACAGCAGCACTGTCTTGCCATAACTGCTCGAGGCGATCTGCTGGCCGCTCGGCGAATACGCCACGCTACGAACATAGCAAGTATGCCCTCGTAAGGTATGCGCGAGGGCTCCGGTTTGCGCGTCCCACAACCGCACCGTCCTGTCATCACTGCCCGAGGCAATCTGCTGGCCGCTCGGCGAATACACCACTCTACGAACTATGGAGGTATGCCCTTGTAATATGTGCGCGAGGGCACCGGTTTGCGCGTCCCACAACCGCACCGTAGCGTCCTCACTGCTCGAGGCAATCTGCTGGCCGCTCGGCGAATACACCACGCTACGAACTATGGAGGTATGCCCTTGTAAGGTGTGCGCGAGAACACCGGTTTGCGCATCCCACACCCGCACCATCTGGTCCGAACTGCCCGAGGCGATCTGCTGGCCGCTCGGCGAATACACCACGCTACGAACTATGGAGGTATGCCCTT
>JASSUD010000005.1:0-78055 GCA_031963225.1 Mycoavidus cysteinexigens
CATCATTTTATGCCCTCTGTTTTGGGCGCATGTTTTTCTAATCAGATAATCATGCCGGACACCATTCGCGATCGATAAGCTGTGTTATCACATGCACAGTCTGCTGAAGTAGCGCCGTACGTTGGCTTAGAGTTATCTGGTGCGTCAACCAATACAATCCATCTCCCTGCTCAAACAATTGATCCATGCAGAACAGTTTGCACGAACCCATCAAGAAGCAAATTGAAGACTACCTGTATTGGAGACAGCATTGTTAAACAGATTAGGCATCCGGATATCTCCCCCTTCAACCTCGCCCATCACCCCGCAGCATCTATTAGCGCAAGCTCAAGCGCGTGCCACTATGGGAAATCTGGTAGAAGCAGATCTTGCCTATAAAGAATCAAAAAAAATCGACGCTCTCTAAGTTGTACGTACAGTACGCCGATTTTTTAAAAGCCGTGCATCAAGAAAACGAGGCAGCCCGCTTTGTAGAGCAAGCCCTTCAACTGGGCATGCCTTTCATTTACACAGCGTGGTGCAACGGGGACGCCAGCGTCTCTCTCTCCTCCTCTCTGACAATTGCCTAAGGCCAGGTTAATAGCGACATCAGTTAGCCTGCTCTCATCAGACTTCAGGAACGGTTCTACTCGCCTTTAAATGGAGTCCATACCCCATTTAAAGGTTAGTAAAAAAGGGGTGTTTATCTTATTCGAAAGATTTATTTTTTACATTATTCTGACTCTGCCAATCGTAATTTGCATTGGCAAAGGTGGCTACTTGCGCAATCTGCCTGTGGCTTTATTTTTTAGATTTTCAATCTAAGGAGAAGATTATGCAAAATAAAGATTTGAACACAACTGAAACTGTAGATTCCCAAGAAGAAAATGCATTGCTCACAGAATTTTGCGCTTCCGAAGTGACTCTCGGCGGCCCTGGACAATATAGAGAAGCCGGCATTGGTCGCTTTGAGGCATCTTAGAAATATAAAAATAAATATTTCGATATAGTAAAAAACATGCTTCATCCCCCCTTCTTCTATGAGAAAACCTAAACAGTCTAATCAAAGAGCCGGGGAGGTGAAGCGCTTGTGGGTTCTATCATAAGCTGTCACACGAAAAGCGGACAAATATGTTCCATCATTTTATGCCCTCTGTTTTGGGCGCATGTTTTTCTAATCAGATAATCATGCTGGACACCCTTCGCGATCGATACGCTGTGTTATCGCATGCCCAGTCTGCTGAAGTAGCGCCGTACGTTGGCTTGGAGTTATCTGGTGCGTCAACCAATACAACCCCATCTACCTCCCTGCTCAAACAATTGATCCATGCAGGGTGGCTTACAGACACGACTTTTCCTCATATTGATCCTAAATTCAACACGGTTAGCCCTACGCCGCAAACGGGTGGGATGTCTGCCAATGGCTGGAAGCTGCCTAATGATGCGTTTGAGCATCGCCCTCCCTTTCGCTTGATTTTCAAAGCGCTCTTTATATTGAGATCGGTACATAAGCGGGTAGCACGTGACAAACTCCCTGGGCTCCTGCAACAGTGTGCGCGAGCCCATCAAGAAGCAAATCTGGCCTTTGGCCAACCCCATGAGTATGCCCCGTTTGTTGCAGCCCTCAACTGGGCGTGTTTGCTCTACCCCAAATCGACTAAATGCCTGGAATGGTCGGTAGCGTTAACACTGCTGTGCGCGCAGTCCGGATTAGCTTTAAACCTAGTGATCGGTGTGCAATCTTTTCCTTTCTATGCACATGCGTGGTCAGAAGCCAATGGCGCGGTTATTGGGGATAGCCCCAATAGAAGGGAAGAGCTATCCGTGATTCTGGAATTTCCTACCCCTTTATTAGAACTCCCTCATGACTCTACTTGGCATCGTCTACCCGCCTTCACAAGATTGTTTGATTCCCAATCGGCAATGGCAGGTCATTCGCAATAAAGAAAGTAATCAGGGAAGCCACATCGCAGGGGCGCTATGGCAGGAAGCAGGCGGTCCACACAGCGCACAGGTGATGCAAGAAGATAATGCGTCCCATTTCTATTGCTTATATGGGAGCGCATTTTCGAAAGCAGATAATAGCCCTCTAAGTAAAGCGAATTTGAATGCCATTGCGTTAAAAAGTCCTGAACAACTTACTACCCAATTTTGGGGGCAATATCTATGGATATGCTTTGACAAGGTCACTCAGCAATTTATCTGCGTTAGTGATCCTAGCAGCCAGTGGGCGGTGTACTGGTCGTGGTCGGCGCGATACGGCCTCCTCTTTTCCGATTCGATTACGTGTTTATATGAAGCCCTTAGTGAGCGCGGTGAGCGCCCCGGGTGGAATACGACTTTTTTCCCCACTTGGTTGCGTACTGGGTCGGTACAAAATGGCGATATGCCTTTTGATTCCATCTCTGAGCTTCCAGCAGGCTGTGCGATTGTCTGCACACCTGGGCGCAAACCAGACATCACCCCGATTTGGGATCCTCTGGCACATGCTTCACAGAGCGCGGCACAAGACCCTTTTGAACTGCTCAAAAATTATCTGAGCCTGCATATCCCACACACCAGCCAGCCGGTACTAGAGCTTTCTGGTGGATTGGAATCCAGCTCGGTTTTGCTAGCCTTACGTGCGATATCTTCGGCTGAAAGGCCATTGACGTGCGCCCATTATTACAACGCCCAGGTTGCTTCTTCCAATGAACTAGAGCATGCAAAAAATGTCGTACAGCATGCGGGTGCAAACTTGCATGAAGTCGATATACAGGCGCTGTCCTTCGCGCCCGCACAAGCCATTCCGCGTATGGCGAAACCACATATTAGATATTGTCTACTCGGGTTCAATCAAGAATTTGCCAGTCAGCTAGAACACCAGGAAAACACGCCCCTCATCAGTGGGCATGGAGGAGATGCGCTTTTTCTTGCTCCGCCACCTTTTGGTGTGCTGGCAGATGCGATGCTGGGTTTACGCTGGCGGCAGATGATGAAGATTGCGATGGAATTAGCATTTATGCACAGAACGTCGCTCCCGCAAGTGGCGCGTAAGGCTATGCAGTCTCTGTTTGTCGCAGACCCTTCTGAAAATATTAATGGCAACTTTGCGCTGTTCGCTGAAACAGCCCAACAGCCAACAAGCAAAGGGCGGGCACATTTGCATCCATTTATGCAAACCACAAAAATTCGTCGGCCAGGTAAGTTATATCAACTATTTTTGGCTTTTTTATCACTGGATGATATCCGAGCACCTGCTCACCCTTTCAAGCACCTTACGCATTACCCTTTTTTGTGTCAGCCCATGATTGAGTTAGCTGTCTCTACGCCTAGCTACGCACATTTTGATGGAGCGCATAACCGTATTCTCTTGAGGAAATCGGTCTCGAAGGCGACTGGCTACGCTAATCTATGGCGAAGAAATAAAGGGGAAACCTCAGGGATTGATCTACTTGGTATCCAGCGGCATAAAAACCATATTATGGAGCACTGTTTAGAAGGTTTTCTCGCCAAGGAAGGCTATATCGATGTAGCTAAAACGCGTATGGCTATCCAGGAAAGCAGTAAAGGCCGCAGTGAATATTTCATGGATATCTTGCATATTTTTGCCGTCGAGCTCTTTATGCAGGGATGGCAGCAAGCATGAGAGGGCAACGTGCTTTTAAGACATTGCTTTTCTTATTGAAGTGCCTCTGGTCAAATACCTGGTCCGTGCATCTTCAAGCACTTGCCGCTATAACCTGCACAAGTGCTGCCATTGGCTTGAGTGTCGTCACTCCGATATTGCTCAAATACTTGATCGACGTTTTTTCCACTCCATCCCCCTCCGCCACAACGGCTTACATACTCTGCGCGGCCTATGGAGGCGCATGGTTTCTCTCCCAGACATTGCGTCACGGCGAGCAATATCTATTAGTTGTTATTAATGAGCGGATAAAACGCACTATCACCCTCAATTACGTGAGCCAGGTGTTCAATCAGCCTGCTGCAATGCAGAGCGAGCATCAGACCGGGACAACGGCTAGCGAAGTTAGACGCGCACAAGACAGCATCTTGCGTGTACTGATTGGCATCTTCTGGAGCATTGCTCCTCTTTTCATCGAAATCGTGTTTGCGAGCCTCGTCGTGTTCTCGCTATTTGGCGGGCTCTATGCGGCGGTATTGCTGGGATTTTTGTTAGCGTATCTGAGCTTTACCGTGTTGACTGTGCAATGCTGTGTGTCACTGCAGCACCAGGGTAATCTCGCCACCGACCATGCATCGGCCCGATTGGTCGATACCCTTGCCCATGTGGACACCGTCAAAGCTTTTTCCAATGAAGCCCACGAGTTGGCACAACTGGACGACACGTTTAAGACGAGCGAACAAGCCAATAATCGCATCACGCGTACAACGGAACTATTCGGTGTGCTGCAACTGCTGATCCTCGGCGTTGCGCTTGGCGTCCTTACCTTACTCGCTTGCCGAGATATCCTGGCACACCGGCTCACCATCGGTGATTTCGCCTTATTAAGCAGTTACCTGCTGCAATTTACTTTGCCACTCGCCTCTTTTGGATATGCCATACGAGAAGCACAGCTTGGCATGTTTAATCTGGGAGAGCTGCTAGACAAACTGCATGCACGGCAACCGTTTAAGCCTATGCATCATTTGCTTTTTAAGCAGGCACCGTCGATTGAATTTCGAGAGGCTAGTTTTCGCCACGCATCAGGCAAACCCATTCTAGATTGCGCAAGCTTTTCTATTCCTGCTGGGGCCTTTTGTGCGGTGGTCGGAGAAACTGGAGCGGGCAAATCTACGCTGATGAAATTGCTATTACGTTTGTACGCGCTCGATGCGGGACAAATACTTATAGATGATCAACCCATCGAGTCGTTTGCGGCGCAGCCCTTACGCCAATCCATCAGTTATGTGACACAAGATGCGCATTTATTAGATCGATCTTTACGCGACAACCTCTGCTTTGCATGCCCTACAGCTTCAGATGCAGACATTGCGCAAGCTATTCGTATTGCCATGCTCCCCGCCGTTATTGCTTTTGCCAGTGAAGGACTTGAAACACGCATCGGTGAGCGAGGCAATAAATTGTCCGGGGGCGAACGACAAAGAGTAGCCCTTGCCCGCGCGTTGCTCCGAAAAAGTCCTTTATTGCTTCTAGATGAACCCACCGCAGCCCTCGATGCCCAAACCGAAGGAGCCATCTTCCAACATCTGCATGAAGATTACAGGCACACCACTCGGTTCGTTATCGCACACCGACTTTCCGCCATTGCGCACGCCGATTTGATTCTAGTATTGAAAGAAGGCGCTATTGTGGAATCCGGCACACATCAGAGTCTATTAGCGCAACACGGTGAATATGCTGAGCTTTGGCGTAAACAGGATGGCATGCGATTTGATCAAACACCATCTGATAGTGCATCCATCTTAAGCCGTCAAGAAACATGCGTTTAAATAAACCTGTTTATACAAAGGAATATAAATGATCTCGCCTCTCTCATCTCCCGGATCTGTCAGATATAGAGTCTTATCTTCACATGGTGATGAGGAGCTTGTGCTCTCCCCCACGAGTTATACGCAGCGTCAGGTAACCCGCGAGCCTAGAGGCACAGAAGAAGATATAAGCGTAGAGGACACTTTAACTTCCGTCGAATCAGAAACTGCAAATTTGATAGGCTCTCCTAAACCAACCGAGCCTATTACTTACATTGCAGCTATCAATCAGCTATTCAAACCCTCTGTATCTTTAAGCCTGTCTAGTTTAGGCACGGTACTACATGGGATCGTTAGTGGCATCGCGATACGCCACTTAAGTCAAAATGAAATGGCAGCCATCCCTTTAGCCATGGCATCCGTTGCTCAAATCAATGGTATCGTGCATGGAACGCTCACTCCTACTTGTGTGTTTGTAGGAGAATTAAATGGTGCTCAAGAAAAAGCCAGAATCGGCGAAATTGTTGCCCAAAGTTGGTGGGTTGGAGGCATCTTAAGCTTACCTACTAGCCTAATGCTACGTAATGTTTCTGCCTTTTTAAGCGCTTTGGGTATATCCGAAGAAGTCTCGCAGGCCGCCCAAAAATATTGTGATGCCGTAAGTTATAGCGTTATGCCATCGTTTTTGTGTGCCAGCGATCTATTCTTTGCACGAGGCAACAAACAGCCAGAACTTGTTTTAATCGTTGGTACGGTAAAGGCCGTTCTGTCTTCGTTTTTGAGTTACGCACTCGCACTCGGTGCCTTTGGTTTTCCTCGTTTAGGGATCGCGGGCTTAGGTTATGGGAATGCGTTGGCCGTTTGGCTAAGTTTTATCGGATTGAGGCTTTACTATAAATTGAGCGAGCAATACGATGAATTTAAGTTATTTGACTGGCATCATCCAAACTTCAAAGATATTTCAACGCTTTTCAAAGTGGGCCTGCCAATTGGCTTAAATAATGTGTTTGTCTCAGCCCATGCCGTCATCCTGTCGTTATTAGCTGGCAACCTTGGTAAAGAGGTGTCCATTGCGCAAGAGGTTTCGTCTACACCTTTATCAGCAGTTGATACTATGCTCTTAGGCTTGGTGTTAGCCACAAGCGTAGAGATTGCCAATGCAATGGGGGAATTAAAAGCCGCGGTAGAACATCATGAAGGAGCAACTCTCATTAAGCGTCTGCAGCAAAACGTCAGCCGCTTTGGTAACGCAGGCCTTATCATAGGCTTGTCTGCTGCATGTTGCGCTTGCCTGTTATTTACAGGTTTCTCCAAACAAATCTCAGAAATTTTTCTCGATACCTCACAAGATATTCCCAAAGAAACTCTGCCATTAGCGCAAACACTCTTATTTATTAGTAGCGTGGGTCTCGTTATCGACACACTGAAAAATATCAGTGCTAGCAACTTAATGAGTATGCAAGATACCTTATTTGCTTCAATACTCGACACGGCCGGAAATCTGTTGGGATTATCCGCAGGCGCGTATTTATCCTCACAAGTCAATAAAAAAGCCGAGGGGTTATTTATTGGTCAAGTGTTAGGTAGCTTGGTAGCGGCGCTAGCTATTACCCATCGGTGGGTTAAGAAGAGTAATTTTAATCAAAACAGCAATATGGCCCTACCTAGCGTGGCTTAGCAAAATCAATCCTCAATGGCCTATATTTTTGTTGTGCATGGTCGTGGTTGATGCTGCATAAAATGAATTCGCAATAGCGTCCCCACTGCATAACCAGGACGACCTCCTTGACGACCCGCTTTCGGCATTTTGTTTCATACAGTAAGCGATGCATCTGCTGGATAATTCATAATCAATATTGTAGGTGGGGGTTATGCAGAGGTTCCTTAATCCATTCGACCTATAAAAATAAAATCAGTTATTAACCTTCTCGTGTTCTTATATTTCTCTTTGTAAGATTCTTGGCGCCATCAGTATTTAACAATCAAATCAAACGATTAAGCCCAAAATAACAATATGCTTGCTGCCAACCCCATTTCTCAAACTTTGATGAGTAAACAACTGCAGATGCAGGCACAGAGCCTTTTGGAGCAGGCTCGCTTATATAAAGCGTTACAGAATTTTGAGATGGCGTTAGTCTCATATGGCCAAGCCAAAGTGATTTTTAAACATGTTGAGAACGTACAAAAAAAAGCTCCACCATTATCGGAGCTAAAAAGCGCTTTTAGTCAGGCTCAATCCCCTCAAACTCCGAAGGATGAATCCTTGCGGCAACGTATCGCTGACGTTTATTTTGAACGTGCAGAAGTGTTGAAGAGTTTGGGTGAACAGGAAAAAGCGCAGAAGAGCTATGAAAAAGCGCAAGCGTGGGGCTACAAAGTGATACCTACTGCATCGACTGCTGATCTAATTCCTTCTGTCAATAGCACCATTGGTTTGTCCCAGTCTGTTGAATTTTTTCCTTCAAAGTCTTTTCTAACGCCATCGCCTAAGTTGCCTGAAGGCTGCCCGCAGGAAAAACATCGATGGGTGGCGCAGGTCTTCGAAGCCATCCTAAAACAGTTTCAGGATTTGGATTTGTGTCAAAGCTCGCCGAGCCTTTTTTTGGTCTATGCGCACAATAATAATCGGTTGGGTAAAGCTGATGCAGAAGCCTCGCAACGCGTGATTCAATGGTTATCTAATCTGCGCTCCAATTTATATTCTGATCGCTCAGCCGGTGGTCACCAGGCTTTACCGTTTTCAGTAACTTTGGAAGACAAGGCCAAAGCCAACGATATTCTATCTAGTCAACTTTGCTTATTACCCAACCATTCAGGCACGGTAGATCATGTGGTTCTGTGCGGTTCAGAACTGTTGGGGCGCTACATGGCTTCACCGTACTATCAGGGTTTTTACGAAGCGATTCAGCGTGCCTATCAGGAAACGGCTAAGCGTACGGATGACTTTACTCAGGTCGAGGCCGCGGTACGTAAGGTAGTGGATGCGAATTTGAATGAAAAAGAATTCCACCATGTTCTGACGGAATTGGCATTTTTACAAATCCGTTATGAGTACCAAAAAGGTGAGCATTGGATTATTCCATTGTTGCTCAACAGTACGGCTAAACAATGCTTACCGAAATTTATTCTTGATTCGACCACGATTCGCATCGAAGACTCGATCTGGCGCACGCCAAACCTTTGGAATAAGAAACAGACGTATCAGGATGAGGGCTTGCATGTAGGATTCTTTAAGCTCTTAAAGCGACTGTTAGTGAAGCAAGAGCGTTACATCGCGCTGGTGGAAGAAAAAATTTATCAGGCCTGCTTACAGAAATTGCGAGAAGACAGTACCCATGCTTTAACAGCGGAAACCTTTTCGTTGTTCTTGAATCAGTCCTGCGTGATGGCCCTCGACGCATTGAAACAAGAACATGGCTCTGATCTACGGGAAGTGAATGTTCAGAAAGCGTATGAGAGCCTTCGGACAGAAATCAAGCAAATAAATGGTGAATCGTTGGTGCCGCTTGATCAACTTCGGTCCGCTTTGGAGGAGGCGTATTCTGCTAAACGTCTGGCCATCCAACGTCTGTCTGGCCCGCCGCTGCCGATGGAGCACTGCTATATCAATTTGGCAGTTGTAGAAAATGAGAGAGAGAAGGCCCTAGAGAAGGAAAAACAGCTTAGAGAAGAAGAAAAGCGGCTTCAGGAAGAAGGATCGGAGAACGCTAAAGAAGAGAAAGTGAACGAATCTAAGGAAAAAGAAACGGAGAAGTCTAAGGAAGAGACAACACAAAATTACTTTTATCGCTTACCGAGTGCCGAGGCAATCAACTCCAACTCACAAAAATTAGTGCCTTTAGAAAAGCTTTTTGATCCGCGAGAATTGAGCAAAGATAAGACGGTGACCCCGAAACGGATTTTGATTCGAGGTCGGGCAGGCGTAGGCAAAACGACCTTATCCAAGAAGGTCGTTTATGAATACACCCAAAAAGCACAATGGCGAGATCGCTTTGAGTATGTGCTGTGGATTCCACTACGTACACTAAAAGGCAAATCAAACTGTGATCTAGTGACGCTATTTCATGAACTCTACTTCCAGAATCTCCCAAAAGGTCAGTCTTTAGCGAAGACTCTCGCAGCACAGATTAACGGGCCGGCTAAAGATAAAACGCTGTTTGTGCTCGATGGTTGGGATGAAATCGCGCAGGAATGGGGCGAACATGAACCGATGTCCGGGTTTCTAAAACAACTACTCAATCAGCCTGCGGTGCTGATTACCTCCAGGCCCTATGTCGATTTGAAGCAGGCCGATCCAATGGATCTGGAGTTGGAGACACTGGGTTTTAGCCGAAACAATGTGACTGCTTATCTTGATAATCCGGGCATTGTGTCAACTTCAGATGCCAAGGAGATAAAACACTTCATCCAAAGTAATGCTTTCATCCATGAGCTAATCAATGTGCCGATTCAGTTGGATGCCCTCTGCTACAGTTGGGATGAAATCAAGCGCATGCAGAAAGGGGCGCTAGACGCAATGACGGTTAGCGCGTTATATCAAGCCATGATGAACAAACTATGGCGTAAGGATATGCTTCTTTTAGGTAAGCGCAAAGGAGGTGAGCTATTAACCGCAAGTTATGTCAGTACGCTTGAAAGTTCGTCCCGTATTGAGAAATTGGTGAAAGTTGAACAGAATTTTCTGAGTGCCTTAGCCTTTAGAGGGCTGCAACGTAATCAAATTGAATTTGGTCACTGTGATCTGCATACGCTGATTGACCAGTTTGAAGAAAAAGGCGTGGATCTGCCCGTTACGTTAGAAGCTAACCTCAAAAAACTTTCGTTCCTGCATGCTGATGAAGCAGAGGAAAGCTACCGTAGCTATCACTTCATGCATTTGACGTTTCAGGAATTTTTTGCAGCAAAATTTCTAGTCCAGCATTTACAGGCTCATGTCAACACCATTCTAAAATCCAACCGAGCGCAAACAGCGGATATAGGTATCCAACCCAGTTTGGAAGAATTGGAGTCTTTTATTGCCACGCACAAATATAACCCTCGCTATGAAATTGTCTGGTGGATGGTGGCTGGGCTGTTGGAAGGCCAGGCCCTAGAGCGTTTCTTTATGCTGCTACAGGAGGCGCCACGAGATTTAATTGGGCTACGTCATCAGCAAGTGATGATGGGATGTTTAAATGAAGCGCGTGTTCAATTGAGTCCAGCCACGATCAATAAATTGGAAAGAGAGCTCATGCAGTGGCTAGATTTCGAGGAAAAAAAAGAGGGAAATTCTTCCCGTCACTTAGGCCGTCAGAGGGTTTTTCCGGAACATTTGTTGGTACAGCGCTTAAGTCAGCCTAAAGTAGAGAAAGAAGGAGTCATTAAGACTTTGGCAGCGCGTCCTGCTTTATCAACCGAGGCGATCTTGATTTTGGTCTCAGCTTTGAAGGATGAGGATAGTAAGGTCAGGTCAGCGGCTGCGGGCGCGTTAAGTAATCAGCGCGAGCTATCCGCCGACGTAAACTTGGCCCTGGTCTCGGCTTTGAAGGATGAGGATAGGTATGTCAGGTCAGCAGCTGCGGGCGCGTTAGGTAAACAGCGCGAGCTATCTGCCGACGTAATCTTGGTCCTGGCCTCGGCTTTGAAGGATGCGGATAGTAATGTCAGGTCAGCGGCCGCGGATGTGTTAGGTAATCAGCGTAAGTTATCCAGCGACGTGATCTTGTCCTTGGCCTCGGCTTTGAAGGATGAGGATAATAATGTCAGTTTAGCGGCTGAGGACGCGTTAGGTAAACAGCGTGAGCTATCCAGCGACGTGATCTTGTCCTTGGCCTCGGCTTTGAAGGATGAGGATTGGGAAGTCAGGTCAGCAGTTGAGGACACGTTAGGTAATCAGCGCGAACTATCCGCCGACGCGGTCTTGGTCCTGGTCCCGGCTTTGAAGGATGCGGATAAGTATATCCGGTCAGCGGCTGCGGTCGCGTTAGGTAATCAGCGCGAGCTATCCGCCGACGTGATCTCGTCCTTGGCCTCAGCGTTGAAGGATGCGGATATGGGAGTCCGGTCAGCAGCTGCGGGCACGTTAGGTAATCAGCGCAAGCTATCCGCCGACGCGATCTTGTCATTAGTCTCGGCTTTGAAGGATGAGGATTTGGGAGTCAGGTTAGCGGCTGAGGATGCGTTAGATAAACAGCGCAAGCTATCCGCCGACGTGATCTTGTCCTTGATCTCGACTTTGAAGGACACGGATAAAGACGTCAGGTATGCAGCTGCGCGCGCGTTAGGTAATCAGCGCGAGCTATCTGCAGACGTGATCTTGTCCTTGGCCTCGGCTTTGAAGGATATGGATAAGTATGTCCAGTCAGCGGCTAAGGATGCGTTAAGTACACAGCGCGAGCTATCTGCCGACGTGATCTTGTCCTTGCTCTTGGCTTTGAAGGATACGGATAGGGACGTCAGGTCAGCGGCTGCGGGCGCGTTAGGTAATCAGCGCGAGCTATCTGCCGACGCGATTTTATCCTTGGCCTCAGTTTTGAAGGATGCGGATAGTAAGGTCAGGTCAGCGGCTGCGGACGCGTTAGGTAATCAGTGCGAGTTATCCAGCGACGTGATCTTGTCCTTGGCCTCGATTTTGAAGGATGCAAATAGCAATGTTCGGTCAGCGGCTGCATGTGCGTTAGGTAAACAGCACGACCTATCCGCCGACGTAATCTTGTCCTTGGCCTCGGTTTTGAAGGATGTGGATAGCAATGTTCGGTCAGCGGCTGCGGGCGCGGTAGGTAATCAGCACGACCTATCCGCCGACGTGATCTTGTCCTTGGCCTCGGTGTTGAAGGATGCGGATAGCAACGTTCGGTCAGCGGCTGCGGGCGCGTTAGGTAATCAGCACAACCTATCCGCCGACGTGATCTTGTCCTTGATCTCGACTTTGAAGGACGCGGATAAAGACGTCAGGTATGCTGCTGCGCGCGCGTTAGGTAAACAGCGTGAGCTGTCCGCTGACGTGATCCTGTCCTTGGTCTTGGCTTTGAAAGATGCGTATTGGGGAGTCAGGTCAGCGGCTGCGGACGCGTTAGGTAATCAACGCGAGCTATCTAGCGACGTGATCTTGTCCTTGGTCTCGGCTTTGAAGGATGCGGATAGTTATGTCCGAGCATCGGCTGCGCGAGTGTTAGGTAAACAGCGCAAGTTATCCGCCAACGTGATCTTGTCTTTGGTCTCGGCTTTGAAGGATGCGTATTGTGGAGTCAAGTCAGCGGCTACGGACGCGTTAAATACTCAGCGTGAGCTATCCGTCGATGCGATCTTGCCCTTGGTCTCAGCTTTGAAAGATGCGGATAGGAACGTCAGGTCAGCGGCTGCGGGCGTGTTAGGTAATCAGCGCGAGCTATCCGCCGACGTAAACTTCGCCCTGGTCTCGGCTTTGAAGGATGAGGATAGGTATGTCAGGTCAGCGGCTGCGGTCGCGTTAGGTAATCAGCGCGAGCTATCTGCCGACATGATTTTGGTCTTGCTCTCAACTTTAAAGAATGCGGATAGGAACGTCGGTTCAGCAGCTGCAGACGTGTTAGGTAAACAGCGCGAGCTATCCACCGACGTGATCTTGTCTTTGGTCTCGGCTTTGAAAGATGCGGATAGGAACGTCAGGTCAGCGGCTACGGGCGTGTTAGGTAATCAGCGCGAGCTATCCGCCGACGTGATCTTGTCCTTGCTCTCGGCTTTGAAGAATAAGGATAGGGACGCCAGGTCATCGGCTGTGCGCGTGTTAGTTAATCAGCGCAAGCTATCCGCCGACATGATCTTGTCCTTGGCCTCGGCTTTGAAGGATGTGGATTTGGACGTCAGGTCATCGGCTGTGCGCGTGTTAATTAATAATCAGCGCGAGCTATCCGTCGACGTGATCTTGTCCTTGGCCTGGACTTTGAAGAATGTGGATTGGGAAGCCAGGTCAGCGGTTAGGGACGCGTTAGGTAAGCAGCGTGAACGATCCACCGACGAGATCTTGGTCTTGGTTGCGGCTTTGAAGGATAAGGATAGCGACGTCAGGTCAGTGGCTGCGGACGTGTTAGGTAAACAGCGCAAGCTATCCGCCAACGCGATCTTGTCCTTGGCCTCGGCTTTGAAAGATAAGGATAGGGACGTCAGGTCATCGGCTGCGGACGCGTTAGGTAATCAGCGCGAGCTATCCACCGACGCGATCTTGTCCTTGTCCTCGGCTTTGAAGGATGCGGCTTGGAACGTCAGGTTATCAGCTGCGCGCGCGTTAGGTAAGCGGCGTGAACTATCCACCGACGTGATCTTGTCCTTGGTCTCGGCTTTGAAGGATTCGAATAACTTTGTCAGGTCAGGAGCTATGGACGCGTTAGTCCCAAATATTAATCGGCTTTTGCCCTTGCTTCCGAATATAAAGCAAAATCAGATAAAAGCGCTCTACATTAATATTCTGCTCCCACAGCGGGTTGAACAGATTTCTCCTCTCTATATTCAAGACAACCAACTTTACTTTTATACAACGATGGGATCGGGGCAATCGATTAAGCTGAGCACTAGTGAAAGTAAAAAAATTACTGAGGCTTTTAGAGCCGCCCAAGTGAATGGTGGAATAACGTCAGGGCTAAAGAAGCAATGGCTCTGGTAGAAATTAGTACCCAATGAAAAAGAGGGAGCTTCAGTTTATTATTCTGCCGCCATTGAGATTTTGCAGAGGTTCCCTAGATCGTTTTTAGGAATTAAAAACACTTGTTCTCGCAGTGTCGTGCAGTGTCCCACAGTGTCCCGCAGTGTCCCGCAGTGTCCCGCAGTGTCCCGCAGTGTCCCGCAGTGTCCGCCGGTGCCCTAAAATTGATCAAACTTCCTCATCATGCTCCTGCAATACCCACACTGCACTTCTGCCTTGCCCCTTTAGAGAAACCAAACCCATAGCTTGTAAATGCTGTAAATCTCTCTGAATAGCTCTTGATGAATTCGTAGGGAGACTTTGCGAGGCAAGATATTCTAAGATTTCTTGTCTAGGTGCTGTTTTTACTTCTTTAAGAAATTGGATTATCTTTTCTTGCCTAATATTCATTGTATTTAATACATGACTAGGCTGCCCAATAGGCGTTTTAAATCTAAAACTAGTATCGGCGTAATTGCTACAGTACTATGAACGCTTGGATTAGATAAAACGCTAGATATGGTTGCCGATTCGGACATGGATTTGCATGGCAGGGCTTTAGAAGCATCGCACCGCCCAAAGCGAGCAAGCCAAGAACGGTAGCTAGTGAATATGATTTCTGAACCCCACGGGACCATATAGCAATGGAGCAAAAAATTTTCCTTATTAGCGACTGGCAGCGCATCCTATTGGGTAATACTCCTTGGCATTTTTTGCTAGAGGTGTTGGTGCGCGCTGGTGCTATTTATGTGATGCTGATGCTAGTGATGCGTCTGTTAGGTAAGCATGTCGCCGCTCAATACACCCTATTTGAAATGTCTGCCGTGATCACTGTGTCAAGTGCGGCTGGTGTGGTTTTAACTGCTCCTGACAATGGTATGTTGCCGCCTTTCACGTCTTTAATCACCGTATTGGTGCTGCATCATATATTGTCGAAGTGGAGAAGAAAAAATCAGGTTGTCGAGATGGCGGTGACTGGCGAAGTGCTGATATTAGTAAAAAATGGTCAGCTTCTTGGTGACAATATGAAAAAGGCTCTCATCTCGAAAAAGAAAATATTTGAAATTTTGCGCGAGCGAAAATTCCAGCATTTAAGTCAAATTAGCCGATTATATTTAGAACCTTCTGGCAATTTTTCGATTATTACGGCCGATCATCCAAAGCCAGGACTATCTATCCTCCCTTCTATCGATCGGGAGTTACGCGATGAAGCGGCAGTAGATAGTCATTTTGCCTGCATGAACTGTGGAAACGTTACAGAATCACAACTCCATCTAGCAGAAGCATGCAAGAGCTGCGGCTCACATGCATGGACGAAAGCCGTGCTTGAGCTGGGATAGGGATAAAGATTATGGGGATTCAACCACAAGACATTCAATTGCTAGATTGGCAACGCATTTTAATGGGCCATGCGCAGTGGAGCTTTCTTATAGAAGTGATTTTCCGTACTGCTGCAATCTACTGCTTCCTAGTTTTTTTCATGCAGCTTTTGGGAAAACGCACGGCTGCGCAGCTCAGCATTTTAGAAATGGCGGTGCTCTTCATAATAGGAGCAGCCATTGGCGGCCCCATCCAACTTCCAACGCAAGGCCTTATACCTGCCATTGTTGCGCTAGTTATGGCATTTACTTGCCAAAGAAGCTTTTTACTGTTGTCTTTTAAAAGATCAAAAATTGAAGCAGCGTTTCAGGGCGAAGTAAGTATTTTGCTAAAAGATGGCCGCCTGCTGATGGATAATTTAAAAGCCTCTAAATTGCCTCATAGCATGGTAACTTCGGAGTTACGTGCCCAAGGCATCCAACATTTAGGCGAATTACGCCGAATTTATTTTGAACCATCAGGCAACTTCAGCTTGATTTTGTATCGAAAAGCAAAACCAGGCCTTTCTATTTGCCCGGATATTCCTGATGAATTCTGCACAACCATGCCAGCAAGTGGCCACTTTGTCTGTGCCCATTGCGGCCATGCAAAAGAAGCAAAGGAGACGCCATTAATGCCGTGTTATTACTGTACGCATGAACATTGGCAGCAGGCCGTTATGCTATTTCCAGAACCATTCCATTCTGCCTAGAATTTAAAGGACCACGTTGCATGGTTCTTAGATTTTTACGCACCAAGCGTTAATGAAAGACCCAGATCAATAGGCGGTGAAAAGTCGTGGTATACCCAACCGAATCGCAATTGGGGTACGGTCATAGGCATAAAGCGGTTACCAACCGTGTCTAAAAAAGCTGGCATTTCTAAAAATTTTGCTTCTGCTTTTGAATTTATAAACTGACTAAACCTGTTGCACTTGATATTTGAGACCACCGACTAAAAACCTAGTACAAATGACCATTTAGAAACATTCCGTGTAATCTAATTCTTGGATGAATCTAAATTTTAAGACGAGATGCATATTGTGAGCAAAGTCATTGGTTTAATACGATAGTTGGCTGAGTATTTCAGTAGGGCACTGGATAACCTACGCACCGCCTTAGATGGTACAAAGCCGCTTAGTAGTAGTTTGTGTCTTTTCTTATCAGCTAAACGGTTAATAAAGTCCAATCTATGCTCAGTTCATCTTCATCGGTTAATAACCGCCATCGTGTCTCAGCCTTATCGACTGCCGCCACCTCCCCAACACCTGACGAGCTAACACTGTCTCGCGATTCTGCTGATAAAAGTACCGGTGAGCGTGAAAAAGAGCACGAAAAATTGCGAGAGCAAATGACGCGCTTTACGATGATTGAAAAGGCTGTGGATGAAGGGGCGTTTCGTAAAGAAGAGAAGGATGATAAGGAGACCATCGAGCACAAACACAAAATCCAGATCTTGATTTTGACCTACCTTGAAAAGGTGCATAAACAACTGGAGAGCATGGCAGCCAGTAGCGATATGCGGCTTCTGGATAGATACGCACAACAGCTAGGTGAGCTATCTGAGCGTATGTTAGCCATGGGGATCGGGCATGAAGAGATGACGTCGCCAGCTTCGGTCGCACGCGATAAGTTGAATGAGGAGCATGTAGGAGGATTGGTTTCCTGTTTGCACCGTGAAGGTCAACGGCGGATAGATTTTGAGGCACATCCAGCGCTGTACCCAAGCACTGAGCTGAAGGTGCATCGACGCCATTTTTTAAAGCTTCTGGAAACTTTGGCAGTGGATTCCGAGCAGCCGCTTGCTGGCACTGATCAACTCGATGCCGCAGAGCGTAAAAAATTGCTGGTCGATTGGAATGCAACAGCAAAGCCTTATCCAGCCCATCAATGCGTTCATCAATTGTTTGAGGAGCAAGTAGACCGCACGCCA
The DNA here is from genome assembly GCA_031963225.1 of Mycoavidus cysteinexigens. GTDB lineage: Bacteria > Pseudomonadota > Gammaproteobacteria > Burkholderiales > Burkholderiaceae > JASSUD01. The sequence continues at coordinate 17,321 of JASSUD010000005.1, forward strand.
GAAGCCACGGCATTAGTCTATGAAGATCAAAATTACAGTTATGCAGAACTGAATGTACACGCTAATCAATTTGCCAATCAGCTTATGAAGTTGGGTGTGCAAGTGGGTGACTTTGTAGCAACCTTGCTTGAGCGCTCTCTAGAGCTCGTTATCGCCCAGCTTGCTATTCTCAAAGTCGGCGCTGTGTATGTGCCAATTGATCTCAAAGCGCCCGTAGAGAGACAGATCTGGATTCTGAGCGATTGTGCCGCGCGTCTATTAATTACACGTGCTCAAACTGAGCTTCCAGCGAATCTATCTACACCGGTATTTCGTTTCGCGTTGAGCAGCGATCAACAATGGCCTGTATCTGTTGCGAATCCCACGCCATCCCGCACGAGCCTTGATACGGCTTATGTGATGTACACGTCCGGGTCAACCGGTGCGCCCAAAGGGGTGCTTGTGCCGCATCGCGCGATTGCTCGATTAGTGATCAATAGCGGTTACGCTGAGATTGCGTCAGACGATCGAGTTGCGTTTGCAGCCAATCCTGCATTTGACGCCAGTACGTTTGAAGTATGGGCGCCGTTGCTCAATGGTGGCAGCATTGTCATTATCGATGCGGATACCTTTACAGATCCACACCGTTTAGCTGATGTGTTAACCCGACACAAAATAACAGCGCTTTTTTTGACGACTGCATTGTTCAATCAATTTGTCTCGATAATCGGCCCATCCTTAGCGCAGTTAAAATATCTGCTTTGTGGTGGGGAGCAGGAAAATCTAGAATCTTTTGTAACGCTCTTAAAGCACGGGGGACCAGACCATTTAATCCATTGTTATGGCCCAACTGAGAGCACCACGTTTGCTACCACGTATGAAGTCATTCAGATCAATAATACATTAGGCCGTTTACCGATTGGTCGACCTATCGCCAATACCACGCTGTATTTACTCAACTCACATGGCCAGCCTGCCCCATTAGGAGAGGTCGGTGAGCTTTATATTGGTGGCGCTGGCGTTGCAAACGGTTATCTGAATCGGCCTGAATTGACCGCTGAGCGCTTTGTTCCAGACCCGTTTAGCAAAAATAAAAATGCGCGTATGTATAAGACGGGCGACTTAGCTCGTTACCTGCCCGATGGTAATGTGGAATTTCTAGGTCGTGATGACCACCAAATCAAAATTCGCGGGTTTAGAGTTGAGCTTGGCGAGATCGAAGCGCGCCTGATAGAACATCCGCAGGTGCGTGAAGTGGTGGTGGTAGCGCTAAACGAAGGGAAGGACAAACGTCTTATTGCCTATGTGATAGCTAAGCCGGATAACCAGCTTGCGCAATCCTTGCGTGCGCATCTTGCAGCTAGATTGCCCGAGTATATGGTGCCGGCTGCATTTGTGCGTTTGGATGCGTTCCAGCTCACGCAAAATGGCAAGCTCGATCGCAAAGCGTTGCCTGCACCTGATGCAAAAGCTTTTGCTCATCAGGTGTATGAAGCCCCGCAAGGTGAAAAGGAGCATACGCTTGCCACCATTTGGACTGAATTGCTTGGGCTTGAGTTTGAGAGTATTGGCCGTCACGACAACTTCTTTGCGCTAGGCGGTCATTCGTTGCTTGCGGTGCAGATGATTGGACGTTTGCGAAGTCTTGGCCTGACACTCTCGGCGCGTGCTTTGTATGGTACCCATACACTGAACATGCTGGCTCGATCTTTAGGGCAACACCAGGAAGTCGAGGTGCCCTCTAATCGGATTACGTCCAATATCACTGCACTCACGCCAGACCTACTGCCGCTGATTCAGCTTACGCAAACTGACATTGATCGCATTGTTGAACAAACACCAGGCGGCGTCGCAAACATCCAGGATATTTATGCGCTATCTCCATTACAGGATGGCATTTTATTCCATCATCTATTGGAGACAGAAGGAGATCCTTATTTGCTCATCACCCAAATGGCTTTTGAGAGTCGTGCACTGCTAGATCGTTATCTGGAAGCAATGCAGCAGGTAGTGAAACGCCATGACATTTTGCGCACGGCTTTTATTTGGGAGCATCTGTCTAACCCTGCCCAGGTCGTCTGGCGTGACGCGCCCCTGCTCGTTGCAGAACTTTTTTTAGATTCGGCGAATGGATCGACCGCTGAACAACTCATACGACGCTTTGATCCTCGTCGGCGTCGAATGGATCTTACGCAAGCACCATTATTGCATTTTGCGATTGCGCAAAATGAAGATGGGCGCTGGTTACTTGTTCAGTTGATGCACCATTTGATTGGCGATCATGCTGCTCTCGAAGTGATGAATGCAGAAGTGCGGGCTTTGATCGAAGGGCGAGGCGACACATTGCCTCCTCCCCAGCCATTTCGCAACTTGGTCGCGCAATCGCGCTTAGGAATAAGCCAAGAAGCACATGAGCACTTTTTTGAAGAAATGCTAGCAGAGGTGGATGAACCTACCCTGCCCTTTGGCTTGACCGAAGTTCGTCGTGATGGCTCCAAAGTCACAGAATTACATCGAATGCTGCCGCAAGACTTGAATGATCGCCTGAGGGCACAAGCGAAGCGATTGAATGTGAGTGTGGCAAGTTTGTGTCATTTGGCGTGGGCGCAGGTGCTTGCGCGCGCCAGTGGGCAGCAGCGAGTGGTATTCGGTACGGTACTTTTTGGTCGCATGCAGGGCGGTAAAGGAGCCGATCAAGCATTGGGGCTATTTATTAATACGTTGCCGCTGCGTATTGATGTGAATGAAACGGGAGTCGAGGAGAGTGTACGCAATGTTCAGGCGCGGCTTGCTGCCTTGCTCGACCATGAACATGCATCGCTAGCCTTAGCGCAACGTTGCAGTGGTGTGCCAGCTGGTACACCACTCTTTAGTGCACTACTGAACTATGTACACAACACCATATCGGTAAACGAGCTTCAAGCTGTGCCTGGTATCGAATTGTTAAGCGAAGAGGAGCGCACTAATTATCCATTCTTACTAACGGTAGAAGATTTCGGTACGACCCTTGGTTTGATCGCTCAGGTGGCACAACCGTTCGACCCGGCTCGAGTGTGCGGCTATATGCAAGAGACGCTACAAAGTTTAGCTGAAGCACTAGAGCGTACGCCTAAGATGCCAGTTCGCCAGCTGGAAATACTCCCCGTCGAAGAGCAAGAGCTTCTGTTGCAAACGTGGAATACAACAGCAACACCTTATCCAGCACCTCGATGCATGCATCAATTATTTGAGGAGCAAGTTGAGCGTACGCCAAAAGCCACAGCGCTTGTATACGAAAATCAAGCATTGAGTTATGCACAGCTAAATACACGAGCGAACCAACTTGCCCATCAACTCATTGCATTGGGTGTTCAACCGGATACACGCGTAGCCATCTGCGTGGAGCGCTCACCAGCAATGATCGTGGGATTGCTAGCGATCTTAAAAGCAGGCGGCGCTTATGTGCCGCTCGATCCGGTATATCCAGGCGAACGCCTGACGCATATTCTCGCTGATGCAGCACCGGCTATGTTGTTGGCTGATAAGGCAGGACGTGCTGCCTTAGGCGAAACCGCGCTTACTTCGCTCACAGTGCTTGATCCAAATAACTTGCCGTTATCACCGACCACAAATCCACAGATACCGGTTCTGACCTCGCGTCATCTCGCCTATATCATTTACACTTCCGGTTCCACGGGTGTGCCCAAAGGGGTGATGGTGGAACATGCTCATATTACTCGTCTGTTTGATGCCACCGCAGCTTGGTATCAGTTTAACCAGCAAGACGTATGGTGCTTATTTCATTCCTTTGGTTTTGACGTCTCTGTCTGGGAGCTCTGGGGCGCTTTGCGTCATGGAGGCAAGCTGGTTATCGTACCGCATCACATTGCTCGCTCACCGCAGGATTTTTATCGATTGTTATGCGAACAGCGCGTCACGATCTTAAATCAGACGCCAAGCGCGTTTATGCCATTGATCAGTTGCCAGGCACAAAGTGAATTAAGTGACCATTTACGCTATGTCGTATTTGCAGGTGAAGCGCTTGAGCCTGCTGTCTTACAAACGTGGTATGCGACACGCGGTGAGCATTCTCCCCAATTAGTTAATATGTACGGTCCCACAGAAACAACCGTATATGCGACCCACCGACTTATGCAGCAAAAGGATAGTTACCAAATTGGCAGTCCAATTGGGGTACGTATTCCTGATCTTAAAATCTATTTGCTCGATGCCAATCGTCAGCCAGTACCATTGGGAGCCGTGGGGGAGATATACATTGGTGGAGCGGGTGTTGCGCGGGGTTATTTGAATCGACCTGAGCTTACGGCTGAACGTTTTGTTCCTGATCCATTTTGCAAAGATAAAAGTGTACGGATGTATAAGACGGGTGATTTAGCTCGTTATCTCCTTGACGGTAATTTGGAGTTCCTCGGTCGCAATGATTTTCAAATCAAAATCCGAGGTTTTCGCATTGAGCTTGGTGAAATCGAAGCACGCCTGACCGAGTATCCGCAGGTACGCGAAGCAGCGGTGCTTGCGTTGAGTGAAGGTAGTGACAAGCGCCTCGTTGCGTATGTGGTGGCTAAACCCGAGGAGCAGCTTGCGCAAAGCTTGCGTACGCATCTCGCGGCGAGGCTACCTGAGTATATGGTGCCGGCGGCCTTTGTGCGTCTGGATGCGTTCCCGCTCACTCCTAATGGCAAGCTTGACCGTAAAGCGTTGCCTGCACCCGATGCAAAAGCTTTAGCCCGTCAGGCGTATGAAGCGCCACAGGGTGAAATTGAGCATACGCTCGCTGCAATTTGGGCTGAATTGCTTGGGATCGAACGTATTGGTCGTCATGACAATTTCTTCGCACTGGGTGGCCATTCGCTACTGGCGGTGCGCATGATTGGACATTTGCAGCGCCTTGGTTTAACGCTCTCAGTACGCGCTTTATTTGATAGACCGACGCTGAGCGCACTGGCTCAATCTTTGGGGCAACATCAGGAAGTGGAGGCGCCCCCTAATCTCATTAGACCCGACACTACTAAACTCACACCTGCACTTCTGCCTCTGATTCATCTCATTCAAGCCGACATCGACTGTATTGTTGAAAGGACGCCAAGTGGAGTCACAAACATCCAGGATATCTATGCACTTTCCCCATTACAGGATGGGATTTTATTTCATCATTTAATGGCAAGTGAAGGCGATCCTTATTTGGCCGTTACCCAGATGGCCTTCACTAGTCGTGCATTGCTTGATCGTTATCTGCAGGCGATTAGGCAAGTGGTAAACCGTCATGACATTCTGCGCACGGCTTTTGTTTGGGAGCAGCTGTCTACACCAGCTCAGGTTGTCTGGCGTGAAGCGCCACTGTCCATTACAGAACTCTCTTTGGATCCAGCGGATGGACCGATCGCCAAGCAACTGCTGCACCGTTTTGATCCTCGTCGGTATCGGATGGATTTGACGCAAGCGCCATTGCTGCGCTTCGTGATCGCCGAAGATGTCGATGGGCGCTGGTTGCTACTCGAATTGTCGCATCATCTGATTGGCGATAATTCTTCAATGAAAGTGATGAATGCCGAAGTGCAGGCCTTGATCGAAGGTCAGAATGGCACATTGCTTCCTCCCCAACCATTCCGCAATCTTGTAGCACAAGCACGCTTAAGGGGAAGCCAAGAAGCGCATGAGCATTTTTTTACTGAGATGTTGGCCGAGGTAGAGGAACCTACTTTGCCTTTTGGTTTAACCGAAGTGCATCGTGATGGCGCCCAAGTTACCGAATCACATCGCATGCTGCCACAGGACTTGAATGATAGCTTGCGTGTTCAAGCCAAACGACTGAATGTGAGCTTAGCGAGTTTGTGCCATTTAGCATGGGCACAGGTGCTTGGACGGACGAGTGGGCAGCAGCGGGTGGTGTTTGGTACCGTGCTATTTGGCCGCATGCACGGGGGTGAAGGTGCAGATCGTGCAATGGGGCTATTCATCAACACGCTACCAATGCGCATTGATTTGGATAAGACAGGCGTTGAGGACAGCGTACGCGATACCCATGCGCGGCTTGCCGCCTTGCTCGACCATGAACATGCGTCGCTGGCCTTAGCACAACGCTGTAGTAGCGTGCCAACGGGTACACCACTCTTTAGCGCGTTAATCAACTATCGGCATAGCACGGTACGGCTAAACAATGATCAAGTGATGTCTGGCATTGAGGTGCTGCATGCGGAAGATGGGGATAACTACCCATTGTCGCTATCGATAGATGACTCTGGCCAGTCGTTACGACTTACGGCTCACATTGCGCAGCCATTCAATCCTGAGCGGCTGTGCGGCTATATGCAACAGGCCTTGGAAGGCCTTGCCAAGACATTAGAGCGCGCGCCGCAGACACCGGTGTGGCAATTGGAAGTCGTGCCTGATACTGAATGGGCATTATTGCTCCAGACGTGGAATGCGACGGCTGCGCCTTATGCGCAAGAGCAATATTTGCATCAATTGTTTGAAGCGCAAGTGGAACGCACACCAGATGCTATCGCGTTGGTCCATGAGAACCAGACCATCAGCTATGCAGAGCTCAATGCACGAGCGAATCGCCTTGCTCACCATTTAATAGAGTTGGGTGTCAAACCTGATAGTCGTGTAGCGCTGTATGTCCAGTCTAGTATAGAAATGGTAACGGCTATGCTGGCTGTACTTAAGGCAAGTGGAGCCTATGTGCCGTTGGATGCAAAGTATCCTGTGGAGCGTTTAACGGATATGGTGACGGATAGTACACCAGTAGCTTTGCTGAGCATTGGTGCACCGCATACTGCGGTTGTGCGATGTTTAGGCGAGGGCATTCCAGTTCTCGATTTGCGAGCTGATTCAGCACAGTGGGAGCGTTCTAGCAGCCACAATCCTAAACCACATCAATTGGGGTTGAATGCAGAGCATTTAGCCTATGTTATGTATACCTCGGGTTCGACCGGTAAGCCCAAAGGCGTGATGATTCATCACCGAGGCGTCGTCAATTTAGCGACAGCTCTTGCTCAGAGAATTGACCTAGGCCCACAAGACCGAATGCTGCAATTTTCCTCACTCTCCTTCGATGCTTCAGTCGATGAAATTTTTGCTACTTTGGCCTGTGGCGCAGCGTTGGTGCTACGCACCGATGCCTGGCTGACTGGGGCTCAGGAATTTTGGTCATTGTGTGGAGCTAACCAGATTAGCGTGATGGATTTGCCCACCCAATTCTGGGCGCAATTGGCTCAAGAAAAGGCACCTGCACCAAAGAGCGTACGTTTAATCATGATTGGTGGGGATGCATTGAGCGCATCGGCACAAGAGGCTTGGTTTGCCACTGCAGGCCATCGGCCACGTTTGTTAAATACTTATGGTCCAACCGAAATAACAGTATGTGCTACTTTTCACGAAGTGAGTGCTGATCAGAATGACTGGCGCACGATTGGTCGTCCCCTTGCCAATACAAAAATTTATATTTTGGATTCGTCCATGCAGCTCGCGCCATTAGGGGTGGTTGGAGAGCTATATATCGGCGGGGCTGGGGTCGCACGAGGCTATCTGAATCGGCCTGACTTGACGACTGAACGGTTCTTGCCTGATCCATTTTGCGATCACACTGATGCCTGGATGTATAAAACTGGCGATTTAGTCCGCTATCTACCCGACGGTAATCTAGAGTTCCTAGGTCGCAACGACCATCAAGTCAAAATCCGTGGGTTTAGAATTGAACTCGGAGAAATTGAAACACATCTGACCGAACATCCACAGGTGCGCGAAGCAGTGGTGCTTGCGTCAAGCGAAGGGAATGGTAAACGTCTCGTCGCTTATGTGGTGGCGGGGCCGGATGAACAGCTCGTACAGTCTTTGCGCACGCACCTTGCATCTAGCTTACCTGAGTATATGGTGCCCGCTGCCTTAGTGCGTCTGGATGCGTTCCCCCTGACGCCTAGCGGCAAGCTCGACCGCAAAGCATTACCTGCGCCAGATGAAGCCGCTTTTGTCCATCAGGCGTATGAAGCTCCGCAAGGTGAGATAGAGCATACGCTTGCTGCAATTTGGTCTGAGCTGCTTGGGATTGAATCTATCAGCCGTCATGACAACTTCTTCGCACTTGGTGGCCATTCGTTGCTCGCGGTGCAAATGATTGAACGTTTGCGGCGCCTTGGCTTAACGCTCTCAGTGCGTGCTTTATTCGATACACCCACCCTAAGTATATTGGCTCAATCTTTAGGGCAACATCGAGAAGTCGTAGTACCGCCTAATCGGATTACAGCTAACACCACTCAGATCACACCAGATCTATTGCCGCTGATTCAGCTGACTCAAGTTGATATTGATCATATTGTTGAACAGACACCGGGTGGAGTCGCAAACATCCAGGATATTTATGCGCTCTCTCCATTACAGGACGGGATTTTATTCCATCATTTAATGGCCAGCGAAGGCGATCCTTATTTAGTCATGAGCCAATTGGCCTTTTCTAACCGCGCCTTGCTAGATCGTTATCTAAACGCCGTTTTGCAAGTGGTGAAGCGCCATGACGTTCTGCGTACAGCTTTTGTTTGGGAGCAGCTGTCCATACCGGCTCAGGTTGTCTGGCGTGAAGCGCCACTGTCCATTACAGAACTCTCTTTGGATTCAGCGGATGGGCCGATTTCTGAACAACTTCGCCAACGTTTTGACCCTCGTCAACATCGAATGGATTTAATGCAAGCACCCTTGCTACGCTTTGCAATAGCACAAGATAGCGAGGGGCGCTGGCTGCTGGTCCAATTAATGCACCATCTGATCGGTGATAATTCGAGTGCTGAGGTGATGGATACTGAAGTACGGGCTTTGATCGAAGATCGAAGGGATACATTGCCCTCTTCCCAGCCATTCCGCAACCTGGTGGCGCAGGTGCGCTTAAGCGTAGGCCAAGAAGCGCATGAGCGTTTTTTTAGCAATATGCTGGCAGAGGTAGAGGAGCCTACTTTGCCCTTTGGATTGGCCGAAGTTCATCGCGATGGCGCTCAAGTTACCGAATCACATCGCATGTTGCCACAAGACTTGAACGATCGCTTGCGTGTTCAAGCAAAGCGGCTGAACGTGAGCTTGGCAAGTTTATGTCATTTGGCCTGGGCTCAGGTGCTGGCACGGACCAGTGGGCAGCAGCGGGTGGTATTCGGTACTGTGCTATTCGGCCGCATGCAGGGTGGCATAGGGGCAGATCGTGCATTGGGGCTGTCCATCAACACGCTGCCACTACGTATCGATTTGGATGAGACTGGCGTCGAAGAGAGCGTACGCCACGTCCACGCGCGGCTTGCCGCCTTGCTCGAACATGAACATGCATCGCTGGCCTTAGCCCAACGCTGCAGTGGCGTGCCAGCGGGTACGCCACTCTTTAGCGCAATGTTGAACTACCGACACAATACGGTATCGATAGATGAAAGCCAAACCATATCCGGTATCGAATTCTTATACGGAGCAGAGCGTACCAATTACCCGTTCACGTTATCGATGGATGATTCCAGTACGACCCTTGGTCTGAGTGCTCAGGTGGCGCAACCATTGGATCCAGTCCGAGTATGCAGCTATATGCAAGAGGCACTGCAGAGCTTAAGCGAAGCACTGGAGCAGACGCCCAAGATGGCGGTTCGTCAACTGGAAGTACTCCCCTTCGAAGAGAGAGCGCTTTTACTGCAGACGTGGAATACGACAGTAGCATCTTATCCAGCGCATCGATGCATTCATCAATTATTTGAGGAGCAAGTTGAGCGCGCGCCAGAAGCGACGGCCCTTGTGTATAAGGATCGACGATTAAGCTATGCCGAATTGAATATCCGCGCGAATGCACTAGCGCATCAATTAATAGGATTGGATGTTCAGCCCGGCGCATATATCGCTACTTTGCTTGAACGCTCTGCTGAACTGGTTATCGCTCAACTGGCGATTCTTAAAGTTGGGGCAGTGTATGTGCCAATTGACACTAAAGCGCCGGCAGAACGACAAGCTTGGATCCTAAATGATTGCGCGGCACGCCTATTGATTACCGATGCCCATATTTTGGTTCCGACTACTTTATCAACCACCCCTTTACTACGTCTGACTTCAAATAAGGTTGAAGAAGCAGATCAGCCCTTGCCCTTTACCTTGCCCCAGCTTGATGTAGAGCGCTCTAGCCGTGATACAGCGTATGCGATGTATACCTCCGGCTCCACCGGCGTCCCTAAAGGCGTGCTAGTGCCGCATCGTGCTATTGCGCGCTTGACTATTAATAATGGCTATGCCGATATTGGACCCGATGATCGGGTTGCCTTTGCTGCCAATCCTGCTTTTGATGCAAGCACCTTCGAAGTTTGGGCACCTTTGCTCAATGGCGCAACCATAGTCGTGCTAGATCACGATACGGTACTGAACCCTGCTTTGTTGGTTCAAACCATTCAAAGTCAGCAAATCAATATTATGTGGCTGACCGTTGGCTTATTTAACCAACTGGCCACTGAGTTAGAGCCGGTGCTCCCTCAATTTAAAACCTTGATTGTAGGCGGAGATGCGCTGGATTCTCGCGTAATTGCCCGAGTCCTACGGCACGCTTCACCACAGCAATTGCTCAATGGATATGGTCCAACCGAGAGCACAACGTTCACTACGACCTATAACATTACTTCTGTTGACGGAGAAAACGTCAGTATTCCGATCGGTCGGCCGATTGCAAACACTCGCATTTACTTGCTAGACGCACAGCGCCAGCCGCTACCACTGGGAACAATCGGTGAGATCTATATTGCTGGGGATGGAATCGCTAATGGCTATCTCAATCGTCCTGAATTGACGGCAGAACGCTTTCTCCCAGACCCTTTCAGCGAGGATCGGCATGCTCGAATGTACCGAACTGGTGATTTGGCGCGTTACTTGCCTGATGGCAATCTCATGTTTCTTGGCCGCACCGATCATCAAGTCAAAATCCGCGGCTTTCGGATTGAACTCGACGAAATCGAAGCGCGTCTTATCGAACACGCTCAGGTGCAAGAAGCGGCAGTACTCGTATTGGGTGAAGACAGCGATAAACGTTTGGTCGCGTATGTCGTGGCGGAGCCAAATGGACAGCTAGCTCATACATTGCGCGCCTATCTGGCCACCAGCTTGCCTGAGTACATGATACCGGCTGCCTTTGTGCGTCTAGATGCGCTGCCACTGACCCGCAATGGAAAAGTAGACCGCCGGGCATTACCGATCCCGGGTGAAGAAGCCTTCGCCTATCAATCTTATGAAGCGCCTCAAGGCGAAATCGAAACTCAATTAGCCAACATTTGGGCAGAATTGCTTCATTTCGATCAGATCAGCCGTCATGACGATTTTTTCGCGCTTGGCGGCCACTCATTACTCGCTGTAAAAATGGTTACCCGTATTCACAGCCAATTGGGTTTCGAGATTGCTCTACGTACGTTATTTGAAGCGCCTACCATCGAGAAGCTAGCGCAACGTTTATTAAAATTAGACCATCTACCAGATGCTTCCTTCGACGTCGTGTTCCCCATTAAACCAAAAGGCACGCAGCTGCCTCTTTTTTGCATTCATCCTGGGTTCGGCCTGAGCTGGGGATATGGTGGGTTAGCGCAATATTTAGATATCGATCAACCCGTTTACGGCGTGCAGGCCCGTGGACTTGACGGTATGTCACCACTCGCTAAAACCATTGAGGAAATGGTTGCCGACTATATTGAGCAAATTCGCCGCATTCAACCTAAAGGGCCTTACCATTTATTGGGATGGTCTTTTGGCGGCAGCCTTGCTTGCAGCATGGCAGCACAATTAAAAGAACAAGGTGACGAAGTCGCGTTGCTCGCCCTATTAGATACAGATTCATATTACCCTGCAGATCATAATGAACTCGCAACGGAGCAAGATGAAATCGACTATATCGCTTCCCTGAAACGCTACGGTGATGGAAAAGATCCGGAGATAGCGAAATATTTATGGAAAAAAACCCGAAGCGTTGTAGTAAATATTGATCGCCTCTCAAAGAGCTATGTCACCCCCACCTATCATGGAGACATGCTTTTCTTCCGCGCAACCATACCCGTAAAAGGATCTACCTCGATCACTTCTACTGATTTATGGAAGCCTTATGTGCGAGGGAACATCAAAATCTATGATATCCACTGTGATCACGATGATATGGATTTACCTGGTCCAAGTGCTGAAATTGGTCGTATCTTGGCTCAAAAATTAGAAGAGTTGCAGAAAGATCAATAACTTCAAAATGAAAAAAATTATATCTAAGCTACCCTATGTAGTTCTATATGGTTGTCCTGATTGTTATCCATATCGTCGTCTTGATTAAAATCATTCTTCTTAACCCACCGATGAGTAATAGCTAACGCCGCTATCAGGCTTCCTAAAACTTCACTAATAAATAGCCATTCGGCCTTTTTACTGGCTTGTGATAAGTACGCGCCTGCGGATAATCCAAGCAGACTTCCACCTGTATTGAGTAATAAAGTAAATAAGGTGTCTTGCATACTCAGCAAGTTGTTAGCACTGATATTTTTAAGCGTGTCGAAAATGAGACCCACACTACCAATAAATAAAAGCCTTTGCGCTAATGGCAAGGTTTCTTTGGAAACCTCTTCTGAGGTATCGAGAAAAATTTCTGAGATTGGTTTGGAAAAACCTGTAAATAACAGGCCAGCGCTGCATGCAAAAGACAAGCCTATGATTAGGCCTGCGTTACCAAAGCGTTTGACGTTTTGTTGCAGATTATTGATAGGCGCTGCTTCTTCATCATTTTCTGCGGCTTTTAATTCCCCCATCGCATTGGCAATCTTTGCGCTTGTGGCTAATATCAAGCCCATCAGCGAAGTATGAAATGCTGATATAGGTATAGACGAAACCTCTTGCGCAACGGATGCCTCTTTACCCAGCTTGCCCGCTAATAATGACAAAATGACTGGATTGACTGATTCAAGCGCGTCATTTAAGCCAATGGGTAAGCCAACTTTGAGAAAAGTTGAAATATCTTTGAAATTTGGCAGATACCAATCAAATAACTTAAATTCATCGTATTGCCGGTTAAATTTATAGTAAAGCCTCAATCCTATAAAACCTAACCAATAGGACAACGCAGTCCCATAGCCCAAACCCGCCATACCTAAGCGGGGAAAACCAAAAGCACCTAATGCAAGTGCGTAACTCACAAACATAGACAGAGCAGCGCTTACCATACTCGCGACTAAAATAATTTCGGGCTGTTGATTACCTTGTGCAAAGAATAGATCGCTCGTATGCAAAAACAATGGCAGAGCGCCGTAACTTACGGCAGAACAATATTCTTGGGCAGCCTGCGAGACTTCTTCAGCGATGCCAAAAGCGTTTAAAAATGGGGAAACATTCCGTAGCACTAGGGCAGTAGGTAAACTTAAGACCCCGCCAATCCACCAGCTTTGGGCAATAATTTCGCCGGTTTTGGCTTTTTCCTGGGCACCCGTTAATTCCCCTACAAACACGCTGCTGGCAAATAGCGTTCCTTGCACGAAAGCATTAATTTGATCAACGGATGCTAGAGCGAAAGGGATGGCTGCCATTTCATTGTGGCTTAACTGGCGTACCACAATGCCATTAACGATTCCCCGCAGTACAGTGTCTAAATGAGATAGGCTCAAGATTACAGAGGGTTTGAATAGCTGATTGATAGCTGCAAGGTAAGTAATAAGCTCTGTTGGTTTAGCAGCATGGATCAAACTTGCAGTTTCTGATCCGAGGGAAGCTAATGTTTCCTCTGCATTTATCTCTTCTTCTACTGAGTCTCTAGACTCGCCAGCTACCTGAGGCTGCGAGAGCACAAGCTTATCTTGTGAAGGTAGGACACTATATCCACCAGAGGAGACAGATTGGAGCATTTATATTCCTTTGTATCAATATGTTTAGCTATGCCAAATTTCTTCTAGAATTTTGAAGAATATTAATATCCATTGAGGATGGTGAAACGTCCTAATTTTTCTTGCACAGTAAACGTTTTTTGTTAATAAGGAATAGGTGATTTCCTCTTTTTTTTATTTAAATTAAGCTGATTGAGTATCGGTATACGTTGCTGCGACAGCGCTCAGCTGTGCTGAGTAGGTTACGGGCTGTATGGCGGAATATGTGCCGTGATGTGTGGCGCGCCCAACGAATGGAACCAAATTACCTTTAAATAGTTTGGATAGCGTATAGCTCAAAAAAACAACATATCTTTATAGCTATTGCGCCATAAAAATGAAGTTAAATAACACTTAATATATATCGCCGCGCATTTTTTACTAAATAAGGAAATTAATTATGAATTCAAACTCAATTTCATAACCGATGATAGATAGTAGTGCAACTGGATTAGCACCAATATGCGGACCAAACTGCTCTTGTAGAACTTGCAACAAATAGCCTTCAGGCAAATTCATCTGGAACACCGGATGCAAGGTGTCATCTAAAATGTAAGGCTCAGTACGTACAGGCATCGTTAATGAGGCGAAATTATCTGGCGCCACATTAGCGTGATAAGTGAGTATGCTTTTGAAGTCACCAACCGTTTCTAGGGTAGCCACTGCACGACCGCGGACATAAATGGAGAGCATCATAAGCCACCACGTTCTCTACGCAATTCATCAAGAGAGCCCGCTGGAACCGTCTTAATAAAATAAAGCTCCATACCTAGCATCGCAAGTACGGCCAGCAATTTACGCGAACCAAATTCAGTAGTACGCCCGCGTTCGAAGCGTGAAAGCGATTCTTGAGTGATACCGGACTGCGCTGCCACCACACCTTGTTTTAGACCAAGGGTCCGACGGCGGACAGCAACAGCTTCTCCGAGTTCTTGAAGAGTTTGCATTTGATATTTATGTCAAAATAAGAAAGCGTCTTTGCCAAAGCAACTGAATAAAAGTGGCGCAGTTTCTATAACCGCGCCACTTTTATGGCGCAGTTATAGAAACTGCGCCATAATTGCTTCATATTCAGAAGTAAAGAGCGTTAAATGAAGCCATCTGCTAAACAATTATTACTTTCTATCCAACATTCCCCCGAAGGGCTTACTTTAGCTAAGCTGCTTGCCCTGCATCCCGAGCTGGCACGCCGAACCGTTCAGCGTTGGTTGAGTGGGTCAATTACCCAGAGAAAAATCGTGGGGGTGGGGGAAGGACGCGCTAGACGATATGCGGTGGCTACCCCACCTTCAGTTACTGCGCCCGAGCTCAGCGCGGTTTTCCCCAACGCGATTTCTTTATCTTTAGACAGTCAAGAGATTTGGGCATACGTCAATCAACCTCTTATGGCGCGCAAGCCAGTTGGATATCAATGGGATTTTCTAGAGAGTTATCAGCCAAATCAGAGCTCGTATTTGCCTGCGCCACTGCGCCGTCAATTATGGAAAATGGGCGATGCAGGCCAGGCCAAATTACCTGCTGGTACATATGGCCGCACCATATTGAATCGATTGTTAATTGACTTGTCATGGGCTTCGAGCCAACTAGAAGGGAATACTTACAGTCGCCTCGATACACGGGAGTTGCTTGAGCACGGCCATGTCGCAACGAATAAGACGGCTTTTGAAACCCAGATGATTCTCAATCATAAAGCAGCCATTGAGTTGCTGGTGGAGAACGCAGAGGTAGTTGGATGTAATCGTTATACGTTGCTTAATTTACATAGTTTATTAGCAGAAAATTTATTATCGAACCCAGCCGACGAAGGGCGCCTGCGCCAGCATGCTGTGGAAATTGGCCAAAGCGTTTATCGGCCGCTTGCCGTGCCGGCTCAGATTAGTGAGGCGCTAGATAAATTGTTAAATAAAGCGAGCAAAATCACGGACCCATTCGAGCAGTCTTTTTTCATGATGGTACATCTGCCTTATTTGCAGCCCTTCGCTGATGTGAATAAACGGGTTTCAAGGCTGGCCGCAAATTTGCCTCTGTTGCGCGCGAATCTGTGCCCTCTTACTTTTCTGGGTGTATCGGAAGCGGCCTATAGCTGCGCCATTCTCGGTGTCTATGAGCTAACACGTATCCAATTATTACGAGATTTATATCTTCGGGCTTATGAGCGTTCGACTCAAGAGTATGTTGCGATTAAGCAGGATTTAGTTGAGCCAGACCCAGTACGTTTGGCCTATGGCACTTTGATTAAGCGCATGGTGCACGATGTGGTAGTGCGCCCGGAGCAGGATGCTTTAGCTTTGCTAGAAGGTTATTTGCAAGAGCATGGCATACCTGAAGAAAAGCGCGCGGATGTCTTAGCGTTGACGCTTGAAGAGTTGCGCCGCTTGCATGAAGGTGTGTTGGCTCGCTACGAATTACGCCACATGCAACTGGCAGCTTGGCAAGCTAGGCATAGCGTAGGTAAACCGAATAGATAATTATGCTGGAAAGAACTTCACAGCAAAGGCGTTATTGATCTCAAAGAATTATTGGTGGAGCCGGCGGGAATCGAACATCAAAAATGGTTTTTTCCGCTATTTGAGATTTTATGCTTGTCCCTCTTACACTTTTATGATGATTTGGTGCTAAAAGTTAAAAGCAACCTGTCCAAGCTCATAAAATACCTATTATATTAGGCAAAAAATCATATAATGCCTATTATAATGAGCAAATTTACCCTTCCCACACAAATTGTAGAGCAGATAGCTCAACTAGGGCGGCGCATTCGTTTAGCACGAATACGCCGCAGTCTATCCGTTGCCGATTTGGCAGAAAAAGCAGGCATTAATCGAAATACGCTTAATGCCTTGGAGCTTGGTAAGCCTGGAGCCAGTATCGGTGTGGTTGCTACCGTACTGTGGTCACTTGGATTAGATAAAACATTAGATACTCTTGCTGATTCGGACATGGATGTGCATGGCAAAGCGCTAGAAGCATCGCGCCGTCTAAAGCGAGCGAGTAAGCCAAGAACGGTAGGTAGTGACTATGATTTCTGAACGCCAAGTTTATATTTATATTCAACTTCCTGGCACATTAAAAAGTATTCCAGCCGCTGTTCTCAAGGTACAAGCTTTATCAGACGGTATGCGCATAGGCCGGTTCCGATACGGTGATCGCTATCTTCAACATGCTCAAGCGATTGCACTAGATCCCTACCAATTGCCGCTTGATAAGGTGGTATACGAATTCACTAAACTCAAAGGCATACCGGGCGCTGTGCGAGATGCTAGCCCTGATGCCTGGGGACGGCGAGTTATCGAGTTTAAGCTCGAGAAGGCTGCTGGGGAGCTTGAAGAGCTGGATTATCTGTTGCACGGCCCGCAAGATAATACCGGCAATTTAGGTTTCGGCTTAAATGTAGAGCCACCCCCGCCCAAGCGTCAATATAACCGCACCTACCAACTCGTCGAGCTAGTAAAAGCAGCACAAGCTATTGAAGATGGGCAATCGATATCCGCTTCTTTATTACAACAATTTGATCCCGGCACAAGTATGGGCGGTGCTAGGCCCAAAGCTACTATCGAGGATTCACAATATTTGTGGTTAGGAAAATTTCCTGCCCGAGGTGATCGTTGTAATCTGCAACGTATTGAATACGCTACGCTTGAATTAGCACGTCGCTGTGGGTTGAACGTAGCACAAGCAAGGCTACAAACCATAGGCGATATAGACGTGCTTATGGTGCAGCGCTTCGACCGCGACTACACAGATAGCGGATATTTACGCTTTGGGTTCGTGAGTGGCTTGACCGTACTTAACTGCGATGACAATTATTTGGATCGCGCACGCTGGTCTTACCCCTTGTTTGCTGATAATTTACGTCGTTGGTCAGATAAACCCGAAGTAGATTGCGTAGAACTATTTCGGCGGATGGTCTTCAATGCAGCGGTAACTAATAATGACGACCACCCACGTAACCACGCATTGTTGCACCGGCAAAGAGGATGGCGGCTCTCGCCTGCTTATGATTTGGTGCCCACGCCCTTAGTCAGTTTAGAGCGGCGAGATCTAGCATTGAGCGTCGGAAATTTTGGTCGCACAGCCAGTATTTACAATTTATTATCACAAGTTGGTCGGTTCGGCTTGGCGATCAAAGATGCCCGCGATCAAATCAACCACATTGTAAAAATAGTGCAACAGTGGCGCAAAGTCTTTCTTAATTGTGGTGTATCAGTGCACGATATGAACTATATCGCTCCAGCGATATTACCTGAGTGCTTCTTTATTGAAAAATGCGCTGATAGCTAGATCGTTTTTATGTTGCGAAACGGAGAGCATCATAGGCCACCACGCTCTCTAAGCAGTTCATTAAGAGAACCTGCTGGAACAGTCTTAATAAAAAAAGCTCCACGCCTAGTATCGCAAGTACGGTCAATAATTTATGCGAACCACATTCAGTAGTACGCCCGCGTTCAAAGCGTGAAAACAATTCTTGGGTAATACCGGACTGCCCTGCCACTACACCTTGTTTCAGGCCAAGGGTCCGACAGCAGGCAGCAACGGCTTCTCCTAGCTCTTGAATAGTTTGAATTTGATATTTATGTCAAGAAATTGGCTGTTAGTGCATATTTTTGACGAAAATATCAAAATAAGAAAGCATCTTGGCCAAAGCTAATGAGGTTAAGTGTAAAAAATTCTGATTAAAAGTGGCGCGGTTATAGAAACTGCGCCAACATGCTGTGGAAATTGACCTAAGCGTTTATCGGCTGCTTGCCGTGCCGGCTCAGATTAATGAGTGATGAAAATCGACGTAAAAACTGCGTCTGAGTGCATCTTAAAATTGCCTTTAAAAACAGCACCTTTAACGAGAGAGTCAGTAAGGTCTTGAGTTAGCCTAATAAGAAATGTATGGTTTTTCATTTCTATTTCGCATATTTCAGCTGCATGAAATTCAAAGTAGGCTTCTACCTGCGGATATAGCGCTTTAAATAAGCTTTCTTTGGCAGAGAAGGCTAATGTTAGGGATTGTTCAAACGAAAATGGGCTATGATTCAAAGCACTTATTTCAGGTTTTTGAATAATGTGATCTTTAATATCATTTGCCATTGTGAGTGAGATCTGCTCTGCCAAGTCAATGCCGATGCTTTGATAATCAGTGTTATGGGCGACTGCACAAATCGCTTGCGTTGAGGTGTGTGTAATCGAGCCAACCAATCCAGTAGGCCAGATTGGGTTACGATGCTGGCCAATTTCTACCGTGGTTTTTTCTACCCCCAGTTTTTGCATTGCCTGTTGCGCAGCATAACGCCCGGCAAGAAATTCTGCTTTTCTTTTACTGATTGCTCGGTTTAAAGAAGGGGCATAATCAATGTCATGTTGAGTAAAGAGCGAATCCTGATAGTGCGCATTATCAAATTTGCATTGATAACCGCTAACATTTTCTGAATGCAGAATATCGAATAATCCTTCATCGATAATAAAATCAGGGTTGGCATAACGCATTTTATTCTCACAATTTGTAACACCGATCAATACCATTATCTATTGAACTACATCTGTTAATTTTTTATGCGAAGAGCAAGATGCCTGATTTAAATTGGACCTTACCTGTTGCTCGCTGGTCTGTACTGAATGCCGATACGGCAGCGCCTGATGTTAGTTTTATTGAGCCTATGTTGCGACGGCGTTTGAGTACGTTATCAAAGATGGCCTTAAGCGTGGCGCATGATTGTGCGCCGATAGATCAGCCAGCGCGAGTTGTTTTTGCTTCTCGCCATGGGGAAATATATCGAACTGCCGAGTTGCTTAAATCGTTGGTGCAAAATCCGCCTCAGCCTTTATCACCCAATACCTTTAGCCTTTCGGTACTGAATGCAGCACCGGGCATTTTTAGTATTGTGCGCGGCGATCACTCAAATATCACAGCACTGGCGTCTGGCCCTGAAACGCTTGGTTATGCATTACTCGAAGCATTTGCGCAATACACCGCTGAACCGCAGGTGCCCGTGCTGGTAATCTATGCAGATGAAACGCCTGATCCTATCTTGCGCTCAACTGAGGATGGAGATGCCCCCTCTTATGCATTGGCATTATGGATAACTGGCGATGCGCCAAGCGCACTTGAATGCGGTGTGCGCAACCATAGTTCAGCAGAGATACCCGCTTACACGCTTTGTCCACGCCAATTTAATGCTGCGTTGCATTGCCTTGAAACACACCAGCCAGCCTGCTGGGAGGGAGACGGATCAACTTGGTTCTGGCATTGGCGTCAGTAGCGAATAGAGTGATCATGTGTTGATGGCAATCGGGTAAAATGAGGCTCTTACTTCAACTGCAAATAAAATTTTATTTACGCAGGCATTCAAGAAGACCGTGGTTTGCATGTTGGGGTTCCTTCGTCACCACCAACCTACCCTTCTTTAGGAGAAATTGTGGACTCGCTAAAATTAGAAATTAAACAGCTCTTGATTGAGGCGCTCAATTTAGAGGATTTGACACCCGCGGATATCGGTGACGATACGCCTCTTTTTACAAGCGATGGAATTGGGCTTGATTCGATTGATGCGCTGGAAATTGGTATTGCTATACGTAAAAAATATCAGTTGCAAATGGAAGCGAAAGATATCCGTATGCGCGAGCATTTCCGTTCGGTTGATACATTGGCTAATTTAGTTGTTAGTCAACGCGGCGACTCTGCTGAACATTAAGCCATTTCTGACCTATCAAAATATCCCTCTTGGCATTACCTCAACTTGAGAGTGCCGCGAAATTTTTTCCGTGCACCATAGCAGCGTGCTTCTATTGTGATGTTGACTCCTTTACACCTGTTATTTAATCGTCGTTTTGCCGATAACCGAGCGGCGTGCATTGATGGTGATTGTGTGCTTGACTGGCGCCTATTTACCGAACGTGTATCGGCGCTAGCGTATGCGTTACAGAGCCAGCACTATAGGCATCGTACGCGTTGGGCATTGTGTATTGGTGATCCATTTGATTTTGCTTGTGGCTTATTCGCCTTGCTTGCAGCGGGT
Organism: Mycoavidus cysteinexigens; assembly: GCA_031963225.1. GTDB lineage: Bacteria > Pseudomonadota > Gammaproteobacteria > Burkholderiales > Burkholderiaceae > JASSUD01. Next base: position 38,175 of record JASSUD010000005.1, read on the forward strand.
AAGCACATTGTGCTACCGGCCAATCACAAACCCGCTGCACTAGCACAGCTAACCGGTTTGTACGATAGCGTGCTAGATAGTGTTGAGGGTTTGCTTGAGCTTGGAGTGGGCAAAGGCTGTGCTGAACTAACGATTGACCCGCGTGCTCCGCTGAGTCTAGTCACTTCCGGTAGCAGTGGTGTACCCAAAGTCGTGCATAAGACGCTCGCCCAGTTTGATGCAGAAGTGCGTACGCTGTCGACCTTGTGGGGAGCTGCCATGCAAGATGTGACCGTGGTAGCTAGTGTGCCGCATCACCATATTTATGGCTTGCTGTTTCGTTTGCTATGGCCGCTTGCTGCTGGCCAACCGTTCGATCGTATGACTTGCGTTGAGCCAGCGGATGTTAGGGCGCGGCTGGCGGCGTTGGGACGCACGATCTTGGTTTCAAGCCCGGCCCAGCTGGCGCGCTGGCCGTCACTGATCGAGCTAGAGCAGTTCGTACCGGCACCACGCTTTATTTTTTCATCGGGCGGCCCTCTAGCAACTGAAACCGCTGCTGCCTATGCAACAGTTTTGCAGGTTGCCCCAATTGAAGTGTATGGCAGTACTGAGACAGGCGGTATTGGCTGGCGCTCTCAACACCAGCTAGGCAGTGCAAGTGAGGTGGACAATACGTGGATACCCATGCCTGGCGTTGATGTGCGCTGCGCTGCCAATGGCGCATTACAGTTGCGCTCACCGCATCTACCAGATGACCAATGGTTATGTGTACAGGATGGTGTGCAGATCGGTGTTGATGGGCGTTTCCGTTTACTGGGGCGATTGGATCAAATCATTAAATTGGAAGAAAAGCGAGTTTCATTATCTGAGTTAGAGCAAGTACTGGTGCGCCATCCTTGGGTTAAGCAGGCAGCCTTAGCACAACTTAATGGTGCACGTTTGAGGCTTGGCGCAGTGATCGTATTAACAAGCCAAGGTGTCCAGACATGGCGTGACGCAACCAGTCGCCAGCTGATGATCAAGACGTTACGTAGCTATTTAGCTGAGTATTTCGATTTTGTAGTACTGCCACGATATTGGCGTTTTTGTACTCAACTGCCTTTTGATGAGCGGGGCAAACTGTCTGCGGCTAACCTTACCGCGTGCTTTAAAACAAATTCATTACAACCTGATGTGCTTGCTGAATGGAGAGATGCTGATTTTGCACTGCTCGAACTTTATGTGCCTGCAACGTTGGTTCATTTCGATGGTCATTTCCCTGGTATGCCCATTCTGCCAGGCGTGGTCCAGATTGATTGGGCCGTGCGCTATGCTGCGCATTATTTTTCAATGGATACTTGGTTTCAAGCGCTTGACCAGGTTAAGTTCTTTTCCATGGTGCGTCCGAACACCATGCTGAGGCTGGCTTTGACGCATGATGCATCGCGTGCACGAGTTGAGTTTCGTTATTATGCGGACAAACAGGTATATGCAAGCGGACGGATTGTTTATGGCAAAGCCAAGATTGTTTAATTATTAAGTGATGTTACGCAGGTATTCGATAAGCCAATGGTATGGATGTTGGGGAACGTTGCCCACCACCAACCTACCGTTCTTTGCACTCGGCCTACCAACAACTTGCCGTTCAATAACATGCGTAACACGAGTTCTAGCTACATGAGTGAAATATATAACGTATGACTTCTGATTCCATCGATCCCACACTTGAACCCATCACCATCGGCGCACGTCGGCTTACTATTGAGGAAGTGCTAGCCGTGGCTGAGCGTGGCGCACAGGTGCGTCTTGCTCAGCAGCAGGCCTTTCGTGAAAGAATTGAGCGTGGCGCAAACTATTTACGCAACTGCCTCGCGAGCGGTGCAACTGTCTATGGAGTCAATACTGGCTATGGCGACGCTTGCGAAGTTACGGTGCCGCCGGCATTGGTGGAATCATTACCGTTGCAACTGACTCGTTATCATGGCTGCGGCATGGGTGAGTATTTAGAAGCCAATGCAACATTAGCAGTGATGATGGCACGTCTTAATTCACTTGCCCATGGCTATTCTGGCGTGCGTTGGGAGCTGCTGGAGACGCTCATGCAACTGATTAACCAACGAGTCTTGCCTCGTATTCCCGCTGAGGGTTCGGTGGGCGCGAGTGGCGATTTAACGCCGCTTTCCTATGTAGCGGCGGCACTTGTTGGTGAGCGCGAGGTGGTTCATCGAGATCAGTTGCGTATGGCAAGCGATGTACTCTCCGAGCTTGGTATCACGCCACTCATGCTAGCCCCTAAAGAAGGGCTCGCGCTGATGAATGGTACTGCGGTGATGACTGGTTTGGCATGCCTCGCTTGGCGCCGGGCTGATTATTTGACCCGTTTAGCATGCCGCCTGACCGCGCTTACCAACGTTGCATTGAACGGTAGAGCCGCTCATTTTGATGCTCGTCTTTTTGATGCCAAGCCGCATAAAGGGCAAGGCGAGGCAGCAGCTTGGATTCGTGCAGATCTGAGTGGCCGCCCAGACACCAGTGCGCAACGTGTCCAGGATCGTTATTCGGTACGCTGTGCGCCGCACATTATTGGGGTTGCGCGTGATGCACTGAGCTGGATGCGTCGTGATATTGAAAATGAATTAAATAGCGCGAATGACAATCCATTAATCGATCCAGATGATGAATGTGTATTGCATGGCGGCAACTTTTACGGCGGCCATATTGCATTTGCGATGGATGCGCTAAAGGTTGCAGTAGCAAACTTAGCTGATTTAATGGATCGTCAATTAGCTTTGCTAGTAGATAGTAAGTTTAATCACGGACTGCCGTCTAATCTGTCTGGCAGTGTGGGCGAACGTGCAGCAATCAATCATGGCTTTAAAGCAGTGCAGATCAGTGCTTCGGCATGGACTGCCGAAGCGCTTAAATTGACGATGCCTGCTAGTGTATTTTCACGTTCAACAGAATCGCACAACCAAGACAAAGTGAGCATGGGTACCATCGCTGCGCGAGATTGTTTGCGCGTGCTCACCCTGACTGAGCAAGTTGCTGCTGCACATACCCTTGCAACGGTACAAGCTGTGACGCTGCGTTTGCGCGAATCAACTATACCTGTGCTGCCCACTGTATTGACAGAGTTCATGTCTATGAGCCGAACACACTCGGCTTTCGTAGACGAAGATCGGGCGCTTGAGCCTGACTTACGGGCCACAGCACATTGGATACAAGCTGGTGCAGTTCCACTTTATAAAGATTTGGCTAGTGCGCTAGACCCAGCAGGAGAGCATCTTGGCTAATCAGATCAATCCATCTGTATTGACTGCTACAGTCAGCATCGAAGTACCGTTTCACGATATTGATTCGATGAATATTTGTTGGCATGGCCATTACGTAAAATATTTCGAGATTGCGCGTAGCGCATTACTGCGTGATTTTGAGTATGACGCCATGCACTCATTGAATTACTTGTGGCCGGTGGTTGAATGCCAGCTAAGATACATGCGGCCTGCTCGCTATGGTCAATTGTTAAATGTAAGCGCTAAGCTGCTCGAATATGAAAACCGACTCAAAATTGGCTACTTAATCACCGACCAAGCAAGCGGCGAACAGTTGACGAAAGGCCATACGATCCAAGTGGCCGTTGATGCGCAAACTCAAGCATTGCAGTTTGTATTGCCACGCGAGCTATTAGACAAATTGGAGTCGACAAGCCTTACTCGCTCAATATGCCCACAACCATAGTTATTCGAGATGCGTCATGAGTCAGCCACGTTGCTATTTAAATGCGCTTAGCATGGTTAATGCGCTAGGCGATGATCTAGCCGTGATTGGGCGTCGCTTAGCAAAGGGTGATACTTCAGCTATGGTGACTGAGCAAGTTAGTGTAGCGCTTGGTAAGTTAACCGTTGGCCGAGTAAGTCGAACATTGCTTCCCATACCGCCGGCACTAGCCCGCGATGACTGTCGAAATAACCGTTTACTGTTGAGCGCTTTGAAAAAAATGGAAAGCGAGCTTGAAAAGATACTTGCTCGCTATGGTCGCTCGAGGATCGGTGTCGTGTTGGGTACGACAACCTCAGGCATTGCCGCAGCTGAAGCAATGCTTGCTGAGCAAGCTGCTGGCCGACCAGTGCCTGCGAGCTACGATTACCAACAGATCGAAATGGGCGCCGCGGCATTATTTGTGGCCAAAGTACTCGGCGTGACGGGGCCTACCTACACTATTTCAACAGCCTGTACCTCAAGTGCAAAAGTTTTTGCGGTAGCACGCCGATTACTGCAAATTGGTCTGTGCGATGCAGTCATAGTGGGAGGGGCGGATACCTTGTGTGGTATGACGCTTGGAGGATTCAGCGCGCTAGAGTCAATTAGTCCCCAACTAGTCAACCCAATGAGCCGCAATCGCTGCGGGATCAACTTAGGCGAGGGCGCTGCCCTTTTTATTATGAGCCGCGATGAGGCTCCTATTGCACTGTTGGGTGTGGGTGAAGCAAGTGATGCTTATCATATTTCTGCGCCCGACCCTCAAGGAATCGGTGCCGAGATGGCGCTACGCGCAGCGCTTGACGATGCGGCGCTCACCGCATCCGAAATTGGTTATGTCAATCTGCATGGCACAGCTACACCCAAAAATGACGAGATGGAAAGTGGCGTAGTACAGCGAGTGTTCCCAGATGGTGTGCCAGCGAGCAGCACCAAGCCGCTAGTAGGCCATTTACTGGGAGCGGCAGGTGCAACCGAGTTGGGTTTTTGTTGGCTTGCACTAAGTGGCATGGCCCCTTCCCTACCACCGCACATCTGGGACGGTATGGTAGATGAGCGATTGCCGCGGCTTAACTTGGTGCAACCTGGCCAAATACTCGAAAAGAGAAAAGGCTCGCAACAGCGAATATGTATGAGCAATTCATTCGCTTTTGGCGGTAGTAATGCCAGCTTAATTATTGGTGGTTGATTTGTCTGCGTAAGGCACTGAGACCATACTCGGTCTGTAGCCATGAAAATAAAGATACTATTTTTCTGATGAGTTCTTCCCCTTTTTTCCCCGATATTGAAACCTTGTTGCCTCATCGCGGCACGATGCTGTTGCTTGATCGAGTTACCGCTTTCGCCGATGAAACGCTTATTGCTGAATATCGGGTGCGTGGCGATGCTTGGTACACCGACAGTGATGCTCGTATGCCAGCGCACATTGGTCTCGAGTTAATGGCACAGGCAATGGCTGCTCACGCTGGTTTGTCTGCGCAACACCAGGGCAAACCACCGCAACCGGGTGTGTTATTGGGTTCACGCCAGTACCAAGCGTTTTTTGAGGCGTTCGAGGCTAATGCACTGTTGACGATTGAAGTGCGTCAAATATTGGCTTTAGCAGATGGCAATATGGCGTATGAATGCGTGCTACGACAATCTGACGAGATTGCAGCTAAAGCTGTATTGAAAGTGTTTCAACCGCCAGATTTTTTAGCGTTTATAAAGATGCGTGAAGATGCTCAGTCAGTTGAAAGCTTAGCTAATTCCAGTTAAGTTAAGCCGCTGTGCATGAGATTTTTTTACAGTTGAAGTTATTAACTGATGTTACGCAGGTATTCAAGAAGTCTGTGGTGTGCAATGTTGGGGTTCCTTCGTCACCACCAACCTACCATTCTTTGCTTTTCTTGTGGTTGGTGAAGGTTTGTAGAGCCTTTTAAGAGTTTGTAAGCTGGTCATAAAGAACGCCGTGGCCTGCATGTTGGGGTTCCTTCGTCACCACCAACCTACCGTGCATTTGTGATTCGTGGAGTTTTATAGAACCCTTTTATATATGCATCTCGGTAGGTTGGTGGTGACGAAGGAACCCCAACATGCGTACCACTGACCTTTTAAATACCTGCGTAACATCAATTATTAAGCGCATTACGCAGACAAATAATTAAAAAACAAGTGAGTAAAACTTAATGAAACGCCGTGTATTAGTGACAGGGGCAAGCCGAGGTATCGGTCGTGCCATTGCTGAGCAACTTGCTAATGATGGGTTTGCTATCACCGTGCATGGCCATCGTGGTTGGGCGCAGGCGCAAGCGGTGGCGGCAGGTATTGTGGCGCAGGGAGGAGATGCGCAAGCGCTGCGATTCGATGTGCGTGAACGTGCGCTGTGCCATACTATTCTTGAGGAGGATGTGGCAGCACACGGTGCATATTATGGCATTGTATGTAACGCTGGCGTGACAAGCGACGCAGCGTTTCCTGCATTAACTGGCGAAGATTGGGATAGCGTTATCGATACCAGCCTTGATGGTTTTTACAATATCGTGCACCCGCTCATCATGCCCATGATACAAACAAGAGCGGGGGGGCGAATTACTGTGATTTCATCAGTGTCTGGGATTATAGGGAACCGTGGGCAAGTCAATTATAGTGCTGCTAAAGCGGGGTTAATCGGGGCTAGTAAAGCACTAGCTACTGAGCTAGCAAGTCGCGCAATCACCGTCAATTGCGTGGCCCCTGGCATTATCGAAACCGATATGATTGATGCAACGTTACGCGAAAAAGCTAAGGCAGATGTACCGATGAGGCGTATTGGAACGCCGGCTGAAGTGGCTGCATTAGTTGGTTTTTTGATGTCTGATGCAGCGAGTTATATCACTCGTCAAGTGATCGGCGTAAATGGTGGAATTGTTTGAATACTTTATTAGGGAACCTCTACAAAACCCTAAGCACCACCACTGAATTATTATCGCTTGCCTAGACCTTCGGATCGGCCAATGACTAGCTGCGGATTTTCTAGCTTTGATGGTGCAGAGAGTTTTTCAAAAGCAGGGTTTTCCACCCAATCACTAAGCGCATAAACACGTTGATTGCGCAGCCCCATCACCCCTTCTTGCCATGCAATCAGCATACGTTTGCCAATATCAGAAAAACCTGGGTATAGGCTGATGGCTTCTCTAACTCGAGGTGCAGTTGCCGAAATGGCATCGCCGATCGCCTCAACAATCCTAGTTTGCTCTTTGAGTGTAATGTCAAAAGTCGCGCTAATAAATTTCTGAAGATTTTTTCCTGGCAGCCAAGTCTTCTTGCCCATAAAACTAAGAGCAGGTGAATTGTGCTGGTAGCCCGCATATACACAGGTAGTCAGCATATCGTACACCGGTGAAAGATGAACATCGGCATGTGAGGTATACCGTAATGCAAGGTTCTTGGCATGGCAGTCCGCGTTGCGTAATGCATAAGTCAGTAGCAATGTAACTGCCAGCTGATAGAAAATTTTTCGCCGTTGTACGCTCGGAGCATGGTCACGCACAGCTTTTGCAATACGCTCCCAAGTCGGGTCGTATTTAGCCGCTGAACGCAGACCCAGTACTGCACAGAAATCTTCCATGCCCCAGTATAGTTGGCCACATTCGTCCACATCGAAGCGATGCACAATTAGTACCTGGCCATCATGCGAAATTTCGGTTTTTGCAGCAGGCAAAACTTGAGCTGCCACCTGCATACAAAAATATTCATTGAGCGTTACATAAGGAAGCTGGCGAGATGAGCCTTTAATGATATGGCGGCGAGTGAACAATGTTGCCTTTTTGTGTGAGTGCAATTCAACCTTTTCCTGCTGGGCATCAAGAAATTTTGGAAAAACTCCTGATACACCGCTAGTAGCATGCTGACGCACAAGTTCGGCAAATGCATCTTCAGCGTAATCACCCTGCAGTAACTCAGCAACTTCAATAGATTTAGGTTGTTCCTCCAAGATCGTTCCCGGCGCGGCGACTTGGATACGGCCCACCATATTGCGGCCGATGATAGATAGTAGTGCTACTGGATTAGCACCAATATGCGGGCCAAACTGCTCTTGTAGAACTTGCAACAAATAGCCTTCAGGCAAATTCATCTGGAACACCGGATGCAAGGTGTCATCTAAAATGTAAGGCTCAGTACGTACAGGCATCGTTAATGAGGCGAAATTATCTGGCGCCACATTAGCGTGATAAGTGAGTATGCTTTTGAAGTCACCAACCGTTTCTAGGGTAGCCACTGCACGACCGCGGACATAAATGGAGAGCATCATAAGCCACCACGTTCTCTACGCAATTCATCAAGAGAGCCCGCTGGAACCGTCTTAATAAAATAAAGCTCCATACCTAGCATCGCAAGTACGGCCAGCAATTTACGCGAACCAAATTCAGTAGTACGCCCGCGTTCAAAGCGTGAAAGCGATTCTTGGGTGATACCGGATTGCGCTGCCACTACACCTTGTTTCAGGCCAAGGCTCCGACGGCGGACAGCAACGGCTTCTCCGAGTTCTTGAAGAGTTTGCATTTGATATTTATGTCAAAAAATTGGCTGTTAACGCGTATTTTTGACGAAAAAATCAAAATAAGCAAGCGTCTTTGCCAAAGTGAGTGAATGGCGAAGTTACTAATCTCTATGAATCACCTGATTTTAATAAAATAATTTTGCGCTTACTATTCTTACCAATGCACATTTTCTGCTAAGCGCACCCAATCTTGCAGCAGGCCTGATCCGCACTCGTATTCCCTGACTTTATTAGTAACGCCCCCACCCCCCTGCAAGGATTAGTTTGCCTAGCAACCCTTTCTTGCAGGCGATTGGAGGCGTCTTTATTGTCGGGTGGCGCACTTTCACAACAAGAAACATTAAATCTCGCTAATTTTTATATTGAACCGCATTATTAATATTATTAAAGGAAAAATTTATGCAGCCATTATCTCTAGGCATTACATTACGTTATGGCGGAGAACAATTTGTAAGTCATAGAGAAATCAACAAACCAGTTACAGAAGATTTGCCTTCTACTACTGGAGAAGAACAAACAAAGCAGTTCAAAGATTTATTCAGTGCTACTGGCGCACTTGTGCTGCGTTATAACTTAGGTCATCGCCAAAGGGCTGCGCTTATTCAACGAACCACCATGCGTGACCAAGATTATCAACATAATTCAGTTGTGACTGCAGCGAATGGCAACGATGAGAATGTCTTCCCAGAAACATCAAATCAAAATAAAACATTCCAGGATACGATAAAACTTTTTCAGCTTTCCCATGCGACATTGGGAAAAAGCAAAGTGATTAATGAGAGGGGGCAATCATTAAAAGAAGTGAATAAAGAAGGATTATCAGGAGAGCTGTATTTATGGGACATCATCCATATAACGGTTTGGAATGCTGGCATATCTTTGCCTTCTGCTCTAGAGCAACAAGGGTTTCGCTATATTATGTGCCCTGAAGATATTACTCCAAACAAATACAATGATATTTTTAAAGAGCTTGAATCTAAAAATTTTATAATTGATAGTGCTGGAAATATTCTATTGAAAAATCGCAATCAGGAGCTAAAGCGGTGCAGTTTTAAGGAAATAGAAATTATTCCAGACCCTGATTCGCCCTACTCAAGCAAACTATCTATCTCTTTCAAGGCAGATAAAGCTGCGAAAAAATATCCATCTGGCTTCATCATCAACGAGAACGGTACTGTAGTAAAGGGAGGTTATGCAGATAACTTGCTTAAAGTCATGCGGATGGCTAAAGGAGGGTTTCATAAATTAACGCAGACTGAGCGGGAAATTCTAACTTCCGGCTCTTCGTTTGAAGATAAGGAGCCAGGACAAGAATTAACCACACAGAGTCGGATATTTAATGCTTTAATTCCCATTTTTAGTGAATTAGAAAAAAATACAGGCTTCAGTGCAGTGAAGGCTATGAAAAGCAATATTGCATTAGCGGTGAAACGCCTACATAAAAAAATTGAAGATTCTCCTGATCTCTTAGAGGATTTTTTGGTCGGAGATATTCTCACAGAAATGGTACAGCCGCTAAAGACAAGCCAGTCAGAAGAGCAAAAATCTGACCTCCCACTCCGACTGAATAATGGTTTTCGTGCCACACATAATATCGCTAAAGCCATAGCTTATGCTTTTAATATAAAAGATGAAAATAACCAGCCCGTTTTTCAAAAAAATGGAGGAGATACATTTTTTATCAATCCAGATTTTATTGATGTCCAGATGAATGGTACATTAAAAAAACCAAATCTGGAGCGATCAAAACATATCGCTGCTATTCTATCGACGGCTATTCTTGTGTCAGAGCAGCTTATTATAGAAACGCTGACTAAAAATATTACAAAAGATATCAATAATGGCCTATCCGTCTTAAAAGATATTCTTGGCTCAGATGAGGCAGAACAGCTTTTGGTATTGGCTCATGAGATTGAGGAAAAAAAATTAGGTCGTCAATTTGAAGAAAGTGATGAGTTAATTCAGTTTGTGCGAGATAGATTAGATACAGGAAAGATAATTGCCTTCATAGACAAGCTTCAGACTCAAAAAAACATTTCTCCGAATAAAGAGACTGTAGAAGCTATCAGCAGATTAGAATGCATCGGGAATATTCTTCAAGATTTTTCTTCAACTTCAGCGAAGCAAGAAGAATCACAAGGCATTAATGCTGGTTTATCCATGGTGTACGATAAAATAAAACATAAAAAATTTATACACTCCACACCCAACCAAATCGCTCAAAATTACAAGCAACTGTCTTGAACGTCAAGTGATGGCGAATGCCTTTATGAAGAATAGCTTTGAAAGATACTGTGAGTAGATTTTTTCAAACTTGCTGTTAATCCCGAAAAACCTCGTTATGCAGAGCCTCCTTAAGTAAGAGGCTGTGTCGCTTTTTAATTGTTGATAAAAATCAAAAAAATAATTTTAGCCTTCTTTGCATAAGAAAAAGCGCATTATAAGAATGTTATTTTCTAAGCAAAAAAACTGATTTTTTACTGAAAAACATACTTTCCCCTATTTTTGTAGGAATAGTAATGTATTATTACCTGGCATTAAATGCGTTCAAACAAGAAAGTGGCATTTAATTTATTTGGTAATAATTAAATTATTATTAGCAAGGAAATAATTATGATAAATATATCAAATTGGGTTAGTGTAGGCAATATAAAATCTGATAGAGACGCATTAAAAGGAGAAATAATAAATGGATACCTTATTGATCCTAACCATAATGAAAAATTGATCGAATCAATACATTTCCCTCCTGAAGACAATCAACTCGGCCATTATAATTGGCCAAAACATTTCTCAGATTATATAAATAAAAATGGAAATTCCTTAAAAGCTGGTGTAAAACCAAGTGATGGCGAATTAAAAACAGAATATAGTCAATATTTAAACAATCTATGGATCCCACAAAATTCAAATTATATAGCATTTACCACTTGTATTAGTTTAGATAATTGGGCAAAAGTAGGAAATATAGAATCTAAAGGGGATATAACAGAAAATACAGAAATTAAACTAACTGTTTCCAGCCCCTCAGGAAGTATAATTTATGAGCAACTTTCTTTAATCCCTAATAAAGAAGAATTAAGAAGATACACATGGCCATATGTGATAGCCACTTTTATTAATAAGAATAGCAAATTTATAAAAGTGGGAGAAAAAAACAATGACGATCACCTCATATCCCCATTACATTCTTCTTATCGAAACATTTTATGGGCTCCTAAGCACTCAAATTTAAATATAAATATATCTCTAAATTTTAGTGAAGAAGCAATAGAGGACACCAAAAATATATATAGCAAAGCAAAACAATCACTACTCGCTTCTCCACCGACCAAAGATAAGGTGGAAGATTGGCACTCAAAATTTAAAGATGGGAAATTTTCTGATATCCAATACCCCCCTCCTGATATAAACGTTGATGACGTTCAACCTCTTTATGAGCATTTTACAAGAATTATAGCTATTGAAAATTATATAATCCAAGTAGAACCTAATAATATAAAATATATAAATATGGTTGTGGATGGCATAAATCATTACGCTAGTTGTAAATACCAAACATCAAACTGGTGGGAAGGTCAAATAGGCCTTGCAAGACAAGCTGCTATAAGTGCTATGCTAATTGCACCGGTTTCCAAAAAAAATGCACTGGCTGCCATATTTTTACCCTATATTAAAAATAATTCTAATACAGACCAAAAGAAAACTGGAGCTAATCGTTCAGATATAGCATACGTTCAAATTATGTGGAGTCTCGCAGGATGGAAAAATACGCTATCCTCTGAATACATACAATACCTCATGGCTGCATCTACAACCCTTTCCTCTCTATGCATGCCTGTTGATCGCTATGGAAAAGAAGATGGCGAAGGGATTTGTGTAGATTATAGTTTTAGCCAGCATAACCCTAAAAATGGTGATAAATATTGCGCACAATTATATGCCTGTTCTTATGGAACTGTATTATTTAGTTCAGTATTCACTGCTATGAAGGTACTTACAGGGTCCTTCATGCTTAATCATAATGCAATGGACGGTATGATTAACGCACTCATTCAAGGTTTAGGTTGGTATGCATATGCAAACATGGTAGATTTTCATCCTCAAGGCAGAGCGATCAGTCGAGGAAATATGACTAGTTATGCTTGGAGAAATTGGGTGAAAGAAATAAAACCTCATGCGTCCGATGAACAATTAGAGATATTAAATGAACTATATATTCGCTTTGCCAATAAAGATGAAACAAAAAATAATTACTTTATTGGAGGCAAAGCCCACTGGGTTAATGATTATCTAGCTTATTTCGCGAAAGGATTTTGTTTCTGGAGCAAAGTAGTTTCCACTCGTACAGTGGGTTCAGAAAGTGGAAATGGAGAAAATATAAAGGGATATTATATTGGGTGCGGCAGCCATTTTATAACGACTCAAGGTGATGAATATTTAAAAATCCAACCGCTTTGGAACTGGCAGCAAATCCCTGGAACCACAACCGAACAAATTCCAAGTTTTAAATGGCCAAATATTGACTGGGGCGGTAACAACTGGGGCAGTCATGATTTTGCAGGTGTTATTTCAGACAAGAAAGTAGGTATTTCTTCAATGATTCTCACACGAGAGAAAGTACAAAATGCCAGAAAAACGACATTTGGCCTTCCTGATAGAATGATTTGCATGGGATCTTGTATTGATACTTCCCTGTCAAAAAACAAAGTTGTAACTACTGTTGAACAAAACTTTTTCGATGGGAAAGCCATTGTTTCATATTTAAATAAACCAGATGAAATTATCACTGATGTTTGCTATATCACTTCAGAAAGCATTTCTGGAATTAAACATCGGGGCATGTATTACGATTTCTCTGCTATTCCTAGGCAGTCTATAACTTTAAATATTAGCCTTAATACAGGAAGCTGGAGCGAAATTAATACGAAAGGAAGCACCAAACCCGTGAAAGGCAAAGTTTTTACTATCTCAATCAATCATAAAAAAAGCCACTTAGAAAGCTATTTTTATACAGTCTCGATTCCCAGTGAGAATTCTAAAAGTAAATATACTATTTCCAATAATGATAACTATCATCTTGTTTCTGAAAACGATGGCTCTGCTGTATATTCAACGGTGTATGCAGTAGATGAACCCATTAAATTTTCGCTTATGAATAATATATATATATGCCCGCTGACAGCGACCTCTTTTATTGCAAGGACTGATGGCAAAAAAGTAACCATTACTACTGCAGATATATCTCAGAAGGGAGAAAAAATTAGTTTTTCAATTACACGCGGCTTAGACGAGCCGATCATTCTTTCACGACAACAAGAAGTAAATAGTAATGATATTGGCAAAAGCATAACCTTACAGCTAGGTTAGAAAAAGTCTGACCCGTGCACTAATTCCGCGTCGCGATAACTTGCCGTCAAGCGTTTCAGATTCTTTTTGCGCGATCAAGGATGTAAGTTGATCGATATCCCTTAATATGTATTAGTTCCGATTTGATCGTACAGTAAGACTTTGCGAAGAGATGGGAATGCGGTAATATTCACATTAGAGCGCCAATCAAGATTGCAAATATTCAACATGAAAAACGTGCGCTAGAGCAAACGTTGAGGGGAAGGTTAAGCATGTTTTTTGATGATTTTTGCCCCGACTCTGTTTTTTCTCGCAAAGCCTCATCATTGGGCAAAAGAAGTTGTTTAACAGGTCGCGGTAGGGACGGCGGTTACCCGCCGCCCCCCGCACAGATCCGTACTTACGGGACTACCGCATACGGCTCCTGCCAAAGATGTTGACGATGGCATTCCGATAGAGCGCATGGAGGAAGTCGATTGGGACAAGGTCAATCTCGATGAATGGATAGGGCTGCTTCAGCAGAACGGGCATTTCCCGAACTTCAAACGAGATCGAGATAAGCCAATCTAGATCGGATAACCGTATCTACCTGAGCTGGTAGCGTAAACGCTGGCATTTCTCCTTTTTTTGTCTGCAAGCGTGGCGGTTTCTTCTGAAAAGCTTGGTGCGGCTCTCCTGTCGCGCCGCGTTGTTTGAGTAGTTGCGTATTTCTTGCGCTAAGTCCGCGCACATCTTGAATGGACACTCCTGATGCCGTCAATGTTGTTTGTGTGGAAGCCCAATCTAAGGTCACGTGGCACGTTTCACCGTCCCGATGCACTTGCCAAACACGTACCACTTTGTCATACCCTCCCGTTGCAAGCCAGGATCCTTTGGCGTTGGTGTACCAAGTAACAGACATGACGCCTCCATTAAAACCTTCAATCTCAGTCAAACATTGGCCTGAAGTGATTGACCACAGTCGCACGTTGTCCCAACCGCCCGAAGCCAGTATTTGTCCATCGCGTGAAAACGCGACGCTCGTTACTCCCCCGGTATGCCCCTCGAGAGTGCACAGCGACTTTTTCTCTGCCACGGACCACAGTCGCACCGTATTGTCCCCACTGCTAGAGGCCAGCGTTTGGCCATCACTTGAAAACGTCACGCTATATACCCGTTCAGTATGCCCTTCGAATATATGCAATAGCTTTTTATCTGCCACCGACCACAGCCGCACCGTCGTCTCCCCACCGCTAGAGGCTAGTATTTGGCCATCGCTTGAGAATGCGACGCTGCCCACATCGTAGATATGCCCTTCGAAAATGTGCAGTAGCTTTTTCTCTTCCACTGACCACAGCCGCACCGTCTTATCATCACCGCCAGAGGCTAGCGTTTGGCCATCGTTTGAGAACGTTACGCTTTTTACTCCTTCAGTATGCCCTTCGAACGTATGCAGCAGTTTTTTTTCTGCTACTGACCACAGCCGCACCGTATTGTCCGTACTCCCAGAGACCAACATTTGGCCATCACTTGAGAAAGTCACACTGCGCACACTGCTAGTGTGCTCATCGAACGTGTGCAATAGTTTTTTTTCTGCTACCGACCACAGCCGCACCGTTTTGTCTGCACTGGCAGAGGCCAAGGTTTGACCATCGCTGGAGAACGCGACATCTGCCACCATCTCCATATGCCCCTCGAACGTGTGCAGATGTGCTAACGTCTCAACTTCATATAGTGCAACATTTCCTGCTTCGAAGACGGAGCCTACTGCCGCCACTAAATAGCGCCCATCGGGCGAATAACAGCAAGCCTGAACTTGGTTGTCCAATTCCAAGCTCGGTAATTCCCCAAACTGCACGCCATCCATCCGCGCACCCGTTAAATTTGCATTACGCAGCCATATACCCGTCAAGTTCACCTTGCGTAAATCTGCGCCTTGAAGTTTCACTGCATCCAATATCCCGTAACTGAGATCGGCACCTGGAATCTGAATTCCTGCTAAATCAGTGTCTATGAACGACACACCGGCGCTGTTCAGAATCGTTATCGAATTCGCTGCTGCCTTACGTATCGTTGCATCAGTTTTAGAGCGCTCGACAAAGGCATGCAGTTGCTGTTTAAAGCTTGGCTCGGTTTGCACCCGTTCAGCTAAAAACTGAATCATGGCGGGTTCTTTGATTAGATTAAGGCGGGTTAATAGCGATTCAGGCAGCAAAATGGCTTTAATATCTTCCTCTTCAGGTCGGCTCTCAAAGCTCAAGAAAGAGGCATCACTGCCACGACGAACAGTGGCAGGTTGATGCACAGCAGCGGTGGTGCCAGCTTTCAAATCAATCTCTTGCGGCTGACAAATATCTCGTGTGGCAAAGTATTCCAGAAATGATTTATGCTCAAATCGATATTGATTCCCATTGCGAATTAGCGGCCATGCTTTACGCAAGATTCTGGTGCGAGGCGCTTCATTAAAAAAAGCGTCTTTCCACGTCCCTTTATCTTTAGCGGGGTAATATTCTACGACGAGATTACCTTGGTTCTTCTCGTAAATTGCGACCGCCAACTCAGTCACAAACTGGAAACAATGATCGACAAAACCATGCTCGTCTAAAGCATTAAAAGCACTGTCAAGATCATCCGTGAACCCTTCTCCCTGTAAACGTTGCTTTTCCCGCTCAAACCGCGCCTTCATCGCTTCGTCATAAAGCGCAACACGGGTCAGCGAAGAAATCTGATCCTGTTCACCTAAGCTTAATAAACGAGGTAAAACGGCTAATGCGATTTTTAGCAGTAATGGTGTACGCTTAAAATTCTCATCGATCTGCATTAGCCCCCGTTGATAATCTGACACCTGCCAATGCTGTAGATCAAATCTATCATCGCTCACTTCTCTATGTTGGTGCTTAAAATCAACGTGCAGTCGAACATATTGATCAATCTCTGCTTCGCCAAACGGAGCTACCACCCATTCTTGAAACAATGCTGGATTATCCGGTTGAAAACGTGCCCAATAGTTTGCATCCAGATGTTGGCTGCGACAACCGACGATCATCTGACCTTGCCACGCTCCAGGCTCATTGAATCGATTACTTTTATATAGATTCTCGTTCGCCCTGCTTTCATCATAACCATCTGCAATCACGATAAATTCACGCGTCTCTTTGAGCGTCTTAATTTGCGCGTGCGTCAAGTCCAAGCGGCGTAAGTGCTTCGTCATGAAGTCTTGCTCTGGATTATCAATCTCAGATAGAGGGATAAATAAAGGAATGATGCTACCTTTGCGATAGCTCGCCCAGAGCGTTGATTCCAAAAAGCGTAAGAAGGTGGACTTACCGGCCCCTGAGTCACCGAGCACTAAGGCCATTTTTTTGTTGCTGTTAAAAAACGCCTTGGCTTCTTTCGCTAAATCAAACGTGTCCGTATCAGCATCAGACAAACTCGCTTTGCCGCGCGGTGAGACATACAGCGGATTGCCCCAATGTGCCAAGCGTTGTACTTTGAGTCGGTGTAATTCTGTCTCTAGCCATTGCTTGTTCTGGACTTTATCCAATAAGCTCAATGCTATTGGCTGTGGGCGAGCCTCATAGAGGGGATAAGGACTCAGGGGGCCAGTCAAACAAGTCTGTTGATAGAAGGTTTGTTGGGCAACATCGCCTACTGTTTTGAGCTGCTCCAGTAATGAACTGGCTTCATCTTTAACTGGCGACTCGTCAGCAAGCGTGCGCATAATTTGCACCACACGTTGCTGGATCAGTGGATGCTTACCCCATATCTGATCCTCTTCATACAGCTGACCTAACCATTGTAGGGCTTGCTTTCGGGTATCTAGCGCCTGCTCAGGATGCGCAGCGATTTGCCCTAAACGCTCGCTTAAGCCCCATAAAAAGGTTTTATGCCAACGACAGGCTTTAAGATCAGGCTGTATCAGTTTTTGTTTAAATTCCTCAAGCTGGGCTGATGGTACTTCGTCCAAGCCGCGTAGCATTGAATACCAAATCTGCTTTCGTTCAAAGGAAAATCCCTCTTTGAGGCTCTCAATCAATTCCTGTCCGCTTTCCTGAAGCGCTGTCACTTTATTATAGGTGTCGCTAGCAAACTGGATCAGATCACTGATCGGTTCTTGTAAATTTTTAATGCCATCGACAAAACGATTCAGATCAAACGCTTTTGCCGCGCTCACAAATCCTGACACTCCCTCGATTACCCCACTGACACGTCGCCAAACAACTTGCCAAGGCGTTTCATCATCTGGCACACGCGCTAATGCTTGGCCTGCGTACTCAGCTTGATAAACGAGATAAGGATCACTTGATTGCTTCAATCCATTGAAAAATTCTTTTAACGGCTGATGCAGCGCCTCACGGTCAAGATCAGTGACTTGGTTATCGGCCATCGCATCCAACAGCTGACAGATCGCTAGTGTTAAGCGATATTGGTTCTCCTCGCTTTGCGCATGGGTATTTTTTAGGCGATCAGCCAGATTGCCTAACATCTTGACCAAATCATCAGTACGCAAGCTAGCGGGCGGTGCGTGACGAATCATCTGCGCTAAACCATGCAACAGATCAAAATCTAACAATGTCAACTCATCAAGTTTAGTGATGAGCTTATTGAGCAATTTTTGGAAATTATCACGCGTGTAAACTGGCGCTAAGGTCGCTACCTCCACCACCGCAGCCGCATTTTTAAGTTCATCTTTCTCAAAAGCACGAACGATATCTTCCACGAGCAGATCCAATTCTTGCCGTGCATCTGGATCTTGTTTAACGCGTGCCAACCAGGCTGACTCTTCAGCGCTTAACTGAGTCACAGATGCCGGTTCTTGCTTATGCAAATCTAACAGCAATAGACAGTAAGTTAGCTGCTCCGTATTTCTCAAAAGCTGACCGGCTAGTGGTAAAGCAGGGGGAGTCAGGGGGAGATTTTTTAAGAAAAACTGAAAGGCGGAAGTTTCTTTCGCATCAAGGGCAGGCGTGGATGGGCACGAAGCAGAGGCAGAAACGGTAGAAATCGCTGAGCTAGAGGAAGACGTGGGTTTGTGTAAACCTATGAATGGGCTAAACGGAAGGCTTGGGCTGGTAGGGCGTTGGGCCAGTACCCTTAATGCTTCCTGAGCTTCCTGATGTCCCCACTTATGAGCTTTCTCATACTGTGCGTTGGCTTTATCCCACTGCTTTAACCGGCTGAATACCTCGCCGCGCTCGAAATGAACATTGGCTATGCTCTTTTGCAAGTCCTTTTGTTCAACCGTCTCAGGAGTGCGGGCTGATCTGATGAAATGTCTCTTCTCGTAGAAACTGGGCGACTCGATCTTTTCATACTTAGCCAGCTCGTGTAGCGCGGCTTCGACTCGCTCGTAATAATAATCAGCGATGACGGGTTTTTTTTCCTTATATTCACGCGCGTTCTCTAACTCACGAGCGATGACTTCTGGTGCGAAAGGTATCGGTAGTTTCTGACTCGTAATACTTAACATGGGGCCTCTATTATTCTTTTTTATTCAAACTCAGTTTAGGGGTAAAGCGGCAACATGCTGCCGATGAGGCAATCTTCGCTGATAATGAAAATGCCTAAGGCTCGTGCATTAGCACATACCAGCCTTAGGCATCTTGCATGTTTTTTACGCTTTATACCAAGAATGATAAGACTGATGTATAAAGTTAAATCCTGATATTTGGAAGACAAAACAGGGATCTTGACGATCATTTATCGATCCCTTCTCTTACTCGGTGGCGACAAAACCGGCAATGAGCGTGGAACAAGCCGCCGCCTCAAAGCTAGAGCACCGCGACGATATGTATATCAGCTCGCTGCGTGAGTACTTTAAGGCCATAAGCGCGTAAGCGCGCATTGTTAATGGGTGGCAACTCCGGCAGGCTCATTGGTAACGGCGGCGTTGTAGTGGCGCACGAAGCTAACATCATCTGTCTCTCGGCACCCCGGATAAATCTGGCTTTAATAGGCACGCTGTTTGTAACTATCAAGCTAAATGCTCAGTACTCTTCTTTTAAATACCTCTGCCATCGTGCGCTTTGCACGGTTTCATTTTGCTTCTATGCTCATCCCAATCTGGACTGGAATTTTCGCTACGGCGTGTCATCTGGGAAAATCAGTTTATAGCGCCTCAAGTCTTCCTGGAACGCATTACAGCGCGCGAGTTGTTCGCGAATTAACTGGCGGTCCTGCGCATAATCAAACTGCGCAGTCCAGTTATGGACGCGCCATGGTTCGAATGAACGGTTGCGCATCCTTTTCATTGGTCAATCGCTTTAAAGGTAACAGGTAATCTTCGCGATACACCGTCGGCACCATGATGCGCCACAGCTTGGCTTCGCTGAGCAGGCAGCCCATTGCCAGTCGAGCTGTGCGGCCGTTACCATCTCTAAAGGGATGCTCCTCGGTTATGACGAATATCATCATCAGTGCGCGGGCCACCGGATCGGTGATTGTCCTAACCCGCGCAAGTCCCTTTCGACTTACAGCCAGTGAACAGCACTTCTCCAGTGCCGATGTCCGATTTGTGCATTCAAGAACCTTCCGTGTTGCGCACGGTCTGAAAATATGCGAATTGCCTCACAATTTGTCGGAAAATATGTCGTTATACTTTTTTGTACGAGTCAACATTTGAGAGAAATGAGGCGCGCTGCCTCACTAACGGGGAATCCTCCCGCATCTTGATTAGGCTGTTAAAGATTGTTAGGTGTTGCTGCAGCAACCTTCGACGACGTTAAGCTGATCGTGGAATGTAATAGTAGAAATTTACTTAGTGAAAATTTTGCGAGCGTTATAAAGATTGATTTAAAGAATTAGATAAAGCAGATCATCCACTGTTTATCTATAAAAAATTTTGATTGTTGGATGGGCCAATGCCGGTCTGCCGCCCTTCCCAAGAGCTTGGCATTACGAGTCGCAGTAGCAGTCAGCATTATGGGTAACTCACTTTTTGAGTAACGCAGTTACCCGTAAAAATACCGAGTTTCCACGAAACTCCTCGATCGATCTCAATAGCAAAAAACCCGCACAGCTAATAACCGTGGGGGTTCTTTGGTGTCCCTGTGAATTATCGGAACCTAATTTGGTGGAGCCGGCGGCCACCGCATACATGACTTAAGTCTTTGATTTTTATAGATTAAAATTTCCCGCCTTGCTAGAGTTACCAACAAAGTTACCAATAATTTTATTGGCTGTAGCTGAGATACAAAATGATGAGCAAGATGGGTTGATAAAGCTGCTTTTATACTGAAAAGGTATATACTTTGTAAACAAAAAGTACACATCAAACAAATATTTTGTAGCGGAGGTTAAGATTATGTCGAAGGGAACCGCTTTCACTATGAAGCTCGAACCTGAACTGCGTTTTGAGTTCATGGCTGCGACCAAAGCCGCCCACCGGCCTGCATCGCAGGTGCTTCGTGAGCTGATGCGTGAATTCATTCAACGCCAGCAAGAAGCAAAGGAATATAAAGACTTCTTGACTCGCAAAGTTGAGGCCAGTCGGGATTCGATGCACGCTGGATTAGGGCGATCAAACGATAGCATCGAAGCTGAGTTCGCTGCACGACGAGCCAGGGCAGAGAGTTAGGGTGAGAGTCATATGGACACCAGAAGCGGAGCAAGACCGTATTAATGTATGGGATTACATCTCGGCGGACAACCTACACGCAGCCGCTCGAATGGATGCACTTTTCAGTGATGCCGTTGCCAAATTGACTCAACACCCTATGCTCGGTCAGCAAGGAAAAATAGCTGGCACCCGTGAATTGATTCCCCATGAAAGCTATCGCCTTGTCTATGAAATCGATAATGAAACGGTATGGATATTGGCGCTAGTACATACCGCCCGCCAATGGCCTCCTATTCGTATTTAATGGCCCTTCCCTTTCCAATTTAAGAAGAGCTTGGCAGGCAGTCAATTGCCTAATGGCCGCGTCTCCGTCTTCGGTAATTCTGACCAACTGTGCCGCAATCTTTGGGTTAAGTTGGGCGAATGCGAAAGCATGATCCAAGCGGGGATAGGTTGTAGGGTTGGGCAATTTGTGGTGGGTAAAGGCGGGGCTGGTCGGTACGAACACCCGCAAAGCACCGCTAGCATAGAAAGCTTGATGAGTGTCTGCACGATGTTTGGCATGATGTGCTTCCATAAGATAGCGTGTCTCTAATTCAGCAAATGCTTTGGCCTGCTTTTCTTGTATAGCCTTGGCTTTTTGTGCAGCCTGCGCCTGTTGTAATGCCGACTCTGCGAAGATCTGTGCTTGCTTGCGTTCTAGCTGTGCAAGCTTTGTCTCGCAGTGCTGTGCATACAAGAGCGCGCCTGCAGTAAGTAGCATGCTGATGAAAAAGGCTGTGGTTCTCAGTGTAGGTAAAAAATAGAGTAGTGCGGACATGCTCTTTTCCTGCTTACATGCGACCGGAGCGCATGCCCTGGGCGAGCCGTATAGCCCGTTGCCCTACTTGCGCAGCCCACTTTGATTGCAACATCGCTTGTGCGGCGCGTTCGTATTTCCCTGCTCGCACTAAAGTGAATGTGGTACGAAAAGTACAGAGCGTAGGTACTCCCATATTAAAGCCCATATTTGCGAGCACACGCTGGCGTACCAAATCCAGTGCACGCCACCAAGAGCAGAAGGCATCGAGCTCTGCTTCTACGCGATCAATATCATTCATCAGCAGATACCGGTTTTCTGCAAAGCTAATACCGATATCATCGAGATTGCGCCCAGTTCCAATGGTCAATTTACCCACTGGATCCCGATACGGTTTGAGTCGTACGCCCTCGTCACGCTCCAGTTCTGCACACAGCAATGCCCGGTTATCGGTCATGGCTATTTGCCTTGGCTACTATATAGAGAGGGTTCATAGCCCCTCCTTCTCTGAACCACTCCAACGCTGAATGAGTAATTCCAGCAGCGACTGCCCCGAAATACCCAATGCCGAGCCGAGCCCGATTATGGCAATGTTGGGCAAGCTAGGAATCATCGCCAAGGCCGCGCCTGCGGCGGTACTCAGCGCGGCACCAATAATCACGCGTCCGGCCAATAAGCGCAGTGTGATTTTCTCGCCCCCTGCCAACAGTTTTCCAAACGCAATGACTGCACCCACTGCTGCTAACTCTATAATGGTTTTGTCCTCTGACTTCAGTTGCATATTCGTGTCACTCTATATAATCAGACAGCACAGGCCATTTGATCGCTAATGGAAATCCCGATTGCTCTGGCACGGCGCGCAGTGCTTGGCGGTAGCGTGAGAGTGCTGTCAGAAGATCGCTGTCGTTTTCATCGAACGCTTTGGCGACTTGTATATCGGCGTCCTCTAAGCGATGACGCCGCTCCATCCGCGCGGCTTCCTCTGCGTCTTTGCGTTCAAAAATAGGTTGCAGTTTTTTCCACAGCGCACGCAGTACTTTTTTATCAGGGCGGGATTCTGAAGCACACCATTGAATAATCTGTGCTTCTGCTATTTGCGCGCCGGTTCGTGGTTCTACGGCATGCCCTACCCAGAAATCTCGGCCATGTACCAAATTTGAATACTGCTGCTGAATACAAAAAATCAGCTGGGCATGGGTCATCAAAGAAGCGTTATGCATTTTTGAGTTGAACTCCATAGAGATTGATGCGGAACGTACGTGTTTTAGAACGCAGCCCAACCATCACCCAGCCTTCAGGCGCAATAGTGGTCGCATCACGATAGTTGGGATCTATTTCACCAAATTCCATGACCTCACCTAACCATTGGCAAGTAGCTTGATACGGTGCACGGCTCTTTGGGTCAAAGTTATCTATAGTCCAGGTACGCGACAGATCCGCTGGTGTATAACCCATATTCTCTATCGCTACGCCTGCTGCCAGCTTGGCTGCAGTCACCGCCTGTGCAGCGAGTTTGACCGTGGTTACTGCTGCGTTTTCGAGCTTCTCCTCTCGCACCGCGCGATCTACTAGTTTTTTAGTGGTGACCGTGTTGTCTGCAGGGGTCGCCAACTGGGTAGCTTCATCGATTTTCTTAGTGGCTTCAGATGCAGCGGCAATAGCACGCTCTGCGGACTGTGCAGCAGCTGCAGCATTTGCAGCGGTTTTGGCAGTTTGATTCACATAGTCGTCTGCAGACACGCCCACGCTTCCATCCTGATTAAAAATAAGGACACGATGCGCGCGCTGTAGCGCCGTAGGGAGCTGCGTAGATAAGGCCGGATCAGATACCGGAAATTTAAATGTGCGCTCGGTAGCTTCTGCCAATTGTTGTATCTGGATAGCCGCACGATCGAGCGCATCTTCTATGACATGGGGATAAAAGCCTCCCTGATTGGTCAGCGCAATAGGCTGTAGATTGGCAAGGTGCCCAATAATCACGAGCTTTTCATTCACCGGCAGAGGTCGTCCTTCAAGCGGATAGGTGACGGTACCACCTGGCGCCGTGTTTTGCTCATGGTTGAGCCGCACTCTATAGTCCGTATCTAGCGCCAGCACGCGTTC
Source organism: Mycoavidus cysteinexigens (assembly GCA_031963225.1). GTDB lineage: Bacteria > Pseudomonadota > Gammaproteobacteria > Burkholderiales > Burkholderiaceae > JASSUD01. The sequence continues at coordinate 62,205 of JASSUD010000005.1, forward strand.
CGCACCGTCGCGATCAATGTGGATAACCCGCACGTCGCCTGCAGCAAAAACTTTAAAACCAAACGAAAAATCCGTCACATTCCCATTACCTTGATAAGGTGGGGTCTTGCGAGTGGTACTAGATATAGTCATACGGTCCTCCTTCCTCTTACATCTCTTGGTTCTACGGCTGCTGTTGGCACGATAAAATTAATCACGTCCTCGCCCATACACCACACCTCGCCACCAATCTGCTAAGTCTTGCGGGTCTTCTTCTCCCTGCATCACATCCCACAGATATAGCCCGGTCTGTGCTGCCTGGCCCGTTGGCAATCCAAATACGTAACCCGCAGTTTGTAGGGCATGCTGCCGCCAGGTATCGGATACGTCTTCGTCGTGCATCAGGTGCGAAAGATCTTTCGCACTACGCAGTGTCGTGACGACCATCTGTGCCGCCGGGGTAGCGACATAGCTACGCCCACCCAATACGGATCCGGCAATATCCCGTGCGACCGGAATGCCGGAAAACATTCCCAGCGCCAACTCTTCTGCGGCCCAGTGCGCCCAATGTTCTTCATCCTCTTCATTGCGGTAAGATGGCTTGAGCGCCGCATGAATCAGCTGAGGCACCACAAAATAAAACCAAGAGCGCGCGAGCACGAGGCTGAAATCTTCTCGCGCCTTTTCATATTTCCCTTCTCGCAGGCTGCCTAGGATGCTGGCTGCGCGGCGTGCTATATCGCGCTGGCGGTTATAGAAGTGATTCCAAAAGCTATAGAACATCGTAAAGAGCTTCTGAAATTCACTGCCACGCTGAATGGCAGCCATATCTTTGATACCTGCTCCGCCATGGGCATTGCGCACCGCGTGGTCTGCCGCATAAATCGCAGACTCCTCTGCCAACCCTTCATGCAAAGCGCGGTTGTATGCTCCCAGCCAAGTGGGTAATGCAGAGGCCATATCGAGCATCGCAATGCCGTAATAGGCGGTACGTTTTACGGCGTGGTTGAGCCGTTGTAGGGCTCCCAGCGGCCCAAATTCGCTGGCGAGCTCCATCTCACGCAGGGCTTCACGTATATCGCGGTCTACTTCGCCCATACGATGGCGCATCTCGCCACTACGCGTGGTGACAAAGTCATAGGCCCCTTTCATTTTCTGTGGCGAACCGAAAAAAGCTTGCATGCCGGAGCGCATCCAGCGCACTCCCAACTCTCCCACCGAATTAGAGGCGGCGCTTGCTCCATGGATCAGCATCGTGGAGAGACGAAAGCCCAGTCCCACCATCGTGGCAGACGTGCGTGTCCAGTGGGCCATACGATCCCAAAACGCCAGTCCTCGCGCGTCTACGACCCGATCATTGGCAATGGACTGTAGCCATGGCCTAAACTGCGCGTAGTACTCGTGCCCGAGCGTGTTTTCTATGCGGGTGCGAATACGGGAATCTGCGAGAAAGCGGTCTGCATTGATGACGGCTTCACGGTACGCAATATCGTGGATAACCTGAGACAGGTGACGCGGCAATACCGATAGGCTCAGATAGAGGGGTGCAGCGTATTCTTTGCGTGCGATCGTATGGCCTTTGGGCGTGCTGGCGCGGCGGTAATTATTTTCTTCAAATAGCTGATCCGCGTTGCGCTGGCGGTTTTGTTCTACATCAAACGAGCGCAATGGATCGTAGATCACGGGGTAGTAGCCACCTCGATAGGTACCATAGGGCGTGACGACCTCCCTGGCTTCAACTTTTGGTGGTGCCACACCAGAAAGACGTTTTTCCAATGCTTCGATCTGCGGCCACAGGGATTCGAGCGTATCCCAGACACCCTGCACAAAATCCCAATCTGCTTGACCCATATGGCGATGCAAGGCGGCCTCCACGCCTTCAACCGACCACTGTTCGCCTTCGAGCATTTTTTTAAAATTGCTGTCGTTGCCCGTATTGAGCGCGATCGCAAGTAACTCGCTTTTGAGCAGAGAGGATGGCTTGCCAGTGCGCGTATCGATAAGCTCAGGGAGCGTATAGCGTTGACCAAAATCACGCTGTGATTCCTTGGGTAGCGTTTTGGCTAGCGTGCGCAGCCGCTGAGTGATGGTGATACGCAAATCGTTTTCGCGCACCCCAGCATCGGAAATAGGTTGAAAGACGATGCGGTGAAACAGGCCATTCGGGCTATGATTATCTAGCCAAGATAGGACTTGCTCCATTTTGAGCAACGAGGCATCCGCTGAACGCAAGCTACTTTTGGCTCGCAAAAAATAGCCTTGTACTTTGTCTAACCCGCTTCCGCTCTCACCAGGATTGCGCGGCGTGGGAATGGTGCGTGGTGGCAGCGATGCGCTTTGCGCCAGCGCTTCGTCCACAGCGGTATTGAAATCGCGTTCCTTGCGCGCATCGAGGAGCTTTTGTTTGAGACGACCCAGATGCTCAATACTGTGTATTGCATCGCTCAGCCCCCTAAAATCTTCTAGCAACAGGTCTTTGTAGTGCGTGCGCGCAGCGTCTTCTAATAGACGCTCTGGGATAGCGGGTTGGTACCCCTGTTTCAGTTGTGCCTCTACCCAATTTTGCAACGACTGGCGACGCGCTAGTGCGCGATGGGTAATGCTGATGCGCAGATCATGGCGTTCTAGCAATGCATTGATTTGTGCGTGATACTCAGCATCTAAAGCTTTATGGGTACTCTTCTTTCCAAACCGACTGAGATATCGGCGTATTTTCTGTATTTCTGACCGGGCTTCGAGTGATGCTTTTGCCAGGTGGTGATTAAGTAATTGCGTACGTTTTGCTTTTGCTGCTTCCGCGATATCACCGCTTGCAAAGGCTGCTTTTGCCTCCCGCCCTGCGCGGGCTTCTACGACGGTATACAGAGAAGGCTGAATATCGCGTATGCGCTGATGCGCGATGGTGCGGTGTGCGGCCTCTTTGGCAGTACGCGTCAGTTGCTGCCAAGGACCCACCGCATGGTCTAAAGCAGCAAGTTCCGTAGCCAATATGCGTGCGCGCAAGTCGCTATGCACCGCTTCATCGGCCGCACGACTCAATGCTTGCGGGTCGACCAGCTCGCCGTAGCGCGCTAGCATGCGCTGATCGGTCAACGTAAGTACCGCTTCTCGCCAGGGAGAGGCAACGGATAGTGCTCGCACCAATGCATCGCCCGATGCAAAACCGGTTAACTCGGCAACGAAATCAGGGTCCAATCCTTTGGCGGCTACCCACCCATGCTTGCCAGTAGGCAGCGTGCGCCACAACGCATCAGGGTGATTGCCATACTGCTGCTTTAACAGGGTTATCGACAGCTTGGTATTTTGTGCATCACCATTTTGCAGTAAATGCGGGACCTCCTTCCATTCTAATGTGCCATGCTCCAAAAACTGTTGAGCGCGGTATACGGGCTGCACCGATAATTCGGCTTCTACTTCGGCTTGGATATGCTGGCGTTGGACGTTTGCTTGCTGCTGTAGGGTTTTGAGCACGTCACTTTTAGCCCGAGAAAGCCATTGCACATCGCGCAGACTACGCTTTTGCAAGATCTGCATGGCTTCAGCGGTAGCTGCTTCTCCCAATGCTTGATAGGCGTGCCATGCCTCTTCTGACAGGCCAGAGGTTTCTTGGGTCGTAAAAAGCGGTGCTTGGCTCTGTGCGGCCTGCGTGGTTTTAAGTGCTTCTTCGCTGCTATGCAGCAGTTCCAACACCCTGCGCACTTCCGGCGATAGGGCGATAGGCCCATTGCGCTGCGCACGATATTGCCGCAGCAGCCAATCTCTAAAATCGGCAAATGGATGCTGCTCCTGCGCATCCGCTGCTTCTCCCTCAAACAGCCAGCGCTCAAAACCCTGTGCAAACCGTTTCGAAGCGGGGCCCTGTGCGGTATTCAAAAACAGCGGGCTGCTCTGCTGCAAAAAGGTAGAGAGATTCGCATTTTCTAACTCTGTGGGAAAATCTGGGGAGTGAATCCGAGTATTGTCTGGTTGCCGCTGTCCAAGCTGCGCCGCCTCCTGCTCAAACTGATCGGGGTGCTTTTGCACAAAAGCCTGGGCTTCGTAGGGTGTCATGCCTTCGGGATCGGTGCGCAGATGCGGCAACAGAAAGGGTTCTAGGTTTGTCCCAGCTACATGGGTTACTAGATCCTGTAACGGAATGCGCACCATGCCACTGGTAATCTGCGCTTCGGGCAGCTGGCCGGCCACCTCTGGTAGCAGCGATGCAAAAGCCTGTGAATCCATTTGCGCCTGCGCGAGCACCTGCATCAGCGCGTCAGCGTCGATATACACCTGTTGCAATGGACTGTCGGTGCGTGCCTGGTCAATAAACTGCTTAAAAGCATCGGGATCACGATGGCGTACCTTTGAAGCTACAGCCTCTTTGAGGAGATGCTGCAAGTTAGCCGCATCTTGCTGCGCGATATCTGCTCTTACCGCGTCGTGAAACCACCCTCCTTGCACGTGGCCTGCGCCTCGTAGAGAAAAAAAGGTGTTGAGGCCATAATCGAACACTTTCTCTTCTAGCGAGCGGCTATCGAATGGAGAAGTGCCATTCAGACTATCTATCGCTAGATTAATCCCCAGCGCCCGCCCCGCAAACTGGGCTAATGTCGCATCGGGTAATAACCGCCCCGCCACGCCAAAAACCATTCCAAGTTGTGCGCCTCCTGCCGCCGCATGCCCTACCGTTGCAAGTGCTTGAGCAGGCGTATTGGCATCGAGCATTCTGCCCGTTGCCGTCAGACCGCTAGCCAATGCCAATGTGGAAGACTGACGCACCACATCCTTTAAAAGCGCCTTGGCTACCGAATCGGTCGCCATGGTTTCTAGCATCCGCACACCAGCCACGATCCCTTGGGCAAATTTCAACGGCGCACCAACGATAAATCCGCCTAGTGCCCCTGCACTGCGCGCGACTTTGCCTAGGCCCGTGCTAGCCGGCCCCGTTAAATCAGGAGCAAAACCCGCCGCAAAAGTGTCCCAAAATCCTTGGCCTGGCTGGGTTGCCAATTCATACCAAACCGAGTGCTTTGGCACAGCATCTTCAGGCTGCATGAATGGTATATTTTCACTTCCATTCGACCATCCTGCGATCAAGCGCAGTCTTTCTACCAGTCGCATACGGTACGTTTTTGTAGAAAATGACTCCCCACTATCGTGTAATGCTGCTGCATCCTCCACAAGATTAGGCACGCGATCCTCGCCAGCTCGAATGGCCACCTCTATTTGCGTCAGATTGTCCACATCATCATGTGCAATCTGAGCGTGTTGGAGCTTTGATAAAAACCACGCGGTAGAGGGAAAACGCTCCGGCAGCTCTTGCGCCTCGATATGATCGAGTGCAGCTTGTTGGTGGGCCTCCTCTGGATACGTACGTACTGCACTGACAGGCGCACCGGTTTGCCGAGCCGTTTTGCGCATCGCGGCTTCTTGGTCAGGGTTACTGCCCAAACTGAGTGCGAGGTTCTCCCGTACTTTTATAGCCAGTGCAGAGGGCGCAGGGTCCACCGTCTCAAAGGCCGCGTCCATATCAAAGGAATCTAGCGCCTGGGGTATTGCATTCTCCTCCTTTGCTGGGCGCGGCTCTTCCTGCAGAGGAGCCATCGTACTGGAGACTCCAAACGCAGCCTCCATATCAAAATCACTCATGGGGTCTCACCCCCCGCCAATACGCTTCTAACACCTGGGCATCGGTCGGTTTTGCCACCCCACGCTTTTTAAACTCTGCTCGAATAGCGCGATCAATATCTTTAGGAATATTTGCCGCCTTCATGCCCAGCATTTGCGCCGAACCGCTCGATGTAAACCAACCACCACGAGATTGTGCTTGCCGTAAGAACAACCGATCGACAAAGCCTTCCATTTCAATATCGGTAAATTTATGGCCTTGCGCGTGTTGTGCCTGTAAAAGTTCATGCGTAATAAATCGGCGTATTGCGCCGACCCGGGCAGCCTCTGCATGGCCTGGTTTGGGATGCGACGCAATATGCATCTCGCCCAATAGCAGATCAATGCGATTATTCAGTCCAGGCATATTGATATTGCCTGGTGATGCGCTTGCGGTGCCACTGGTGAGCTGTGCGCGTTGCGTCGCAAAATGTTTAAAATCGGCCATCGACAGATGCTGTTTGGTCTGGAAAAATGCATCATCGCTCAGCGACATCAACACGGCGGGATCAGACAATTTCTGGTACCACGCTGCATCGGTCGTCTCATCGCCTGCCGCTATTTTTTTAGCAAAAGTAAGCAGTCGGTCCATATGCTGGGGCGACACCGCTTCACGCAGCTCGATGGGCAAATCTACAAAGCGCCCTTGATTTTCCATGAGCCAGCGCATTGCTTGAGCCACACTGTGGTCTTCGTGTTGTTTAATGGCTTGTGCATGTAGGTGATATTGGCGAATGACTTCGTTTTCAGCCATCTGCAAACGCTCAGGGTGTGCGTCTCCAATACGGGTGTGTACCCGTGCCAACAGATCTTCTAAAGTGTATGGGGAAGAGACGCCCTCCTCTTGCGAGTTTTGTGAAGTGGTGCGCGCTTCATTTTCTGCCATCACTTGATGGACAATGTGTTTTGCCTGTAACGCATCGACCTGCCGATATACTAACTCCTGTGCTTTGAACCGATCTTCTGCGCGCATTCCCGACGCATAGCGCTTTAAATAAGCAGCGGCCTCATTCACGTCGTCATTCTGTAAAGCACTTTGCAGAGCCAGTATATGGGCATGACTAATCAACCCAGTAGTCTGCTCTTGCGCCCAAGACGTGGGTTTGCCAGTGAGCTGTGCCTGCGCATATACCGCTTCTTCTATCGCCTGCATACTCTCGTTAGTGTGCTGAGCATCGGTATAAAACTGTGCCATTTCCTGTGTTTTATGGCTGATCGTGCTGTCGTGCACGGCCAAGCTGTAGACTTGCAATTGTTCCGCTTCGTGCCGTAGCAACTGCGCTTGTAGTGGTGCGCTTCGATGCGTCGCATACTGCATAAACAATCGGCGTTGGGTATCGTTACCTAGATCGCCTGCTATTTGCTCGATGCGCTCCTGACGCTTTTGCAAATACTCATCAGCCAAAGGGAGGCCACTTGGACGTTCAAGCGCTTGCAATCCGCGCTGCTGGAGAAAGCCGGTTTCTTTATCAAAAGTCAGCTGCGCATCTAGCGCATCCAACTGGTTTTTAGCATCCTGTGCCCTAATCTGGTCTGCTTGCTGTTGCGCTTGTGCCTGAGCACTTCCGAGCTGCATCAACCCCTGGCCCACCATCTGCGCCGCATTCGGACTCGATGCCGTAGAAAGCGTAGGGTTAGGCAGAGGTTGCCGTGCAACATGCGGAGTATTGCTAAAGGGAACCGTGGGCATGGAGGATTACCTTATTCAGGTTAAATCTCAGCACATTAGCCGGCTATGTGCCATATCATCTGGCTACTGCTTTGCATGTGGTGGTGATGCTAAAATCTACGCAACAGCACGCTGTTTTTGAATAAAATAAAAAAACAAATACAAAGGAGAATGCTATGGCATTACTCGAACCAACAGAGCTGGCAACTACGGCTGATCTAGATAAGCTTGAAGTACGCTTGACGAACGAGCTTTCTTCTATGAAATGGATGCTAGGCATGGTTGCAGCCGGTATGGTTGCACTGCTGATAAAGGCCTTTTTCTAAAAAATAGGAATGTACGCAAAGGAGAGCGCACTCATGGCACACGCAATACCTTTTAATACTCTTAAATATACCGAGACACTAATAGCGGCAGGCATACCAGAAAAGCAGGCCAAGGCCCAAACTGCAGCATTACTCGAATCGTATGAAACGGCAGAGCTGGCAACCAAGGCTGATCTGCGCGAATACGAATCCGCTATTCGCAATGATCTGGAGAAGCTGGAAATAAAGCTGGATGCAAAATTTTCCAACTTGACGAGCGAGCTTTCTTCGGTGAAGAACGAACTTTCTTCTATGAAATGGGTGCTAGGCATGGTTGTGGCCGGTATAGTCACGCTGTTGATAAAAACCTTTTTCTAAACTACGGCTCTATCTCACCGCCACCGCGAAGCTACCTGTCCCGCACTCCCCAACAAGGTCCCCAACGCTGCGCCAAAAGGGCTCATAGCCCGCGCGCGATTGCGATAATCGAGTGCTTGCGTGCGATAGCCCCACGCCTGTCGTGCTGCATTACTGCGAATCAACGTTATATCCCGCTGACCTAGATAGCCCGTATCCGTCAAAATATTGCCTGCAGACCCCTCTCCTATATCGATGCCATTTGCTGCCAACGCAGCACGCTGTGCTCCCTTGAGCTGTGCAGTCTGCAACTGATTCTGCTGCACATCAGCCTCACCACGCTCCAGCGCATCTTGCGCGGCATAATCTGCCAATGTCGCATTATTTTTTTGGGCAGCCTGTTGCCAGCGCGCCTGGCCGTATGCGCCTGCCGTAGACGCTCCAATCCCTGCCAAAATAAGCGCTTGTGGGCTACACATTCGGTCCTCTTTCTATAAAAAAATGGTAAAACGGCAGCTGCTGCACACCACATAGCATGGGCTGTGTTGAGACCGTAAAACCAAGATGGCGCAGCCACCGCATCGTGCTGCTCTGGCGTGCATCAATATAGTTGGTAAGCACGGGGTAGCGGGTAAGAATGGTTCCCAGATAGCGTTTGCACAGCCTAGTCAGCGTTTTAGAAAAATGACTCAACAACGTAGTGCCCAGCAACCACGGCGAACCCGTATCAGAATCGGGCAAAATGGGGGCCACGCCGCCTAGAAGTAAAAGCTGCCCGTTGGCACAGGCAGCCCACTTCATCGTAGATATAGCAACTGCTTGTTCCAAGATGGCCTGGATATCTGGGCCATGCAGCGCTATCAACTCACGCCGATCTGCCTCACGTAAGTGCGTCACCAGCATTTCGATATCCGCTGGCTGCGGGCTGCGCACCGTAATCTCAGCCGCCAAAACCCACCTCCAGCGTCATAGATAAAATAGTCAATGGCAGCGGGTCACACTGGCGTACACACACTGCACCATCACGCCCCCAAGCAGGAGGAAGCACCACCGGCAACTCGGCGCTTTTGAACGCAGGTGGAGTACCATAAGGCTCCGTGGTACGCTGCTTGATCTCGGTAAGCCGCTCAAAAGTAGGGCCTGCAAAAATCCCCGAAGATTCGTGCACACGCAATGTAATGCGCGCAATATTTTTCGCGCATCCTTGCCCGAGTGCTTCCGTCTGTAGCGTAAGCGGCAGCGTTTTGAGATCGGCAGTAATGGGCAAGCCCACATGGGCTAATCGCACTGGACGATCGAGCGTGATAGCACCGCTTTTCACTGTTTGCGGGGGCATCACCGCGCCCTCTCCCAAAATATTGACGGTGTGACCTTCTAGATGATGCAAGCCTTGCAGCGTAGAGGTAGCTTCGCCTCGGTACGTAATGCCACTATCCACAAAAAAGGACTCTGCAGGAGAGGTAAAAAACCGGCTATGTAAGCGCTCTACATAGCGCACTTTTCGCCCTTCCACTTCGCGCTGTACGATCACATATAGTGCATCTTCATTTTCTTCAGCTACCGAAGTACAAGATTCAAAAGCTCCTAGTGTGTCGTGTTTATGCCACGCCCCCACTTCTTGTTCAGGGACATAGGTGAGCCCAAGTAAACGACCACTAGAGCTTATCGCCCAGACCATCTGGTAGGGTGCGCGCGTATAACAGAGATCTTCTATCGTGTAGCGATCAAATAAGTGCGTCGCCAGCAGCGAGGCATCTTGACTCACAAAACCATTGGCTTGCCACTGGTACCCCATCTCTCGCACGCGCCCGCCTCGGGCTTGCACATATAAAATACTGTTACCAATGACTAATGGAGTGACGCGTGAAGCACCGACATACCCTTGTGGGCGTACCGAAATAGATCGGGGGGTGATCGCATCCGAATTCAGCGAGGTTACCTGCCACTCAGCACTGGATGTCAGCAACACGAGACTAGCCAGCGGCACAATATGCGCAATGGTGTTGACTTCACGTGCAGCAATGCGAAAAGTAATCGCATCGTCATCGCGGGTTGGAATCGAATAGGAAAAGTTACTTTGCGTTGCAGAAGCGCTCATCCACATGCTTTGTGGCTGGTTGATCGTGCTGGCAAAACAGCGGCGCTGCTCAAAATAGCTAACTGCCCGCGGATAGTTGCCCGCTCCTTCAAAGGGTGTGCTGCCCTGTGGAGGGGTACGGCTTATATCGGGCATAATATTATTATCAATAAAAGTAGGTTCGGCTGTTTGTCCAATAAAGCCGTAGAGGCCATTATCAAATCGGTAAATACTGTAGCGCGCACTGCCTTTTACAGCTGTCCATGTGAGGCGGTTTTTGGCATTTTGTTGCGTAAGATTGTTTTTTATCTCCGCACTTTCTGAAGGCAAAGACTCTTCTTGCGTATGCTTTGCCAGCGCCGTTACGACATACCGATACTTCTCGTCTCCCCTACCTAAAACAGCCTGCACCTGCAGATCCTTGGGAGCAGGCAGCGTAGGTGCAAACGCAATCGTGTGCAGCTCCCACTGCGTGGCGCCTAAGCGACGTAACTCGGCAGGCGGATAATTATGGTGCACCAGCGTTAATACATCGGCTGATTGCACATACCGCACATCAAAAATATCTTTTTCTTGCCACGGCGTAGTCACTTCCACCACTCGTGCAGCCAGTCCTCCCCAGCCATAGGGCGTATCCTGACGGGTATCCAAAGACCGATCGGCTAGATCGAACAACACACAGGTATCCGGATTATGCGCTGCTGCCACTTTGACCCATCGGCCATTAAGAGACGTCATCCCATTCAAATTAGAGAGATAGAGCCAGTCTCCTGGCATAAACCCGTGATTGGCCAGCGTCATCACGGCAGGGTGTGCCCGTGTAATCCCGCCTATTCGCTTACCTGCTTCAAGCAGCGTCCCGCTCATCGTATGAAAACGGGCATAGCGATGTCCTAATTCAATGGCAAAGGTCTGTTCATTGTTATAACTAAAAGGAATAAGGCGGGTGCGGCGCGCGCTGTGTTTAACTTCGAGCACATATTCAAAGCCCGGGCGATTGGCTACCGGTCCATGCGGCAGCACCATAAAGTTGCGACATGTTGCCAAGCCCGTCATATATTTGACATGGTCCACCCGCCCCCCAAGCTCAGGCGTCACTTCACCACCCGCAAAGGAGCGCAGTAACTGGCGCATACTCATCGCTGCGCCATCCATGACACGGTATGATGTGGCGACACCCGATGCTGGCGAGCATCTGAAATCGTAGCCTCTCGGTAGGCGACTTGGAACATTTGATAGCTCGCTTGCACTGCCCGCACGCCTTCGTTACCGCGCATCAGGGGGCCAGCAAGAAAGGAAGCCAGCAACCAAGAGAGCGCATGGACAAAAAGAGGAGGAAAACGCGTTGTATCAGTGACACGCATCACGGCGTGGAGTAGCGCATTGGGGACATCACTCAAGAGCAGTGTATTACCTAGATGGTCTGCCTCTACAGTAAATGCCTGCGTACTCTCTTCTTCGGTACCCACCGATAAAAAGCGAATCACATTCGCCGGAGCGCGATAGGCATAGCGCCATCGGCCAGGCACGGGCTCTACATTCGGTAAAAAAAGCCGCTGCACCGCAAATCCCCAGGGATGCATTTCCAGCAACGCATCCCGCGCCACCGGATAAAACCGTGCGCAGTGCTCGGCCTGTGCGCTACCCTCTGGTGGGCTAATCGACGATACGCTGGCTTCATCCCCTAGATGTGCCAGCGCTAAATTGCAGATATCCGCTTCAGCAGCCATCTGGATTTATTCCACAGTAAAGCCTGAGGGGTAATACACTGGCGCATCTTGCACATCGAGCACCATATACGCGCTAAATTGCCCTACACTCAAGAGACCTTTCTCAATTTCATAATACAGGCGCAAATACCGGCGAGCGGCCCCGCGCTGCAACCGTAGAAACAGCGTTTTGCCAGTATGTAGCGTGGCGAAGGGTATCCTGCCGGTTCGATCCAGCGTTATAAGGTTTTGCGTAAATTCCGCATCGTCTGCCGCTTGCACCTTCAAACACACCGTCGTAGTCTCTTCATAGGAAACAGGAGCCTGTATTATTGTCAGGCCAATATGTAGATTTTCTCCCATCCCGATGTCGCGCACGTCTTGCCAATCCACAATATTGTCAGAAGGGACAGAAAACGTAATTTCCTGCGCTTCACTGAAAACGAGCAACTGGTCCAGAATCATGGTCTTCTCCTCTTCTGCCCATAGGTCATGCTCGTGCCTCTTCGGGTTTTTCTGGTGGTGGGCCAGGATTATCGTCCACAGGCGGTCTTTTTTTGCCTGGGTGTTTTTCATGGGGGGGTTCCGCTGGGCTGTTCTCTTGCACGCGGGCTTCCGTATTATGTAGCTGGTCTACCCGACGCAATGGAACTCCATCAAATGCGGTCCAGCTCATCGGCGTACCAAACTGGTTGAGCCCTTTCTCAATGGTGACTGCATAGTTAGATTTATTCAGCGCCTGCAAGCGCAGCATCGAATACACCGTACGGTTTAGATAAAACGCTGCACGCCCCATGCCCCAGTTCGGAATACGATCCTGTGCACGCGAGAGCAATGCCACTAAATCAGGCGCATCTTTTCCGCCCTCGATCAGTTTGCCCACATCAATATTCGCAATACGCACCACATATCGCCAGTCCTTCACTACCAGCCCATTTTTCCATTGATAATGGGTACGGTATGCCTCAAAGCGCGAACCATCTGGCAGCATCAGCGTATGTACCCCTTTATCTTCATGGTGTAAGCCAGCTTTGGATCCTTTTGGGAACGTGCAAAACACGGTATTGTCTCCCCACACCACTAACCAGATGGATGTGTTGCGCTCACCGTTGCCGCCGCCATCGATAATATTCTGCCCATTTTGTGCCTCCGACAACGTACTGTAGCGTGGGGCCAAGCCCAAATACTGTTTAGAATCCTCCCCATAAAACAGCGTGCGCGTTTGCGTCTGATTCATCGCTTCTAAAAACGCCCGATCTTCTGATAGACGAAACTGCGCGGTATTGCCATTAAGCTCGGCCAGATCCTTATCTGTTTCGCTATACGCCTCCAGCATACCGATCGCTTCATCCACCTGCGCCGTCGTAGATTTGCTGGGTGGCACGCCCTGATTCAGTGCACGCCAGTAGACCACTGGTAAGCCCGTGCGAATAACCACACGATGACCGGTGGGTTGATTTGCCTCGACAAATACCGCATCGTCTAGAATTTCATTGGACTGAGAGAGCAATTCTGCAATGATGGGAACGCGCCCATCTGGATCCACGCGTTTAGCCCAGTCTGCTAGCGTCAAATTGTGCGTAGAAAGCGCGGCCATACAGGTTCCTTACACTTTTGATTGATTAGGATAGAGCTGCTCTGCGGCATCACGGGCTGCATTAGGATGTGCTGCACCACTAACAAAATGGTCCTCGCTAATTGCTTTGCCGGCTCGATAAAAAGTACGAATCATCTCGGGGTGGTTGCCGAGCCCGCTTTGTTCGAGCAACTGCATTAATTTAGGGGTACCAAAGGTATCGAGGGCTTTTTTGGCGATACCGAGGTTTTCTGGTAAATGCGCGCCCCCAAATTCTGGATCCCCTTGGGCTTCCTCTACCCACTGGCTCTGTGTGCGTTGTAGGGTCTCGTTTTGCTGGTTTGTCCACTTTTGCAGCATCTGGGTACCCAGATCCGCCACTTTCTGCGCTTGTTCCTGCGTCAGGCCATATTCCTTTGCAAGGCTTTTTAATTCTGTTACGTCTTGCGCATCCGGGCTCACCCCCTCCGGCATCTGGAAATCTTCATACTGCACCGGAGCGGCATTGGATAACTTAGCATCCGCAGTATCTCCCCCAGCAGAAGCCGCGTTATCATCGGCAAGCGGTGCTTCATGCGGCGCACTCCCCTGCTCTTCTTCGGGCGGCGGCACCTCAGCTATCAATGTGTTGTCGGTCATCGTTATAGTTTTCCTCCCACAAAGCCGCGGTATAGGCAGGGCAGTATTCCTGCAAGCGAGATAACACCCTCAATCCCACATTACGCTGCCCCTCCCGAAAATACGTATCGTGGTCCCCCGTATAAGAAAGACGAAACAATCCACAGCTTTCGAGCAAACGCCATACACAACGACGGCCTTTTGGACTCGCCATCAGCCACCGTATATCCTCTGCCTCACGCTGCACGCGCGGTTGTAAATTCCTATCAGGCGTGGATTCAAGATCAAAAGGATCGCATTCCTTGTTCATAGAGGCACGATACAGGAGCAGAATGGAGACATCCGTACCACATTTTTGGTACTAAAAATGCTCAAAATGGCCTAAAAAAACCATGAAAAAAGATGTCACTCCATCGAATGGGGATTCAGATAGCTGCGTATCAAAGCAAAATAAAACTCCAACCCCAGCATCGGTAATAAAAATTGGCATTCCAAATGCAAAACGGCGTACTACATTCTGTAATGTAGTACGCCGTTTTTATTTAACTGCCTCTGCGTGGATTAAAAAATTATAAAAACACTCTAATCAACGAGAACACCATATCACTGCGTTTTAAATATTTCTGAGCGTGCTTTCGATAATAAAAAGCCAAACACTTGAATTTTTTTAGAATTGGCTTAGCTAATATGATTTGTTTTTTACCCACTAAAAATTTACTATTTTGTTTATAATATATTCATTAAATTTACACGGGCAATCCATCATACCTTAATCGATTCATTAATTTTTCCCTTTTTTCATCCATTTTTGACGCACCAACTATACATCCCAAAATAGCAAATGAGCAACATCCGAAAATAAAAAAGAAAGTCCCAATGGTATCAGATGACGGAGCTGAAAAAATATCAAGAATCATACCGGCGCCAGACAATGCATAACCTATAATAAATACAACCTTACAGTCTTCAACAGACCTAATTTCGTTTAAAACATGATCTATATTAGGTTTATTTTGCACAAGAAGTTGAATCTCTTCGGCAGACAAAGGTACTTTCAATAATTTCTGTAGAAATTTGATATCTGCAGGATTAAGAAATCGATTTTGATGATGTTCTACAGAATCACCTTCTCTTTGATATTGACTGTTAGGATTCGTCGCTTGATAGTTGGTTAATAGCCTTGATCCAGATAGCAAATTCGTCGATGCTGATGCCTCAGGCTGGTTTGATATTTCCCTAATTTGCCTTTTAGTATGCTTACCTTTTCTAGTCTCACGCTTCGTTTTAAGCATTCTCCCTGCATTTTCTATATCAGGAGGAGTAGTCATTCCTGAGAAATCTAATACTAATTCCCCTCCCCCTAATTCTTGTAGCCTATATCTTAGTAGCTCGCTTTGTAAGCTTTGTATTGTTTGATCACGGTCCTGCAATGCTTGTTGCATATTAGACTCTGATTGCAAAAAAACATGTGTTGGAGACTGTGATGAAGAGGGGGATGGGGAAATTCTTTCGCTCATTTATTTTCTCATCTAATTCGCATAGATATTATTTATTGCTAAAACATCTTCACATTTTTCAGAATCTTTTTTAATTTTTTGCGCAGATTAAGCAAATTGAAGCATTTGTTCTAGTTTTGCCTTTACTTGGACCTTTACTTCTGCCTCAACTTTCTGTTGGAACAAGGCCTCAAGCTGTGCATTACGCTCCGCTAAAGCTTTAATCTTTGCGTTTTTTGCTGCTTTTCTCTGCGCCCTTGCTGCTTTCTGCGCTTTTTCTTCTACTGTTAATACTGCATCAGAATCCGATTCTGAATCGGATGAAAAAAGTTCCTCAATATTATGTTCTTCAAAAATAGTAGGATCAGCCCTTCCCTTACCTTTAGAGGATGAAGCATTGTGTTGAGCAAAGGGGCTCT
>JASSUD010000027.1:0-33771 GCA_031963225.1 Mycoavidus cysteinexigens
GTATCTTCGGAGAATTCGTCGAAACGTCTAACATGGTGTTGACCTTATTTCGCGTATAGGGGAGGAGTGGATGGTTTACATTGATCAATTGCAAAAGTATGTAAAAATATTTTACTAGGGTATTAATACTAGGAAGAATAAAGCCTGGTGCTACCGTCAAGCAGAGAGTTTGCTGAGGTATGAAACATCAATGAAAAATCAGGTCACTGTAATCAGGTAATACCCAGATTTATTGGGATGATCAGCAGTCAAATTTGATGATCTTGTACAAAGCCCTTTTCAGATTGATCAAGTTTCTGGCATATAGCTTTTAGGTTAGCTAATTACTGGTACATTGCGTGAAGAGAAACCTATGGCGAGTATCACGATTAGGAATTCAGAAGATCTATTAAAAATGCGGCTTTGAGTCCGTGCAGCTAATCTATAATAGTTCAAGCTTCAGTTGACGGATCTCCACGCCTCAAAAACATAAAGGTGCCTCAAGCCCTTCTAGCATTAGTACGACATATACTTTTTATCAGCAAGCTAAAAAGAAAATACATCACAGATCTAATAATTTTTATTTTGTAAAATTGCCACTCGATATGGTCTTCAAGAAGATAGAGGCCCGCATGTTGGGGAACGTTGCCCGCCACCAACCTACTCTTCTTTGATTTTTCTTTGTGGTTGGTGGAGATTTGGTAAAGCTTTTTTACATAAGCGTTTCGGTAGGTTTATGCCCCCTCCCCCTTACTTTAATGCAATTTAGGTTGTTCTAAATCGGCTTCTTCTGGCATTTCTGCGTGCACTATTTCGCCATGAGGGTCGGCGTAGAGGGGGGCTTCGCAGTCGTCGCAGTATTGTAGGTCTAAGCAGCTTGGGTAGCGGCGAATGTCGGTGATGTCATTTTTTTTGAGCAGCGCTGTAATTTCGTCGATGGGGCTGAGTACTTCGTTTTCGCTGTGGGTTTGCCGGAGGGTTTCGTCTTCTTCGCGCTCGTATATCGGCCAGATCATGCCGTATAGGACATCGTTTGCTCCTCGTAGGGTAAAGCTGATGCGGTATTCTGTTATTTGCTTATCGCCAAAAGCAGCTACTACGGCACGCAAGGCACTGGGTTGTAAATCGAGGACTTCGCACAGGTAGCGTATTGCGGTATTTAAGGTATGAGGGCGAATGCGTTCGTCGGCTTCTCGGTATGCGCAATGTAGGGCATCGGGGAGTAGACATTGCCATTCACAGCCTGGCAATAGATCGGTCAGGATAGGGTTGGCTTGTTCAATCCAATCGGTGAGGCAGGTTTCTCTGGCTTCTGGCCCCGGCGTTTTATCTTCTTGCCAGCGAAATAGGGCTTGGCCTGTGGGGGCCATTACGATGGCGACTAAAAAGCGAGGGTCTGCCAAAATTGGCGTAGTTTGTGTGGAGGCGTTGGAAGAAACGGGTATGGCAGCGTCTGCTAGGGTTGCCTTAGCCATTTGCTGCCCGAGGCGCCAAGTTTCTACGTAGTGCATTGGAAGTTGATCAATGCTGTAGAGGTGGGGTGCTAAACCTACGCGTACTTTTTTTGCAAAAATGCATTTTTCGAGTTGTTCTTGGAGGTTTTTTGCTGCGTTTTTTGGCAGAGGCCCGGAAGGAAGGGTGTAGCGCGTCCATGCGAGGATGGGGGCAGCAACCAATACGGCATCCCAACTTACATCAGGCTGAGCAGGATCTGCAAGCGTGTAGGAGGCGCTATACATTTCCATTAGATCTGCCAGCATGTCGTAGGCTTCTGGATAATTGTCTTGCGCGTGGGTTAGCGCAGCATCCAAGGTAGCTTGGTTGCTGTTTCGGAGGTTTTTAGTTAGCAAGGCATCTATACGTTGCTCCCAGAATTTATCTTCGATACGGCTGCCCGAATGGAGCATGGCTGACACAATATTAACTAGCTTCCCAGCGTCCGCTGGGAGGCGTTTGGTATTTTTTATGGGCATGGGAAAAGTTCTAATCGTTAATATCTATTGAGCTGTACATGCAGGTTTTAAAAAAAGACAGTGGTATGCATGTTGGGGTTCGTGCCTCAATCAACCTACCACGCGTGGCTTTTTCCCATGGTTTAACTTAGTAGACCGCGTAATACAAAAGGAAGGATGCCACCTTGTTTGTAATAGTCCACCTCAATAGGGGTATCTATACGTAGGCGCAATCTTACTTTTTGTGTAGAACCTTCTCGATGTATTACGAGCGTAACGCTTTGACGTGGCTCAATTACCTCGCCTAAGCCTTCTAGGTCAAAGCGCTCATTGCCAATGATGCCTAGGGTTTGTGCGCTTTCTCCGTCTTCAAATTGAAGGGGTAATACGCCTAGCCCTACTAGATTGGAGCGGTGAATGCGCTCGAAGCTGCGCGCTATAACGGCTTTAACGCCTAGTAGTTGCGTGCCTTTGGCTGCCCAGTCGCGTGAGGAGCCGGTTCCGTACTCTTCTCCTCCAAATACTAGGGTAGGTGTGCCGTCCTGAATATAGCGCATTGCGGCGTCATAAATAGACATAGGCTCGCCATCGGGCTGATGGATAGTTAGTCCGCCTTCTGCACGTGAGCCATCTGACTTTACGGGTAGCATTAAGTTTTTAATGCGCACATTTGCAAATGTGCCTCGCATCATGACTTCATGGTGGCCTCGCCGGGAGCCATAGCTATTGAATTCAAGCTTAGATACACCCTGTGCTTTGAGCCATTGGCCTGCGGGAGAATGCTCAGCAATAGAACCTGCGGGGCTAATGTGATCAGTGGTGAGCGAATCTCCAAAAACCGCCAACGCCCTGGCATTTTGAATGCGAGGGATGGTTGGTAGGGTTTTTAGATCAAAGTGATCAAAGAACGGGGGGCGAGCAATATAGGTTGAGTGTGGCCAAGGATAAATCTGACCATCACTACCCTGTATTTGGCTCCACAAATCACCAGGAGTGGTGAGGTTGGCGTAGTTTTCTCGGAAGCGTTCGCCATTTTGTGCAAATTTCAGCAATGCCTGAATTTCTGCTTGTGATGGCCAGAGATCACGCAAATAAATCGGCTCACGTTTAGCATCAGGATGATGTGCTTGGTTTTCAGGGTGAGTATTTTTATACCCAAAGCCCAAAGGCTCGGTGGCTATATCGCATAAAACACTGCCTGCTAGCGCGTAGGCGACGACTAACGGAGGGGAAGCTAAAAAATTGGCTCGAATATTGGGATGAATACGCGCTTCAAAGTTACGATTGCCCGAGAGCACAGAAGCCGCAATTACATCGTGGTGTACGATTGCCTCATTTAGGTCAGCGGTAAGATCACCGGAATTACCAATGCAGGTTGAGCAACCATAGGCTGCTAAGTTAAAGCCGAGTTTTTCTAAATATGGCAGTAAGCCTGCTGCTTTTAGGTATTCGGTTACTACGCGTGAGCCCGGTGTGAGAGAAGTTTTGATGTGTGAAGAGATTTTTAGGCCTGCTTCAACGGCTTTTTTAGCCAGTAAGCCCGCAGCAATTAATACACTAGGGTTAGAAGTATTGGTACAGGAAGTAATGGCCGCGATCAAAACATCGCCATTTTTGAGCTCTACGCCTTGATTTGTGGTGTATGTCTGCTCTAGGGTTTGGGCATTTTTGCCAAAACCGTTTGCAGAGACGGGCTGTGCAAAAAGCGAGGTGAATTTTTCTTTGAGGTGCCCGACTTCAATACGGTCTTGAGGGCGTTTAGGTCCTGCTACCGAAGGCACAACGCTCGCTAGGTCTAAAGAAAGAGTCTGGCTGTAGTCGATATCGCCAGCTAATGGGGTGCCATATAAACCTTGCGCTTCAAAGTAGTTACGCAGTGCGGTGATTTCTTCTTGTGTGCGGCCCGTGGAGGTAAAGTATTCGAGGGTTTGGTCATCTACTGTAAAAAAGCCCATGGTGGCGCCGTACTCAGGAGCCATATTACTAATGGTGGCGCGATCAGGCAGCGCCAAGGTAGTAACGCCTTCGCCAAAAAATTCTACAAACTTACCCACCACTTTTTCTTGGCGTAGTCGCTCTGTAATAGCGAGTACGAGATCGGTTGCTGTTACCCCTTCGCGTAGGCTGCCTTTGAGCTCAAACCCTACTACATCTGGTGTTAAGAGATAAACAGGCTGACCCAACATGGCAGCTTCTGCTTCAATACCCCCCACGCCCCACCCTACTACTCCAATTCCATTAATCATGGTGGTGTGGCTGTCTGTACCCACGAGGGTATCGGGGTAATACACTTTGCCTGGCTGATTAGTTGACGCATCTGCATCAAGCATATCGGCCTTCTTAGAATAGACCCCGCGTGCGAGGAATTCCAGGTTGACCTGATGCACAATACCTACGCCTGGCGGTACTACGCGGAAGGTATCAAATGCTTGCATGCCCCATTTCATAAATTGATAGCGCTCTTTATTGCGTTCAAATTCAAGTTTCATATTTAAATCAAGCGCGTCATTGCGCCCGAAATAATCTACTTGTACAGAATGGTCGACTACTAGGTCTACCGGTACTAGAGGCTCAATGCGTTTAGGATCAACGCCCACTTGCTTTGCTACATCACGCATAGCGGCAAGGTCAACTAATAAAGGTACGCCTGTAAAATCCTGCAATACCACACGCGCTACAACAAACGGAATCTCTTCGGTACGTGAGGCATTGGGTTTCCACTGCGCAAGTTGCTTTAAATGTTCTTGCGTAACCTTTTTCCCGTCGCAATTACGCAAAACGGACTCTAAGACAATACGAATGGACACAGGCAAACGTTCAATCGCAATACCTAGCGCGCGGCCCAATGCAGGCAAAGAGTAAAACTGGCCTGGACCAGTACCGGTTTCAAAACTTTGTAGCGTGTCGTAAAGAGAATGTGGCATACCAGATACAACCTTTTTGTAAAGCAATATGAATTCAATGTAGGTTGGGGTGAGGTACGAACCCCAACATGCGCACCAAAGACCTTTGCAATATAAAGCCAGGCTTTAAAAGGTCTTTGGTGCGCATGTTGGGGAACGTTGCTCACCACCAACCTACGAGTATATGGAGGTTAGAGTGAGGTAAAAAATATTACAGGCAAACGGCTTGTTCTGCGCCTAGGAGTGCATCTACGGCTGCGCGTTCTTCTTCCAATTCTGTTAGCGTGGCGTTCATTTTTTCTTGCGAAAAAGCGTCGATATCTAGACCTTGTACGATTTCGTACTCGCCATTTGCTGTGATAACTGGGAAGCCATAGACTAAGCCTTCGGGAATGCCATAGGAGCCATCAGAGGGCACGCCCATCGTGACCCATTTCCCTTGGCTGCCAAATACCCAGTCATGCATATGGTCAATGGCAGCATTGGCAGCAGATGCTGCAGAAGAGGCTCCGCGTGCACTGATAACTGTTGCGCCGCGTTTACCCACTGTTGGGATAAGGTAGTCTTTATTCCAGGCATCGTCTTGCAATAAATCTTGAGCGCGTTGGCCTTCTACAGAAGCAAAGCGGATATCAGGATACATGGTAGGAGAATGGTTGCCCCATACCGCCAGGTTTTCGATGGCAGACAAAGGTTTGCCCAATTTTTGTGCTAGTTGCCACAATGCGCGGTTGTGGTCGAGGCGCATCATCGAAGTGAAATTTTTTGCAGGTAAATCGGGGGCACAGTTTTTTGCGATCCATGCATTGGTATTAGCTGGATTTCCCACTACCAACACCTTCACATCTCGGCTTGCTACGGCATTCAATGCTTGACCTTGCACCTTAAAAATAGCTGCATTCGCGCTTAATAAATCTTTGCGCTCCATACCTGGGCCGCGGGGCTTTGAGCCTATTAAAAACGCATAGTCCACGTCCTTAAATGCTGTTTTGGGATCATCTGTAACTACCAAGCCTTGAAGCAGAGGAAAGGCGCAATCTTCCAATTCCATCACTACACCTTTTAGCGCGTTCTGCGCTTGCGGAAGGTCTAGCAAGTGCAAAACAATCGGCTGGCCTGCGCCTAATACATCCCCTTTTGCCAAACGAAAAAGAAGCGCATAAGCGATCTGGCCTGCGGCGCCGGTAACAGCAACATGCTTGGGGGCTAGTGTCATACAAGATCTCCAAAAATAAGAGGGATGAATAGTGAGAAGGAGCAGCCTTTTTGCAAAAGGTGCGCTTAAAAAAATGTAACAGCCGCTATTTTAATCCCGTTTGAGATTAGATCTTGCTGAAAAATGCTGCAAACTGGTAAATATGATGCAATAAATAGCAAATTCTGCAAAAAACTCTACAAAGATCATCACAACTTCATAAACTTCTTATGCAAAAACGCCTAGAATTACGCCTTCGTTATAAGAGGGGGTGCATATGGCCGACACCGGCAACCAAAAAAAGCGCGTGTATCGCAATATCGCGTTTAGTCAAATTCTGAGCTACCGACTTCCACCAGCTGGAATCGTATCGATCTTGCACCGCATCAGCGGTGTACTTTTATTTTTATCTTTGCCGCTTACTTTGTATTGGTTTGGACAAAGCCTATATTCAGAAGCAAGCTTTGCCATACTCAAAGCATGGACGTCTTGTGCGGTGGTGAAACTCATGATCCTGGGGCTTGCATGGGCCTTTTTGTATCATTTCTGTGCGGGAATTCGGCATGTGTGTATGGATTTACACATTGGAGTCAACCGACAAGCCGGTAACCGAAGCGCAATAGGTGTACTCAGTCTCTCGATTCTGCTCAGCGCAGCAGTGGCATTAAAATTATTTGGAGTGTTTTAACGATGGCTTCCCATTCTGCCCATACTTCGGGCAAAACAGGTGCAAAACGCCAAGTCATAGGCGCGACGCATTACGGTACACGCGACTGGCTAGCGCAGCGCATCACCGCAGTGGTCATGGCGCTTTATACCGTTATTTTGCTAGGCTGGTTTTTTACCGCTAAGCATTTTTCGTACGCAGGATGGATTGCCATTTTTGCACACCCTTGGATGAAGGCCGCTACCTTCGCCACACTGCTTGGGCTGTTCTATCACGCCTGGGTGGGGGTGCGCGATATTGCTATGGATTACTTCAAGCCTTTGTCCGTACGCCTTGTCTTTTTCACGTTTGCCCTCTTCTGGCTCCTCGCCTGTGCAGGCTACGCAGCTCATATTCTCTGGAGGGTGTAATTCATGACCACTATTAAATCCACCCTTCCACGCCGACGCTTTGATGTAGTGATCGTTGGAGCCGGCGGCTCGGGCATGCGTGCTTCGCTGCAACTCGCGCGTGCGGGCCTCTCGGTTGCCGTGCTCTCAAAAGTTTTCCCCACACGCTCCCACACTGTGGCTGCACAAGGAGGTATTGGTGCCTCTCTTGGCAATATGAGTGAAGATAATTGGCACTATCATTTTTATGACACCGTAAAAGGTTCAGACTGGCTAGGCGACCAAGACGCTATCGAATTTATGTGCCGTGAAGCACCACGTGCAGTCTATGAGCTCGAGCACTTTGGCATGCCCTTCGACCGCAACCCCGACGGCACCATCTATCAGCGCCCCTTCGGCGGACACACTGTGAACTACGGTGAAAAGCCCGTGCAACGCGCCTGCGCTGCGGCAGACCGTACCGGACACGCCCTACTCCATACGCTCTACCAGCAAAACGTGCAAGCACGTACCCATTTCTTTGTGGAGTGGATGGCCCTTGATCTCATTCGCGATGAAGAAGGCGATGTGGTGGGCGTAACCGCTCTCGAAATGGAAACCGGTGAAATCTATATTTTAGAAGCCAAATGCACCCTCTTCGCAACTGGCGGAGCAGGTCGTATTTATGCTGCATCGACCAATGCCTTTATTAATACAGGCGATGGTTTAGGCATGGCTGCCCGCGCAGGTCTTCCTTTGCAAGATATGGAGTTTTGGCAATTCCACCCCACAGGTGTAGCAGGCGCAGGCGTGTTAATTACAGAAGGGGTGCGAGGCGAAGGCGGTATCTTGCGCAATGCACAAGGCGAGCGTTTTATGGAACGCTATGCTCCTACGCTTAAAGATTTGGCTCCACGCGATTTCGTTTCACGCGCTATGGACCAGGAAATTAAAGAAGGCCGCGGTTGTGGACCCAATAAAGACCATGTATTGCTAGATTTATCGCACATCGGCTCCGATACCATCCGCAAGCGCTTGCCCTCCATTCATGAAATCGCGCTCAAATTTGCCAATGTAGATTGCATTAAAGAAGCGATTCCTGTCGTGCCAACTATCCACTATCAGATGGGCGGTATTCCCACCTCGATCAGCGGTCAAGTAGTGGGCCGCTCCTATGGCTCTGATTCTGCAGTAAATGCACCTGTTCAAGGGCTGTATGCCGTAGGCGAATGTGCCTGCGTATCCGTACATGGAGCAAATCGCTTAGGCACCAATTCCCTGCTCGACCTTGTCGTGTTTGGGCGTGCTGCAGGTCAGGCTATTGTAGAGCAGATTACTAAAGCGCCTACTAGCCACAAGCCTTTGCCAGCAGATGCAGCCGATCGCTCACTTGAGCGCCTAGCCAAACTCGATACCAGCACATCGGGCGAATACACCCAAACCATTGCAAACGATATACGCAAAACCATGCAAGCGCATGCAGGGGTATTCCGCACAAACGATTTACTGGAACAAGGCGTAGAAAAGCTACATACGCTGAGAGAACGGGTAAGCAAGGTGCACCTCAAAGACAAATCTAAAGTCTTTAACACCGCACGTGTCGAAGCATTAGAGTTGGCTAACTTGATTGAAGTAGCTAGCGCAACCATGGTTGGAGCGCATGCACGCAAAGAAAGCCGCGGCGCCCATGCCCACCGCGACCACCCTGAGCGTGATGATAAACAATGGATGCAACACACTCTGTGGTATAGCGAAGGTAATAAGCTAGATTACAAACCCGTACAGTTAAAACCGTTGACGGTTGAGAGCGTACCTCCGAAAGCGCGGACGTTTTAATGTAATGCGGCCTGCATATTGGCGCAGTTTCCTTACGCCAAAATGCAGACCGCAAACGTACCAGGCCCCCTATTTCCTATTTTGCTGCGTAATACACTGAAGGTTGTTTCATGACAAAACGCATTTTTGACATCTATCGCTATGACCCTGATCTTGGCACGGCGCCTAGAATGCAGACCTACGAGGTCGATTTAGATGGTGGCGAGCGCATGCTGCTCGACGCCCTTATCCGCTTAAAAGCTATTGACGAATCGCTCGCCTTTCGCCGCTCCTGCCGTGAAGGGGTATGTGGCTCCGATGCAATGAACATCAACGGCAAAAATGGCCTAGCTTGCTTGATTAACTTAAATGAGCTGCCCAAGCGCATCGTATTGCGCCCCCTGCCCGGCCTGCCCGTAGTGCGCGATTTAATTTGCGATTTCACCCAATTTTTTGCGCAATACCACTCCATTCAGCCATACCTAATTAACAACACCCCTCCTCCAGAAAAAGAGCGCTTACAAAGCCCTCAAGAGCGGGATGAACTCGATGGCCTATACGAGTGTATTCTCTGCGCAAGCTGCTCCACCTCTTGCCCCAGCTTCTGGTGGAACCCAGACAAATTCGTCGGCCCTGCTGGCCTACTACAAGCCTACCGCTTCATAGCAGACAGCCGCGACCAAGCTACTGCCGAGCGTTTAGACAACCTAGAAGACCCCTATCGCCTATTCCGCTGCCGCAGCATCATGAACTGCGTCGACGTATGCCCCAAAGGCCTCAACCCCACCCAGGCAATCGGCAAAATCAAAGAACTCATGGTACGCCGCAGCGCCTAAAGCAATAATCGCTTTTGATGAACGGTAGGTTGGTGGTGACGAAGGAACCCCAACATGCGCGCCACAAGCCTTTAACATTAATTTCAACCTGCATAGGCAGGTTTTAAAAAGGCTGGTGGTAGGCATGTTGGGGTTCCTTCGTCACCACCAACCTACGATATATTTACAAACATGCATCCTACAAATCCCCCCCTCCCCACATCAAGAGTTAACCTACGCTGGCGTGCACGCCGCGGATTACTGGAAAACGACCTCTTGCTTACCCGCTTTTTAGATACCTACGAAGCTACCCTCACTGATGCAGAAGTCGAAGTATTCGAGCAGATCTTAGATCTGAGTGATAACGATCTAATGGATTTACTACTAGAACGTAATGAACCCAGCAAACTTTCCACCCCATTAAACCCCGCATTGATAGCTAACCCTGTATTTAAAACATGCCTTGCAAAGCTACGCTGCCAAAATGCATAAAAATTACAAAAAATGGCGTGCTATCTGCATAAAAAAAGAAATACCAAAACACCTCCCTTTTTAAATAACAATCTTGCTATAATCGCACGCTTTCGTGCCAGGAGAGATGGATGAGCGGCTTAAGTCGCACGCCTGGAAAGCGTGTGTAGGGTCAAACCTACCGGGGGTTCGAATCCCCCTCTCTCCGCCAAAAAACCCCTTATAAATCAACCGCTTAAAAAATAGAATAGTCGTGAATTGGGCTGGTTTAGGGCTGTTTTGGCACCGCTAAGACATGAAAGTGACAACATTTTTGATGCGAATTTCTCAACCGCTCTCCCGCCCGCGTCGGGATCTGCTTGAGGCATCCAGCGTGCATAAATGCGAGCTGTTATAGTCCAATCTGCATGTCCCATCTGTTTTGCTACCCACATCGGGTGTTCGCCCGCCGATAACATCATGCTCGCATACGTATGACGTGTTTGATAAGGCCGCCGGTATCTCACTCCTGCTTTCTTTAGCGCCCTCCTCCAAATATTGCGGATCGGATAGTCCCCTTCCCATCTTTGCTTAGTTTCCGGATTTAAAAAAATGGCCTTATCTCGAATAGAACCATTTTCCTCATACTCCTGATTTTGAGCATTCAGAGCATCTAAAGCTGGCGGCAAAATCTTTATATTGCGCCTGCCTGACCGAGTTTTCGTATCCTCTGCCACTCCTTTTGCTGCCTGTGTCATTGCCCGTCTAACCTTAATCTCCCCTTCTACCAAATCAATATCTGACCAATTAAGTGCTACTACTTCACTGGTACGCAATCCTGACCAAAAAGCAAACTTAATCATGTTAGCTACTTGAGAAGGAAATGCTTTAATGATTGTTTCTTGTTCCTCAATAGTAAATGGGTCAATATCTTCACTTTCCTTTGGCTTACTTTGTTGACGGTATGTCCAGTTATGTAGCGGATTATCCTTGATCAGTCTCTTATTCACCGCATCACTTAGTGCTTGCCGAAGTACACTTTGGATATTGGCTAATCGTTTGTTGGAGCAATCTAAAGTTTCAAGCCAATCTGAAATAACTTCACGCGTTAACTCATCGAGCTTTTTTTCGCCAAATTCTGGTATTAGATGGTAGTTAATAATTTTCCGATACCCGTCATATGTGCTAGCTTTTAGGCGTTTTTTCTGTTTCTCAAACCAGGTTCCAAAATACGATTCAACGGTTTGAATTTCTTTTTTCTTCTCAGCAAAAAGAACCGCTTTGGATGATTTTGGGAAAGTTTCTGCGTAATCAAATGATCCACATTCAATTGCATATAAAATCGCTGCACGGTGTTGCTCCGCACGCGTCAAATTAGCGGCGGTGGGCTTAAGCCTAATTCGTTCACGGCAACGGACGCCGCGGTACGTAAACGCGATTTGTATACTACTCCCCGAGGCCGCTTCAACACCCCGCCTCTTTCCACCCATATTTCATATCCTTTTACGTCGATCAATATGCGCCCATCTGGCGCTTTATGCCAAATCTCATCCTGCGGCCAAATACCATCCCGAATTTTTGAGCGAATAGCGTCTTCTGTATATCCTGACTCAAGTGCAAATTTCGGAATAGTTAAATAACGCAACATGTATCGTCCTCGTTATTCCGCATTTTCATGTGTGCTAGAGTTTTAAAACTCCTTTTCCATACATAACGCATCGTTGCGCCAAATTCTGCATCTCCCGTTCGCCAAGCCCACTGCAATCTGCGTATATCTGCAATAGTGAGTGCATACAGACTATCTACAATGTCTTCTTCTTGAGGCGCTGCACATATTTTTTCAAAGTAAGTTTGCATGAGTAGTTCTGCATGACTGCATTCTTTCTGCTTGCAATAGCAAGAATTTTCGCAGGTATCTGGCATTAAAGGCCCCTCAATATAAGTTTTGCACCACGCAATGGTTAGCTACAGGTGAATACATCTCCATAACGCATAGCAATATTATATTAGTAATATTGTATAAGCAATATTGACAGTGGAATTTCTGCAGGCAAAAAAAATCGCTACCCGTAGATAGCGATTTTTTTATGCATGTTGACTACTAGTCATCCAGTCCCCGCCAGCAATCCCTGGCATATTTTGCCAAGCCGATGGCACCATCCATTGCGCTGTCAAGATGCTCCCTGTAATACCCGTTGATATACAGAAGTTCACTGCCATCTTCGAGGCGTTCAATGATCATTTGTCCTACACATGATGGTTTGCGTCTTTCTGTGGCAGAAGCGGTTTCCTTCGCTACTTTTTTCGCAACTCGTCAAATGACAATATTTCCACCATAGCATCTCTACCCTAATAAACAGGTATTTTCTTATTTTCTTACTAAAGTATTCAATCGGCAAAACACTCCAAGTAAGATTAGAAATATTGTGTTAGGAAGGAGCAGACGTAAAAAAAGCGATGACCGATCTGAGGTGCATCGCTTTTTTTACAACTTAACTTGCTTTTTTGATGTGTTGAGAGAGCTTGTTCTTCTTCAAAGTCTGCCCATCTGCAGAATGTATGCGCCCCGGTGGACCAGTAGGATGCGTTGCTTTTAATGGGGTAATTTCTTTTTGCTGCACAAGGGATTCAGCAGAATTTGCGAGCTGTTCAATTTGCTCCACTGACAAAGCCTTAGCGGCATTCAAAAGCCGTCGCATGATGGCTGGACGAATAGACGTCTGTGACTTAGAGGGATTTTTTTCTGAATGGATCAGCGGTTCCCTTTCTTCTCCTGTAACTAGCCATTCTTCGCTGACACCTAATGCAGCAGCAAGTGCAGTGCTCTGCCGAGAGCTCTTATTTCGTCCTTTTTCTAGGTGCGAAATGGTCGTCTGGTTTATGCCAGTTGCTTCTGAAAGATCTTTCTGTGTCCAGAAAATAGCATTTCGAGCTTGAACAAGACGAGAGGCAAAAGTGCCTGTGTTGCAGCTTGTTCCCTCCCCAGCAGGATTGGTTGATACCTCTTCTTCAATGCCTGTTGCCAGCCATTTCAGGCTAACGCCAAGTACGGAGGCAATCTCAGAAAATCGCCAGCCATTGCGCACTCCCCCGCTTTCCAGAAGTTTAATGGCGTCAGGCTCCATGCCCGCTTTTCTAGCTAGCTCTTCCGGTGACAGGCCACGAATCTGTCGAGTTTGAGTGAGGCGGGAAGCAAAATTATTACGCATGTATTAAATATACATGCCATCTCGAAATATTACCACTATCATATTAAGTTATTTATAATATAGTATACGTAATATTATATTTAATTGATGGGACTAATCTCAATATGAATGCTCAGGAAATTGTTTTGGCGCTTCGTGCCAAGGGATGGTTGCAAGAACAAATTGCTGATCATACCCACCTTACGCAAGGGGCTATCAGCCATATACAAAACGGTCGCGGCAAGGATGTTTTGGCATCGACGTATAAGCGGCTGCTAGAGCTGTATGAATCCTTGCCTAAAGGCAAAATTGGATGACCAATCCTATAGCGAATGAACGCATTACCAGGTACTTCACCCTGAGCTGCATCTAATTCTTCTATGCAACAAGTAATTCTGAAGGAAGCGAAATCCATCATGAAACGACCTGCTTTTCAATTTTATCCGAGTGACTGGCGTAAAGATTCGGCATTACAAACTCGCTCTCTAGCAGCAAGGGGGTTATGGACTGAAATGATATGCATCATGCACGAATGCTTGCCGTATGGCCATCTATCGCTTAATGGAAAACCTATGGATACCGCTTCACTGGCACGTTTGGTCGGAGAATACGAAGAAACGGTTAAAGGGTTATTAGAAGAGTTAGAAAGTGCCGGAGTATTTTCACGTACTGAACAAGGATGTATCTATTCTCGCCGAATGCTCAAAGATGAGGCAACACGAGAAGAACGTTCCGCGTTTGGCAAATTAGGTGGTAATCCTAGTTTAGTAAAGCGTGACGTTAACCATCAAGTTAACGTCAACGTTAAGCCCTTGATGAACCATCAGGATAACCACGAGGTTAAGCCTACTACAAACAGCGCGTTAACTTCTCGTAAAGCAAAATTAAAAAAAGAAGTTAAGTCAAACCTAACCCCTTCATCTTCATCTTCGCTTTCAATTTCTTCTTCATCTTCAACTTCTTTTTCATCTTTGGCTTCATCTTCGTCTTCAAATGCACTTTGTACGGAAATAAACAAAGATGCTGAGAAAGCAATCGTCATAGCGGCTAGCAGAGACGACGATTGCCCCCAGAATGAAGATGAATGGGCGTCGTATTTTGTAAAACAAGATGGCCAGCGTAAAAAAGTATGGCCCTTTTTTATAGCCTGGTGTGCAGCAGGGGTAACGATTAGACAGGTAAATCAGGCCATCAATGCAGCACGGGAAAAATCCTCTGAACCAGTTGCTTGTTTACCAGCCTATGTAAATAGCGTCTTAGCATCGCAAGCACGCGAACTTAAGCAGGGGCGAGCGCCAAAACTCGATAAACAAGCCGCTTTAGAGGCACATAACGCACGTATTACGAGTCAATGGTTGGATGATGCAATGGAGGTCAAAAATGCATCAGCAGGATAAAGCAGGATTCGGGATATTGTTGGAACGCATTTATGACTTGTATGGACAAAAGCTCAGCGCATCGATTTTGGATCTGTGGTGGCACGCAATGCACTCTTTTGAAATAAAAGCACTGACAAAAGCATTTCACATGCACATCACTAACCCTGGCAATGGCCAGTTTATGCCTAAACCTGCTGACATAGTGCGATTACTCCGAGGATCAACGGAAGATAACGCCCGCATCGCCTGGACCAAGGTAGAAAATGCGTTATGTGACGTTGGAACCTATGAGAGTGTGACCTTTGATGATGCACTGATTCAACAGGTTTTGCAGGACATGGGGGGATGGATAAAATTGGGGCAAAAAAAAGAGGCGTATTGGCACTGTGTGGAAAAGGATTTTATTAGCCGCTATTGTGGCTATTGCCAGCGCGGCCCCCTCACCACTTGGCCTGCGGTGTTAGTAGGTATTACTAAAGCAAACAATGAACTCAATGGATACGGTAGTGGTCCAGCTGTATTGATTGGAGATGAGCACGCAGCGCAACGCGTTTTAGCAGGGGGAACGCACGAAAGCCAGCTTGCTATTACACGGCTTGGAGAGCAGCACTTCAAAGCATTGCGTGAACCGATGCGCTCTATTATTTGTGGAGATTGATATGCTTGGAAACCTAATTAAACATGCTGGTAGAGCAGTGGGGAACGTAGCACGAAGCCATGCGGGTAAAATCGGTACTGGTGGTGCGGCAATAGGAAAAGCTGCATATGACAAGATGAAAAAGCAAGAAGAAGGAAGTCATCATGCTCAGCCGTTTAATATAAGTTATGGCGATGGAGAGGCGGTGGCTATTTCAAGACGGGTAGAAGAACAGAGTGCAAATTCTTCGATTTTAGAAAAAGCCAAAAAAAATCTCATTGGAAAACTAAACACTATAAAACGTGTAGCACATGGTGATATACCTGGTCTACACGCGGTAATAAAGGGAATTCAAGCAGCTATGGAGTTAGGGCAATTTGCTGCTGCGAAAGATATCAACGGGTTAGAACCTGCGCCCATTCTTGGCGCAGCCATCCAGGATACGGCAATAAATTCAATAGAAAATATAAAAAAAACCATGGAGGTGACCAAAAATACAGCAAAAGCCGGGGCAGCCTACTCGACACTCACCGATGAAGGAAAAAAAGCACTTGAAAATGCATTTGACACAAAAGTCCGCGATGAATTAGAAACAGCGGGTATTAATTTAATAGTAAGTACAGCAGGTGCTATAGTTTTAGACGCTGCTACTGTTCTGGCACCCTTGCCATTAAAAATCGTATTTAAAGGAGGTCAAGTTGTTTGGAAAGCCTCTGGTGGCATTAATATGCTCGAAAAATTCGCACAACTGGGCCAAGAAACGGAGACTGGGGGACTATCAAATAAAGCGGGTACAGAAGTGATGGCGCAAATTAAAGACATAAATAAAACAAAGCGTGACGCAGTTGCACAAGTGATTAAAGACAAAATTGGAAGAAAGCAGCCTGATCCAGTGCCAGTAGCTTCAACTTCTGGAGCTGCTGAACCAGTGGCTCAAAGCTCATTACTGCTTGATACCATAAAGGATTTATCCATACAGAATCCCCAATTATTTAATAAGAAATCGATACTCAGTCAAATTGAAAGAGTTGAAATCGTTGAGCATTTATTAACAGAAGAACAGCGTCAACTTTTCCTATCCGATCCTGCTAAATTTAAAGAAAGTATGGATCGTGCTTTAGAAGCTTTTTTAGAAACTTTTATAGAAGAGGAGGAGGAGCAGGAAGAAGAGCAGGAGGACTAAGCTACTACAAGCCGCAGATGCCTTATATGTTAGGGCAATTTTTGAACTTATCCTCCGATTGAGCGATTCAATTCATACTCTCGTCGTCCTAATGCTTCAGCGATGAAAGTGAGCACCAACGTATTAAGTGAAACGCCTTCTATGCTGGCCCGCTTAGCAAGTCGTGCATGCATAGATTTTGGTAAACGAGCGACGAACTTACCAGAGGCTTGTAGTGCTTCTTTATGTTCAGGAAGATATTTAGGTTCGGGAAGTGCTTTACAGGCATCCGCGCGTGCTGAAACCCAGGCTTGAAAAGCATCGCGGGCATTTTTTAATGCTTCGTTTTCATTTTCGCCATCAGCCATGCAACCCGGTAGATCAGGAAAGGTAATGAGAAATCCACCGCCATCTTCTTTTGATAAAGGGCTAATCACGTGAGCGTATGCCTCAAATGGATAAGATGAGACTACGTTTTGGATGGTTTTTACTTGAGATTTAGTCATTATTATTAAGTTCCTCAATTTGGCTAATCAGTGCAAGAAAGTGACGCACATACACAGCTTTAATTGGACGATGTGAGGGTATGCAAATATCTTCTTCTATACCTGGATATTCAAATACATAGTGACTTCCTCCATTGTTGCGTACCGATATGCCGTATTGCTGCGCGATGTTAAGTAGCTCGCTAATGCGCCAATCATGGGGATTGTTACGCATCCGTACCAATAGTTTATCTTGTTTGCTCATATATGGATGGTACTAAATGTAGTATCATATAGCAACTTGTAGCACAAATGCGTCCAACTCAATTGGATACTCAGCGGGTAGACAATTTTTTCATCTTCAAATATCTCAGCAAAACGTAACATGCGCAGCAAATTCTTCGTGCTCACCGTCCTTCCCTGCTCTGCCATCGTGTAAGAGGTTTGGCGTTTGCGCTTTTCGCGGTATCTTTAACTGCACATCGGGCAGGTTGAGGCACAAAAGATATGGAACACCAACCTACCATTCTTTGCTTTTCTTGTGGTTGACGGAGTTTGATAGCGCCCTTTTACATAGCCATCTCGGTAGGTTGGTGGTGAGGAACGAACCCCAACATGCGCACCACAGTCTTTTTGAATACCAGCGTAAAATAAATTAAAAAAATAAAAAGAGGCCAATAAAAGGCTAAGAGCACTACTGCGCTAAATACCCTGCGCATTTGTATAAGAATAAAAACGTCATGTCACACCATCCGCCCGATAGGCATCGTATTGACCGTGTGCAATTTATTTTGCACACCGATGACATTATATCTACAGCAGTACAACAGCATTGTAGCCAGCTATTTTATCGGCAATTACAAGCCAATTGATCAAACCGCTGCATTTCAGATTGTGTGAGAGCAATTTCAGCCAATTTTACTTCTTTATCATATTTTTACTTTTAGATAATCTGTAGGCAGGTTATCAAAGACACTGTGGTATGCATGTTGGGGTTCGTTCCTCACCACCAACCTACGAGATGGCTATGCCAAAGGGTTCGATAAAACTCCACCGACCACAATATTCAGGGAATTAACGGATGCTGCGGCAATAGATTATCAGTAATTATAAAGGCAAATATAAATATAAAAGACTAATACATGCCAATAATAACTAGACTGGGTATATCCAGCGCATTTACGCAATGCCCACACATCGACTTTAAAGTCGAATCTACTAAAGATAAAGTATCTGCAGGCTTCTATCCTTACAGAATAGATTCGCCAGATCAGGCATTACGTGCAACCCTTGCTAGCGTAGAAAGCTTCCTGCTTCTGCGAAAAGCAGGGCAAAAAAATCTAACTTCCCCCAAAGCATCTTCGGAAAGCCTTCAGACCATTTATTCTACCTGGAACAAACATTCCTCTCTAACCAAGCAAAAAGGGAAAAGCAAAGCTCACCGCTTAAAACTCCATCCCTTATATGGTCCAATTCATAAAAAGCATGATCTGAATACGGAAGGCATCCAAGCACAGCAGGGTTTATTTACGGCAAAACAGGCGTTGTGTGCCCTCGCTGTAAAACGTAAAGATCACATACCATTCTATGATAGCGTTAAAGAGCAAGAAAATGATAATCAATGGATATATGAGGCTAGGGAATTAACGTGTCATCTTTTTTCCAAACTCTATACAGATTTTGCTTTAGCAGAACCAGTCTACGTTAATCAATCTATTCAAGATACGCTATTAAGTCCTTTGGATTGGTTACCTCCTGCACAAAGTAGTAACTCACCAATTACTTTGCGATCTCTGGATTTTGAACTCGATGGACCTTTTGAATTCATAGGAAGAACACAAAGTAGATCTGAAGAATCTAGCTTTTTAAGTGTCGGACGAAAAAAAATTCAGAATTTACGCACTACAATCGAAGAAAGTATAGAAGCATCTGCCAAAGATCATCATGCTGCGATAAAGGATGCTGAAAACCTCTCTATGCTCGCGTCTGTCTTTATCTCTTGTATACAGTTAGTAGGTGGCTTTATATTTGGCGCAGCAGCTCCTTTAATGTTATTTATACTCAAAATCATCCCCTCTTCTGTCGATTTTGGAACAAAGGTACGCACTGCCCAGTTAGAGCAAAAGCTTTTTGTTAGAAAAAATATTCTCGAAATACTAGAAAATTTAGAAATCTGCCTTGGAGGGGAGGAATTAAGTATGAGTTCTATAGATAAATTTGCAAATACGGTTAACAACAAGGTTAATGAAAGCGTTACAACACTTTTTAATCAGGCTGGGACGCATCTGACTAACACTATTCATGATAGTTCTCGCGAATTAAATGAAAAACAAGACCAACTTCAAAAGCAACTGGCAAAAGCCCAAGAACAGCTCGTTGCCCAAGGCACGCTATTAAAGCAATTAGCAGATACTCGCACATCTTCTTTTTGTACAGCAGTTTTAGAAAAAAGAATTGCTGAGCTTGAGCAACAATTGGCTGAAAAAGATAAAGTAATAGCTCATTTAGCAACTGCTATGAATAATATAAATAAAAGCGTATAAAGGCAGCTTTGCTTATTTGATGTTTTCTTCCTTAAAAGCTATTCAATGAATGGTTTTTTATAAAAATAAGCATTTATAAATATTTATTTTATTCCCATTGAAAAATTTCTATCTTATTGCTGTAATAAAAAATCCGAGCAACGCGAATGGTGTTGAATCCGATAAAATCTATAATTAGCGTAACAACAAATCGATTTTTAAATAAAAGATAGAGGGATAATATGAGTGACAATGTGAGGGATTATATTAAGATTGATATTAAGAAACGACAAGCTCAGCCATACGAAGAGCTTTCAGGCCGTAGCAGCAATTTAGAAAGTGAGGTGAGTGAAAACTCAATTCATTTAGCTAGACATCATATAATTCCATATAATACAATAAGAGATTTCTACAATAAAACTGTAGAGCGCGAAGATATCGGAAAAGAGGAGTCCTTCAGCTATTCATTATTAGAAAAAATTAATGCATACATAAATCTCAAAGAATATAAAGTAGAGTTAACAGAAGAAGAAAAGGAGCTAAGCCCAGAGCAACAAGCTGAAATATTAGCTTTAAAATTAGCTTCAATAAAAGAAAAAGAAAGCGAACAAATTAAAAATTATATAAATGTAGTATTCTCTGGCCAGATAAAAAATGCGGAAAATGAAGACAGCTTCGGTGGCTACGATAACTTTAATCAGTTCTATACTTGGCTGTCTTGCAATATTTTTGTTGGTCCAAAAAATAGAAGTGATGACCCAGGAGGCAAATTTGAAGAAAATTCAAAATATATCATTGAGAATGATGGAGTATTCAAACTTATGAAAGATATTAATAAAAAAATGGAAAAATATAATAAGGAAGTTGATGACTTTAACGAGTCTAGTGACACCCCTAAAAATAAAGAACCTAAAAATAAAGCACCTAAAAATAAAGCCATTAAAAATAATGCCCCTAAAAATAATGCCCCTAAAAATAATGCCATTAAAAATGAGGCCCTTAAAAATAAGGCCATTAAAAGTGAGGCCCTTAAAGAGATTGCCACCCTTAAAAATAAGGCCCTTAAAAATAAAGTCCTTATAAAGGATGCTATTAATATTTTTAAGTATTTCTCGAGTCTAGTAAGAAAACGTAAACGTTTATATGACCTGGACCCGAGCCAGTGGAAGCTCGTAAAAAATGATACGTATGAAATTAAGCGCCCAATGGGAAATTATAAAAAAAGTAATGGTGATATTAATAAGCGTAAAACGGTATATCAAAATAAAAGCAATCGTAAGGCATGGCAGCGACTGGATAGGTCTAACCGTGATGTTAGCGCAGGCGCAGTGCAGTGATAGAGAGTTGGCCTGCTAATCGCCGTATAGCAAAGCAGGCCAGAGCAGTGTGTGAATTGAATCGGGTGGATGACAGTGCTGTGTTGGCATCCTTTTATTGGCGATTATAAGGAGGCAAGCATGGGAGTTGGAGCTAGTATACAGAAGGGATGTTTGGAGAAGCAGATAAAGCAGTGTATGAGAACCACTGGGATGCAGGATATATTTGAAGGCACTCCTCAACCCATTGTGGAAGAGAAATACCAAGGCCAGCTTGTTAAGCAGGAGGGAGGGAAATGGCAATGGAAAGACAAGCCGAGGGACTTAACAAGTGTAACCATCTTGATACATGGCACGTGGGCGCCAAGGGCGGCTTTAAACGGCTGGGCGGATCCGGACAATCCCAACAATGCGGTAATTCGATCTCAGCTTTGTAAGCCGTTAATGGCCTTTATATGGAGAGGGGATGATAAACCAAAGGATAGGGAGGACGCGTCGTTAGCTCTGAGTCAGCTGATTATGTCGCTCAATGCCCAAAATATAAAGGTTCATCTCATAGGGCATAGTCATGGGGGTAATGTAGCAAGAAATGCTGTCGCGAAGCTCGAAGGCAAGGTTAGCATAGGACAGTTGGTGACATTAGCTACACCAGTGTTATCGGATGATACAGTAGAGATAAAAAAGATAGAGGACCGTACAGATTTTCACATGCATGTATTCTCGGAAGATGACAAAGTGGTGACTTTAGCACGCGCGCAGAGCGCGGCGCAGCGTCTTCTGCACGCGGCGCTGCGTCCTCTGCGCAGGCAGGCAAAAATAGTACCAAAATCAAGCGAGAGTTGTCATAGAAAATACCCGAGCGCAGATTTACAAGTGCGGTTTAAGACGAAGGTTGCAGGACCTGTGCAAGCGCATTCGGATGCATACGACTGTAAGGTGTTGGAACTAATATTCGAGCGAGTGCGCGGACAGGACTACGGAGCGCTGCTGCACGACAAGACATTATGTTTGGAAGTGGACATCGATTTACGAGCGCCCTTCGCTTCGGACTTGGACTTGTATGAGGATGACTAGTACAGAAGGAATCGGACGCCTACTGCCCCTTCGCTAACGCTTGTGCTTGCTGCAATTGCAAATATAAATCTCGTAGCCCTAAGACTTGCTCTCGCCACTGCCTACAGACGCCGGCATTAAAAGCGTTGGTGCTGGCAAGGTCAGTAAGCGAAATTCTGGAGGGTTCTCGGTCAGACTGTGTGGGAGGTCTGGCAGGCGCACCAGTGAATGCGGCGTTGTAGCTGCGCACGAAGCCAAGGTTAATGCTAGAACGGGCAGCATCTTCTTCAGTGACATAATCAGACGCTGTATTAGTAGATACATCACTTTGTTCCTTTACGATTTTTATACGATCGCGATATTGCGTTTCGATTTGCCTGACTACGATGTTTTGTACGATAGCCAGCTTTGCATTAGCCATAGCTAAATCAGCTTGATGCTTTAGAAAAACTGCTTGAAGCTTATCGAAGCGAGGGCCAAAATGTAGAGAGGATGCCAGTGCAATACCGCAAACCGCACCAAGCAACAGCCCTGTATAAAACTTTCCTGATGCCATTTTTTTTATTATCGTTAACAGGGTAAACATAGTGCTATCCTTTTTACTCTAAATGCCAACTCATTATTTAGATCAAGCTATTATCTCTCTGGCTTATGAACCAACCATATATACTGTATCTATTGAGTGCGCAAGCATTTATTTAATGCTCCTGTATTTTTAGCAGCTTGTTCCAACTGTGTAATTGGCATTTTTCTCTCCTTCCTTTGACATACTTCGGCATCGTTTTTGTTCTAGCTATTAATTATTTATTTTTGTAGATGCGCATTCAGATTACGTTTGCGATTAAGGAATAGCGAGCAATTTATTAAAATTTGCCTTTTTGATCTCCCTCATCACGCCTCCAATGGAATATGTTTCCCTCCAGCTAGCCACTACATTATTTTGCGATAAATCAAACGAGGCACTCTTCCCGCAGAGCTCCAACAGAAGCGCGTTTTTGTACGCTTATGTCGTAACTCCGGAAAAGTTCAAGAGCAAATAATGGCCGCCTTTCTTTGGTTTCTGCTTAATCAGCTCACAACGCAGCACCACACCTCCCAATTTTCGTAATAGGGTTTGTCTATCAGTCTTAGGCTCTTTTTTGCAGAGCATGTCGCACAAGCGCTGCCACAAGTCTACCGACACCTTCTAAGCGCATTGTTTTCATCCTGAACATCCAGCGCATCCAGGGCAGTGACCAGTTCTGTGACCGGCGGTACTTTTTTCTCTTTGATCGCTAACTCTATCGGTACCGTCACTGAATAACTCAGACACAGCCGTGGCTTATTGCCCAGCGCCTGCCAGAAAGTGCCTCAGCCGTTAAGCTCTCAGACGTTGAAGTCCAGCATGAACGAGAATCGCAGCTCTACCACAAAACTGCTGGACAATTAAAAGCATTGCAACAATGGGTACAGAATCAGCAAGCACTCAACGAAGATCGTTAATCGTATAGGCGGTATTGATAAATACAACGCAAACATAACGAAAGAGAAGAATAGGATGGCACCAGAGAGTACGGTTCTAGGAAATTTGTGGGTATTCCTCGCAGGCGCGGTGGGTTCATTAGTGCCGGCAGCTTTACTGCCAAAAATGTCGCATCGTAGCCGCGTATCGGCCTGGCCACAGCGACCTTCTTGACCCCTGGTATTAATGCCTATCTAGCCCCAGCAGCGAGCACATCACTACAAGGGTCCATATCTTTTGTAGTGGGCTTAATCGGCATCAAATTAGCCGAAGTCATTATTAAAGTATTTGATCGACGCGGCTCTAATATTCTAGAGCATTTAGCTGGCACATTTTTAGGGCCACCAGTAATAGACAATCCTCTACAGCGTAAGTGGGCACCTAAGCGGGGCTCGACCTCTGAACGAAAAGGGAAAGTTTAAGAAGCTACCAGTACATGAAGAACCGCCAACAAAGTTTCAGTGGCTCCTTCCACTCGATTTTTGAGATTGGGTTTTCTTCGATTGGCATTCATCAACGCTTCCACGCCACCCGTTTCTACCGCTGTTTGATAGCGATAAAATGTATCGCGCAAGAATTCCATCACCTTACAGGCTCAAGATATATTTCCAAGTCCGGTCGCTAGATTCAGCAAGCATACCTTGTGCTTGATGATATTTTAAGAAACACTATGCATGGGGTTATTCCTGGGCGCTTACGCGCTTGTTTAATAAAAAGATTTGCACCTCTATCAAACCAGGTAACCCCGCCTCTTGGCAAGGCCTTACTGTACAATCGCATTGAAACTATTATAGTTTGTGCCTATCGAACCGCTCAAATATAGTTGTTCCTCTATCCTTTCTTGTTCCTTAGAAAGAGATTTTGCTGATTCCAACATTGGGACTAAAATCGATTTAATTTCACAAATTGAACTCATCGCGTTACCAAAATTGTATTCTATATTCTGAAACGTAGTACTCAGATCTTCACTTATTTTGAGTGATCTTAAAATCTTCCCTACTCGTGTTCCTCTGTGTAGCGAAAAGGGAGTGCTATCATCAGCTTCAGGAAAGAGTTTACGAAAGCATCGCCCAGCAACCTCTGTTTCGTTTATTAGAACAACTTTAAGTTCCTCGATAAATCTTATCAAACCTTCTATTATTGCTGGCTTTAAGCCAGAGCTAACCTTACAACGTTCATAAATAAGCGTCCAGATATCTTTAAAAGGGACAAATTTGCCTAGAGTTTCCGTTACTGGGATAACTTTTTTAATCGTATAGCCTGCTATACTAGCGCCGACATCTCCCGCATCTATTTCGGCTGCATGTCCGAGATATGACTCCGTTAGTTTTTCATCGATTCTCGTTATTAATGGATAAAGATTTTTTATTTCCCATTTAGGATTTTTCTCCGTTATAAGATCAAAAAGATCTTTAATCAGGATGTTTTCAGCTAACAGCCCTCCAATCGGTCCCCCAGTTGCAGTGCTTACTGATTTGATGAGGTTACTTACTATAGATTTTATAGCTATACAAAATCCATTTTCCAAATAACAGTTTTCTTTAATAGCTGTTAATATGGAATTTAATTCCGACATTTGGGACGATGCTTCGCTAACAAGGCCCCATACTTGTGTTATTTTAAATATCTGGTCAGCGCTTTTTGAATTTCTATTTTGGATTGGGGTTCCCATGTTTTCCACGAAAGATTTGATCATTGACAGTGGATTACGTATTCCTCCAGGGAGCTGCCTAAATCCAGAATAAAAATTTTCACGCATTTCCTTATTGACAGACAAATTGCAATGCATTTTGCTTATTTTGGCAATATTTGATGTAAGTCGAGCGGGCCACCTAGAGTTATGATTAATCTCTTCGGCCTCTTCAGCCTCTTCCACTTCTTCAGCCTCTTCCGAAATAGCAGGCGAGTTAACAACTTCTTTGCTACGTTGAGCATTCATTAATTCAGGCATATCGCATGCTCCTTTTCTGGATGGGTTCAATCGACTGTTTTCAAAAAAACGGCCGAAAAAGCTTTAATTTATATTCACCATTTTTTTAGAAATTTTAATAATATGGTGTGGAAAGAGTTTATTATGTCTCTTATCACCGTAAAATTTGGTCAGCAAATAATCAAGCTTACGCAGGTGCACAAAATTCCTAGAAAGCTATTTCAGAAATTTTGCCACTCGATTAAAATAATTCGACATTAAATCGCTCAAATCAACTTACCGTAATTTTTATGCCAGCGCAGAAGAAAATAGGCTGTCGCACAATTTCAAGTCGTTTAAAATACCCTTCTCAAGTTTTTGACTACAGGCTATTTAATTTCCTTTAGCTTATCGACGTCTACTTCCTTTAGCGACATCTCCTTACCTCCAATGCAGTAGCGTTGTGCCGACCAACGTTCATTTATTGTTTCTGGCTCTACGCGGAGCGCCAAAATTTCCTCTAAAAGTGCTTTTTTACATGCTTTTGTGGTAATTCCAGAGAGAATCAAACGCAAACAAGGTTTGTTTGTGTTCGGTAAAATGGGCACACAACGAGCCACTATGCGGCCCAGTTCGAGCAAAATGGTTTCTCTGTTGATTACTTCTCTATCACAGAGCGTATTGCATAAGCGTTGCCACAAGGTTGCTGCCGCACGCTCTAGCGCATTATCTGCATCTTGGTTATGCAATGTAGCAGCCAACTTTTTGATTGGTTTGATGTTTTGTTCATCACTGCCTAACCGTACCGGTATGGTTACCAAATAGCTCAAACAGAGCTTCGGTTTGTTACCCATCGCCTGCCAAAAATTTCCCAGACTATTGAGCCGCTCTTGCGGAGGGAGTACACGTGTATAGGCTTCAGGCAGATCTGCAAATGTACGATGGTTTAATAAGGCATTTAAACCCGATTCATTGCCCGAGTTGCTTCACTATCTGGCCCGTTATGAGCCGTGTCTCTACCATTTGCTGGCCAATAGGTAAACAAATAGCAGCAACATACATGTACGAGGCCGCGCGCTGATTTACCTGTGAGAGGGTCATAGCGGCGGATTTCGCTGCTACGCATCTGTAAATCTTCTTTAGGGCCACCAGTAATAGACAATCCTCTCCAGCGTAAGCGGGCGTCTAAGCCGGGCTCGACCTCTGAACGAAAAGGGAAAGTTTAATGTGCCGCCAGCATATCTCGGCTTCATGCCAAACCTTTATACATACTGTTTAACTCAACGCCAGCAGCAATTAATGCATCGCGTTACAGCACAAGCGTCTGCCTACCCATCATTTAGTTGCTTTTGCTCTTCATATTCGAAGATTATTTAGGTCTTCCATAGGATTTTCTTATTCTGCGTCTCCCCAATCTTCCAAGTCCTGAAGCTGTACAATAGGAGCTTGTCGTGCACCAGCCCCTCCATTTACTTGTCCCGGCAGAGGCTGCGCTTGATCATGGGGATCAGGAGGATGGATATTTTCCTCCTCTGGTATGATTTCCATTATTTCTTGTTGATCAATAAGAAAGACTAATAGGTTTAATATATTATCTAAAATAAGTTGATTTGCATCAATTAAACTTATCGCTGTAGCAAATTCTGTATCCATCTTTTCAACTGTAATATCCGGATTTTCTTGTATTTTAGTTAACCTGAGTAGGTCTTCAAGCTGCGTTCTTATGTTTGGCGTAATAGTATTTGTTCTGAGTTCAGTAAAACAATTCTCGGCAACAATTCTTTCATTTTTTAGAACGTCTTCAAGTTCATTGGTAAATTCTCTTAATCTTATTATTTTTCCTATTGCTAACCCTGAGTTAACCTTACAACGGTCATAAACAAGAGTACCTAGATCTGTAACAGGTACAAATCGAAGCATAGTTTTCCCTAATGAGATAAATTCCTTAATCACAAAGTTTGCCGCGTTACTTCCAGCCGTTGTCCCATCGGCTCCATAGTTATATCCGAGATATGCCTTCGATATTGCTCTATCCATTCTCTTTCGTGATGGATAGAGGTTTTTTATTTTAAGTTCAGGACTGATCTTTGTCAGAACATCGACCGAATTTTTACTTGTGAATTTTTTATCAATAATCCCTCCGACTAATCCACCTAATATGCTACCTATTATAGTGCCAAGTCCAGGAGTAATAAATGAA
The DNA here is from genome assembly GCA_031963225.1 of Mycoavidus cysteinexigens. GTDB lineage: Bacteria > Pseudomonadota > Gammaproteobacteria > Burkholderiales > Burkholderiaceae > JASSUD01. The sequence continues at coordinate 27,497 of JASSUD010000027.1, forward strand.
CCTAGCGCTCCTCCTAATGCAGTAGTGCCTGTAGTGGTTAAAGATTTTCCAGCGTTATTTAGTAAAGATTTTCCCGCTATCCGAAATCCATTTTGATAATAACTATCATTTTCAATAGCTTGCAATATGGAATTTAATTCCAACATTTGAGTCGATGATTCACTAATAAGGCTCCATACTTGTCTTATTTTAAATTTCTGGTCTGATTCCTCTGGATTTTCCGTAGCGCGCGTCTTATCTCTCAGACCTGGCCAATGTATTCCTCCAGGTAACGAGCTAAGTTCTTTATCTAATTTAGCTCGCTCTTCCGCATTGATGGGCAAATTAATATATTTTGCGCTGTAGTTTGCAATATCTGACTCGAGCATATCACATGTTCCTTTTCTGGATTAATTTAATGGAGAACAGCCGAAACCACTTTGATCTGTACTCACCAGTTTTTGGCAATGTTTATTTATATTATGTGAAAAAATTTATGATGCCACTTCTATCTATAAAAATCTCATCAGCAAATAATCAGCCCATGTAAGTGGATAAAACTCTAGAAAATTATCTCAGAAATTTAACCGTCGCATCAAAATGATTCGACATTAAATTGCTCAAATCAGATTATGGTATGTGCTATACCGATGGAGAAAATAGATAATAGGCAGATATACAATTTTTCAAGCTGTTTAAAGTACCCTTTCTCAGGATTATGATTCAATTAGCTGATCGACATTTACCTCCATAAGCGACATCTCCTCACCTCCAATGCGGTAGCGTTGTGTAGACCAACGTTCATTTATCGTTTGTGGCTCTGACTCTGCGCGGGGTGCCCAAATTTCCTCTAAAAGTGCTGTTTTACATGCTTTTGTGGTAACCCCCGAGAGAATTAACCGCAAACAGGGTTCGCCTGTGTTTTGCATAATTGGCACACAACTGGCCACTGTACGGCCCAGCTCTAACAAAATGGTTTCTCTGTTGCTTGCTTCTTGGTCACAGAGCGTATTGCATAAGCGTTGCCACAATGTTGCTGCCACACGCTCTAGCGCATTATCTGCATCTTGGTTATTCAATGTAGCAGCCAATTTTTTGATTGGTTTTATGTTTTGTTTATCACTGCCCAACCGTACCGGTATGGTTACCAAATAGCTCAAACACAGCTTTGGTTTATTACCCATTGCCTGCCAAAAATTTCCGAGGCTATTGAGTCGCTCTTGTGGAGGGAGTACACGCGTATAGGATCCAGGCAGATCCGCAAATGTATTATGATTTAATAAGGCATTTAAAACCCGATTCATTGCCCGAGTTGCTTCACTATTTGGCCCGTCGTGAGCCGTGTCTCTACCAATTGCTGGCCAATAGGTAAACAAATAGCAGCAACATATATGTACGATGCCTGGCGATGATTTACCTATGAGAGGGTCATAGTGGCGAATTTCGCTGCTACGCATCTGTAAATCTTCTTGTACGTTATATAAAAAAACACTTATCGTATTAGTATTAGGCGGGTATTTTTGATCAGGTAATTCAAAGGTAAGCTGCACCTTCTGATCTGTTTCTACATCATTTGGAAAATACGCAAGCAATGCCTTTTTAATTTTCTTGTTGAGTGTCAGTACAGTGTTGTCGATGTCGATTGTCACAGTTTGGTTCCTCAATTCTCATTACAAAGCATTAAACACTTATAAATACGCATGGCAAAATACAGGACTCTGCTAATTGCCTAACGTCTTTAATGCACAAATATCGTATGCGGTTATTTCCAGTTCGCCGTTTATATTCTCTGGAAGAAGCGTTGTCTTTTTTTTCTGCCGATCCAGTTCTTTTTTAATCGCTTCCTTGAATTTATTTTTGGTTAATATTCCAGATATATGGATCTCTACAGCCAAATTTTTTCTAGAAGAGGACTTTGACGGCGTACATATAATACGCAATGTATCAAGTTGTTGGCGCACATTCTCATTAAAATCAGGCATAGCGCCAACAGCTTGCTGTATTGCCGCTCGCACATTTTTACTTATTATTTCGAACACTTTCGGGGAGTGTGGCTGGAATGTGGAACTAAGTGTAATAATCGGTGGATTTTTTTCTATAGGTCGAGTTAATCGTACCGGTATTGTCACCATATAGCTTAAACACAAACGTGGCTTATCCTCTAATGCTTGCCAGAAATTGCCCAAGCTGGTGAGTTCTTCTGATGGGGGAATCACGCGCGTATACGCATTTGGCAATCCTTCAAATGTGCGTTCATTCAATAAAGCATTTAAGACCCGGTTCATGCCTTTATTTGGCTCTCCGTTCCAGGGCATATTTGTGTAAGCAGTAGCACTTTCTTGCCAGTAGGTAATCAAATAGCAGCAGCGTAAATGAACCCATCCCGGCTGTAGTGTTTGGGTTCGTGGATTGTAATTACGCGCTTCTCCCCTACGCATTTGCAGATCTTCTTGGATGTTGTACAAAAAGATGCTTATAGTCCTGCTCTCTGGTTTTTTTTCAGGCAGATCAAAGCGGAAGTTGATGGAATCGCTGTCTGGGAAATATTCGGTCAAGGTCTGCTGAATACGGACATTAAGCTTAAGCACCGTCCTATCAATTGTAGGATCGTCTGCTTCCTTTTGTTTTATCTCTTCAAATGTACTCTCAAGCTCTTCATATGTCACCGCAGTACTCCCCCGTCAAAATTACAAATCAATGCAGCCCATTTTGGCCTGCTCGCGTTGCATAGCTCGTTTGATATGCGCACCACTCACTGGAACCCGATCTTCTGCTGCTAGCCAGCTAGCAAGTAAAGCGATATTGCGAATGTTTGCGCCAGTGAAATCGGTTTGCCTAGCTAGGGTGGCAAAATCAACATCTTGGTTTAATACAATCTGCTCAGGCCAAATTTGGTGCCACATCTTTTCGCGTAGCTGTGTATTTGGTTTTACAAAACGTGTGATGAAGGTCAACCGGCGTGTGAAGGCACTGTCAAGGTTTGCTCGGTGGTTGGTAGCGAGGATGACGAGTCCTGGATAATTTTCTAAACGTTGCAGTAAATAAGACACCTCAATATTGGCGTGTCGGTCATGCGCATCTTTGGTTTCGCTGCGCTTACCAAACAACGCATCCGCCTCATCAAAAAACAATACGCCTGCATCAGCGGTAGCTAAATCAAAAATACGGGATAGGTTTTTTTCTGTCTCACCGACGTATTTATTGACTACAGTAGATAAATCCACTTTAATCAAATCCACGCCCAAAGCACCAGCAAGCGCTTCGGCTACCATCGTTTTGCCCGTTCCGGAGTCACCGTGAAAGAGTGCGCTAATGCCAAAGCCATAGCCGATCTTGCGATCAAATCCTTGTTGTAATATGCGATCTCGGTGCCGTATAGCTGCTAGGATTTCTTGTAATTGCTGGTGTAAATCATCGCCAATGATTAGATCATCCAACTGGCGCGCAGGTTCGATACGTTGAGCCAGCTTGCCAAAATTTTGCTGGGCGCGTAATCGAAAAGCGGCGTATAAATCAGCTTGCGATAGAGCCGCAGTAGGGTCACGTTGGCGGCGATAGAGATCCGCCTCTTGTACCGTTTGGCGCAAGGTATCCGGACTCATCTGAAAACGCTGGACCAGCCCCTGTACATCCAAGCCCTCCGTGCTGCGCAACTGGCTACACAGTAGCGCTTTATTTTCTTCTAGCGAGCGTATCGGCAAATCCAATAGCACTTGCGGCAAGTTCCCTACCCAGAGCGGGGCAGTATGTGGTTCGATCAAACACACCACCGGCCCAGTGTGGTTTGCAAGCCGTTTACTTAAATGTGCGAACAAAGCCACACGCTCAACACAGAAATCTGCTGTGCCTCTGAGTACTAAACAAGCGGCTCTCAGACGTGCTTCACGCAGGGTGAGTATCAAAACCTCCCGCGCATCCTGATCATCTTCGGGCAAAAGTGCCAAATCGAGGCATAGTGCCTGTCGTTTTACACTGGCCATTGCTGCAGCTACCGCAGCAGCCCGCCCACTACCCGGCAAACCACGCAGCAATATCATAGGTATCGCAGATTCCTTTTGACTCCCCTCTTTTTCATTTTCACTTCGAGGAAAACACGCTTGCGCCAGTTGTGCAGTAAATGCAGGGTAGGCATTTGGCAAATGCTCTGGAGCGGTTAGCCAATGGACGCATTCCAGGCACTCTGGAAGCATATCTTGACCAATCAGATAACTGTACAAGGCCGGATCTGCGTGCAAAGTACTATAAAGACTAGTTTTGCGTTTTAACGTCAATAGGCCATTAAATAGCAGGGTAGACTGTGATGACAGACAGGCTTGTTGAGCAAGCCTGTCGGGAAGTCCGTCGCACAATAAAGCAAATGCAAAAGCGACTGTAATATTCATCAGCTTTGCATCATTTTGCAGGTATCCAAGCAATATTTCGTAGCGGTGTTCACATTGGGGCAATAAGCTCAACAGCAACAAGTCCAGTTCAAAAGAGGTCAAACCAAAACGCGTGATCAATTGCCCTAGACGGCTGTCTGGATCAACGGGTACAGCATTCGGTTTTACTATTGCACTTTCGATGAATGCCCAATGCGGCATACCCTTGGCCTCGCCTATCCCCTGCTCGTGGTCTTGCGGCGACACGAGAAAGCTCTGCATATCGTATTTATCCTCTTCCCGCTCCTGCTCGTGCACCTGCTGCAAATAGCATTGCAATAGTCCATCGATACGTTCGAGCTGCATAAACAAGGCACATAAATTCACATCGTTGGCTAATAAATGCTGGGTTTTGTTTACCAGTGGTAAGGCTTGCATTTTGCGCTTTGGAATCGTAGGCATAGAACTCTGTAGAAAGGAGATAGACGACTGACAGCTAATACATTGAACAGGATGCTCACAGCATGGATTGCATTGGCCAGTTAACAGTTAATGGGCCAGTCAGCCATGGCAATACAATCGAATTTACGGGCCATGGAAGTTGGCCCAACAAGATGTCGCTCCCATGAGGCTCAACGTCCAAGATCCATTTTGATTTCTTCTGAAATAAGCTGCCTGATCGTTGCAAAAACAGCTGGCGCAGATCATCAACCCCACAGCGATGTAGTCCTGGAAGTTGGACGGGCAATGCGTTAAGCCATTCCTTCATAATTTTTTTGTGCTCGGCTGATGGATTACGCCAAGCATCAAGCGGGGTATCGAGTGATAAACCACATAGATAGCGTGTCAATAACGTGCGATCGTAGTGGTTTACATCATCGTTCCAAATTAACCAGTCAAGGCAGTACACCGCATTAAGTTGGGCTGTATGGTTTATAAATGCGTTGTCTTGCACTAAGCCAAGGTGGGTCAGGAAGCCTCGTAACATGGGCCACAAAAGTACGAGGCCAGCGTTGCTAACTGCTAAAACGGCATCTGACGAAGTGGCTGGAATAGGGGCAGGGGCAGGTGCAGCGCGTACGGTAGATTTAGCCTGCAAAGGTGCCAGCGGTATCGCTTCTAACAGGCTTTGTAGCGTAGTAACCATCGGACTAGATAGATATTGTTTTACCTGGCTACACAGTTGAGGCTGATGAAAAAGGGGACGCAACCATTGCTGCAATATAGGCGTAGACGGCTCAGCTTGCAGTGGCTCTAACCATAATGCCAGCTCTGGTTGCACGGTATCTGCCTGTAGTACACCATCTGCTTTAGGCATAACAAGCGCAGGGTTACGTTGGAAAAAACGTAAGGCCCCCAAAGTGAGATACGGAGCAGGGGTATCCTGATTGGACTGCGCAAGCCGAGTACTACTCCCGCTCAACACATGGCTAATGTGCCGTAATGTATCGGGACTATAGACCTGCAGCAGGCGCTTTAGTGTGCGGTATTGCACACAGCAGCGCGCCAATACCGGTTGCCATGTAATGAGATGCGCTTGAAGCTTGGCAAGTAGCCAGTCATCTGCACCAAGCCACTGCGGTTTAGCAAATTGGCCACTGTGTAGGTAAGATTCGAATTGGTCTGCAAGGTAAGCATCCGAAAGGGGCTTAGGGACATCTAGCGATGCAGAGGGAATGCTTGAGGGCACGGCAACGGGTAGCAGCGGTGGTGCATCTAATAGGGTTTGCAGCGTAGTAACCAGCAGACTGGGTAGAGATTGTTTTACTTGGCTACGCAGTGGAGGCTGATGAAAAAGGGGACGCAACCATTGCTGCAATATAGGCGTAGACGGCCCGGCTTGCAGTAGCTCTAGCCATAATGCTAGCTCTGGTTGCACAGTATCTGCCTGTAGTACACCATCTGCTTTAGGCATAACAAGCGCAGGGTTACGTT